>CALKLP010000001.1 GCA_937991965.1 uncultured Verrucomicrobiales bacterium
CCGACCCCCCCTCCCCGGTTATACGAATTACAGCATACACACGATAAGCTGATGCCCATCCTTGCACAGCGGTCAGATTTTGTACCGCAGAAAAACAGGTTTATAGTTTCCGCACGCAGACTGACTAACATCACCCCGTTGACCCTGATAGCTACTACAGTGTACTTCTAAGGGGAGATCGCCATCCCATATCCTTAATGAGGACACAAAACCCGCAATTTAATACGGGCAATCGTAGTATCACACACTGCTTGCAAAGATGAGTTTCGACAAAATCGTCGATCTCACATCTGGTTTGTATATATATTTTTGTAATATACACCGAATATACGGAGTATATGTAACTGTTCACAAATGACGACCTTGGCACCGGGCGAGATATGCATTCTCCATCAGCTGAAGCAGCTCCATTTCACTTACATTAAACCATAATTAATACTGCCTTAACCCTTTAAAAGCCCCCAATCCACTCCCTGTACTAAATCCAAGTAATGCTGTCCCCATAACGGGTTTCCAGTGGTAAAGGGGTTAACGGCGGAGGAATCCAGACAACAACCAACCAAGCCTCCTTTCCTGTGGATTGTCGATGCAATGCACAATTGCTATATAAGCGTATCTCACGTGTCGCCGGGGCTTCCGCAGAACTTGAGTAGCTTGCGTAGATTGTTCCTGTCCGTGACAACGTCGACAGTATCCATGTCGAAATCAGGAGAACATACGTCCAAGGAGTGGAAAAGAGGTTCGACGGGGCTAAACCCGGCCATCTTGCTTCCATTTTCGTCGATCAACGAATCTCCAGAATCCTTCGCAACCGTAAATTCACGTACTCCGGGAGATACGTACTCGCGCGGCGCGCCAGGGGTGATGATGTGGGGGTGCCCACTAATAGAGGTGTTGCTCCAGTTGTAGGAGGCCACCAACTTGTACTTGGACGGGAAAACGTCTTTCTCGCCGTTCACCTGGTGCGCAATAGTTCGGAGATAATATGCTGAACGATATTTACATTTCACAGAACTTCATATAACGTCAGAAATACTGGACTGTGGGCGGCGATTACGTTGTCGTCGTGGTTCGAGCTGCTAGTTCTCCTCAACTCGTGGTATGTCTTCGTTGTAAATAAAAAACACAGGGCGCCCTCCGCCATAGCAGTAGCACATGTACATATTTTGCCTATATAGTCTATTGTTCTGTACACTTTAGAATATGTATCCAATGCTTCGTGCTACATGTAGTCTATAGTCTAGTAATAGTCTCCCGGTTTTTGTATATGAGAACGCCTCCATCTACCGTCGACATCCACACGAACATATTTTCGTGCAATAGCTCGAAACAAGTTTACGTTTTGTTGCAAGGGCGAACCATACTATTTTTCCTTTTGACGCGAGAGCGAAAGAGAATTGAATGTGTTGTACACTCGAAACAATCCACTTACCTGAACCGTAGCAACCTTGATCACTCGTTCTTCAGCCATGGCAGGTGTAATAGAGACTTCTTTCCCAGGAAATAGGTAGCTGCAGATGGCACAATGAAAATGGGCGCGACGACAAAATCGCGACGAGAACAAACCGATGTGAAAAAATACAATGGTTAAAAACATTAGCCTTCACGAGACGTCTAGATCGTTATCTGGGATTGCCATGAGAAAATCAGGGGAAAATTGTATATATTTAAATGTGGTTTGCGAAATTTCGTAGAAATTAGCCCATGTTTACCTATGCTGGTATTGCCCCTACCAACTTCGTACCTCCGCCGTGCCCCAATCCCCAACTAACTACTGGTACGGTTGTACTGGACTAGACCCTGGAGCTCAGGCAGCATATGCCCTGTAATCTGGCAGGGCTTTCTTCTCAATATTCAACCGTTATCGTTACCACACACAACCGTTAAAACACTCCTTAGCTGCGGAGCTGCCGTGCATGGTGCCTGTCGACGGGGATGTTAGAGTCCACACTACTGCAACGGCTCACACGGCGACAACCATTTTCAAATGTGAAATTTGTACCACTTTGGTGTGCATTCTTTCGAGATTTACCAGTTTGTACCCATTTCCGTAGCGCCGCGATATCGCGTCGTAAAACGTGCGACACCCACCGTGACAGTTTTGAACGCACATTTCTCCCAAACAAGTTGTCGGAACGAATGGCACGAGAAATCCGACGGCAAGGTGTAACGAACCCGTTGGTATCATTTCGAGGGCCCGTTAAGTCTAAACCGTCAAGGTTTACGACAACGCGCTAATCGTTGGTTTCGAAGGATGTCGAAGTTCGAGATCGCTTGACACACATCTCACGGTTTTTTCTACTAGCGGCAGACCAATATAACCACAAGAGGTATGTATGGTGTTTAGCGTGATACAACGCAGAAGAAATAGATCACGAGGTACTCAAGTCGCTCACATTGTTTATAGCCGATCACTTCAGTGCCGGGGTAGCGACGCGCTGGCATTATATCTACCATGTGGCGAGTTTTCACCACTGGCTCGAGCGCCTCTACCCCCCACGGACGATAATGCCTCGGGGAATGATATTAAAGCACCGTAGCTTAACATTCTATTGCAGATTCATGGAATGAAATAAATGTAACACAGAACGAAAGATCAAGACGGCGAAAGAAGAGGGGGCCACTCAAAACAACAACGAGGTGGTCACTCGAACGAACGACAAGGGGAACACCGGAACAAGTGACCACAACCTACTGTACAAAAAAGCACCATATATATACGATGACCCCCCTTACTTTACGTGTCCTTGTTCAATGTTTTCAGTCACGTCCGCCCCATTCGAAATCTTCTCTTTGAACCCTCGACAGTAGCTGTTCCATATTCGTGAACGCTCGCTGGCGCCGTTGCTTGACTCGGTTGTACTTCACACACCTTCTAGCATGCACATATTAGAGCAACGTTAATGATTACGATGCGGGCGATACTTTGAGACTTTTGCGGCTGTTGCTGATGTTTACCTGGTGGTGTCGCTGCTGGGGTGATTGGCGAGTAGTGTGGTGTGCGGGGGGGGGTCGGCTGAACGAGCTGTTTTTCAAAGGAAATGGTGTCCGTAGAGTTCGTAGATGCGGTCGCATGTATGATGATACGGAACCACAACGAGTAGGTCAGGAACCGAGAGCTCTGAAACTGGAATTTCTTCCCTCACTCGTTTTTTCGGGTAGAATAGTCAACCCAAGTTCGCCGGAAACATATGCTGGACATTTTCTGCCGAGGATAGGACCCCGACAATCTTGTTGGTTGTAACAGAAGTACCACTTCATTTTGGACCGGCGGATAACCAGTCGTCCACGAAGACTGTTCGGGTATTGTTTCAAATATGACGATATTAAGAGGCGAGAGCAAAACTCACGAATAGAGCGCGTGTAATATCATTTCGCGGGAAGAATATTGATGCGGCTGCTGTGTTAGGCTGCATGGTTGAATTACGAAACATGCTTCCTCATCCGGGCACGTGGGCATTGCCACAGCTGGCCTCATTCAGACGGGGTGGCGTAGCGGATGGGTTCATCACGAAGCATGATGTTGGATGAATAATAGAAACGTTTAGGTGCCAATGGATCCCAAATTACAACCTTCTAGAAAGGCTCTCTCCAGTTGCCCGTCTCAGTTCGAACAGTCACGCCGCATTCCAATAATATTTGAAACCAACCTCGTTTGATATTGGACGTCGACGTTGACGATACATTACAACATAGCCCTCTAGAACAAACGATCAAAGAAAGCCATACTTCACACTTTACAAGGAGCTGTTTTTACATCCGGACTGCTATCACACCGAACAACGCGGTTTTGGTTTGCTGAATTCATTGCCCCTTGGGAGATGACCGTTGAACCTAAGCGCACGGTATACTCGAAAGCCGAGACATAGTATTGGTCTTCACTATCTCCACCTCGAACATATATTTCTTTGTTGCAATTCTTTCGTGGCTTTTAGTCGAAGCACACTCCAGGCAGTTCACTCACGCTATTTTATACACGGTCATCACGGGCGGAGTCCAGTAATAAGGACCACTAATTTCGCGGTCGGTCACGAGGAACAGTCTTGGCTTCGAGGTCGTTCTTGCTTTGCTATTGAAGGCTATGTTTATAGGTGTCGCCCTTACCTACACCGTATGTAGATGCAAACGTCGACGCCAACTTAAACCGAGCTCAAACGACCACACTCCCCACAATAGCATTTGCCAAAGTTCATGTCATAGTAAGCCAGCGGAAAACGTATTTTTTGCATGTGCACCAGATATAAACGTACACACCTATCGATATACTTGCTACCTGGTCTCACGTCGAACACAAGCCTAAGTTCTAACCTAGCCCGGATACCAAACGCGGCGGGGTCGGGGTGTGTCCCAAAAATGTACCGTTGATAATGTTTTTTGTGGTGCGTAGCTAGGGTTGCATGCATTTTTTCTGAGCCAACGGCCCTTTTTGTTGCCCCGTGTGAGAGCTGCCGTGTGTACGATGCCTTGCAGTATGTTGTTCTCATCGCGTTTGGATGGCGAACGCGAATACAGCAGCAGTAGGTATATCATCATACATATGCGTTTTTTTTTGCCCGTCCATTCACTTGTATTCGAACCTAGCCTTCGACGCCGATGATCCCATCAATCAATGAGCGGCATTTTTTTCTAGAAACAAAGGCGAAGAGAGAAACGGTTTTGTACATATGTTCTGGTGGTCCAGATGCTGCTGATTCCTATCTCTTGGATGAC
>CALKLP010000002.1 GCA_937991965.1 uncultured Verrucomicrobiales bacterium
AGCGGTCTAGGTTAATGACGTAGGTGCCGAGGGAAGGAGGTGCGTCCGATAGTGATTGCGGAGTAGTCAGGTAGTAATCATATTTCCGAATCCCATTCGCACAGCAGATTACTTTTTTTTCTCGAACTTCGGCACGAATGGCTCGATTCCTTTTTATATCCTCTTCATTCTTGTAGCTACGGGGGTGGTCAAGGTGCAAACAGATCGCACGGTGACGGATTTGCTTCGATTTCAACCCCGCATTCCATAGGCGCTCCCCTAACTCTCGATCTAGGCCCCCATAGCGCATGCTTTCATTGAAGCCATTTACCTTTATAATATCTGCTTTATAAGCCGATGAGTTCATCCCATTCCAGGTGGGCTTGGTGGTAGTGAGCTTGTCTCCCAGAGGGGCGAGACTTTTAGGAGTAGCGATTTTGATCTGCTGAGACCCACCCCTGAGCCCATTTTTTTTCATCCAGCGGAAGGTGAATGCATGTTGACTTTCGATATCGTTTCTAGAAATCAGATTACTGAGGTGCATATCAAGCTTACAGTATCCCCCTGAAAGAAAGTATCCTTCTTTCGCATGCTTAAGATGGGTCTCCACAAAATCTCTGCGCGGAATGCAGTCTCCATCGGTAAAGATAAGGTAGTCACCATCTGCCATTAAAATTGCTTTGTTAAGAGCTTCTGTTTTCCGGAATCCATCATCCTCGTGCCAACTATGTTTAATTGCCAAATGAGACTTTTTCTGAAAGTGTTTTACCAAGGACTGTGTTTCCTCCCCTGAACCGTCATCAGAAATGATAACCTCAAAGTTATCAACGGTTTGCTGCTCATATCCCCAGAGAACTTTCTCTAACCAAACAGGGTTATTGTAAGTGGATATGATGATAGAGGCATTCATATTTTTGGCTCTGCATTGAAGTGCATATCTACTTCAGATCTGTATTGTTCAAAATTATCATGCATTTGATAGTGCTTCTTGTATACTAGTGCTCGTTTAGGTTTAACTAAATTATACCAGAAAGCTTTTGCCTTAATCTTGCCTACGCCATTAACCTTAGGTTCCTTGATTCCTGATATGCCGTAGAACTCTGCAGCTCGCCAGTAGATATAATCGGCCAGAATGCGAGTCGGCGAAGTGTGATGAGTCTCCCCCCATGGTTTACTTCTTCCAATATAGTGCAAATTTGAACGCTTCCAGCACTCTCCCAGTTCTGCTGCATAATCTACACTCAATACCAGATTATTAATTTTATCAATTAGTATGAAATCACCATTGAGGACATTATTCATTATCGTTTGGTCATGAAACTTAATCTGATCTGGGGGATGCGTATGTAAAAATTCAACAACTTTAGCCATACTTAGATACTCGCGGAACCACGTAAGATTCATTAAGACCATACCCGAATTAAAATAAGGGTGCTTGGGTGAGAGCTTAGGTAACCCTTTAGGACGATCTTTTTTCAGGTATTTCATAGGATCTTGTACTGCTACCAATGCGGCTTTATGATCCCACGCCTCGTAGTAATGATGTAGGCCTCCTACACATAAGACATCAGAGTCAATGTAGATGGCAAAATCCCCCTGAATCATGTTTTGTAGCATAAGTCGTGCAAATGCGAGCCACGAACTTACACGCCCAGGTTGATTTTGAGCCATCTCCTCGCTGCGAGGTAATTGTGACACGGCTTGCTCGCTGGGTACTAAGAAATCTAGTGCATACTGCTTCTTGTGTCGGCTACTTATAATATCAAGTTTTTTACGTAACTCGGATTTGGTTATCTCACTCAAGCCTCCATCAAGAATGTAGTAATGGTAACTATAGCGATCACTGGAACTATAGAAACTAGAAAGAACGGCCATTAGTAAGCCTGGAGCAAATGCTTCGTTCGCGCAGGACGCTATCGTAATAGTCGGTAACTCTTTCATAGTAATGAATCTTTTAAGATATTGATATTCCGTCTATGTATGATCATCAAGTAGATTTATGAACCAAGTTATCTGCATCAAATGGGGGGAGAAGTATTCGGGAGATTATGTGAACCGCCTCCAAAGAATGCTGGAACGGCAGACGACGGCACCGTTTCAGTTACACTGTTTTACAGATAGTGCGGAGGGGATCTTCCCTGAGGTGAAGGTTCATCCTCTGCCGGAGCTAGGGTGTGAGATTCCGAAGACAGTTCCAGGGAAATTTCCTAAGATAGCTCTGTGGAGGAAGGATTTACCCGTACCGGCAGGGCCTGCTTTGTTTATTGATTTGGATACGGTTTTGGTGGGGAATATCGATTGTTACTTTGAGGTAGGTGACCCGCAGGATGTTTATTTGGCAAAGAATTGGGCCAAGCCGTTCATGGGACTGGGGCAAACTTCAGTTTTTCGGTTTCCGGTAGGAGGGCATAGTTATATCCTAGAAAATTTGCAGGCGAATACTGTGGAATTGGCCGAGAAGTATCGGTATGAACAGCACTATGTGACCCGCAACGTACATCCAAAGGTGAAGTTTTGGCCGAATAAGTGGACGCGGCACTATCGTCTGCATTGTTTGGGTATCTGGTGGCTGCGCTATATACGAAAACCAAGATTGCCTAGAGGAGCGAGGATTATTACCTTTCCCGGATTTCCAGATCCTGTGGATGCTATTAAAGGGCGAATGGAGGCAGATCTGCCAGCGGGGTTAAGCCGGGTAGAACAGGTAAAGCATGCAATGGGCTTGAAGCGCGAGCAAACGCAGACTAAAAAAGAGTGGCGGAAGCAGAGGTGGCGTCAATTAAGACAGTACACCCCCAAAGCAGATTGGTTGATGAAGCACTGGGATGTATTATGAAGGCAAGTGTAAACGTCGCAAAGTTAACATCAGCTAGGGTGCCTAGATTTCTAACTGGGATCCTTCCCGCCTTTACTAGAGTTTCCGACTTTCAGGACTTATCTGAGCTCAATGACTTGCAGTGAAAGTAACCGCCTGAATTAACCGCTACATTTAAGTCACCTCCATAGGTCATGGCCTTCGTAAATAATTCGAAGTTACCACTGTGAAAGAGGTAAAATATACCGATGATTAAATCATTTTAATAACTTCTCGCCCAGAGTACCCATTGGGAGGTGTCTTTCCCAGTTAGGATGCAGGTAGCAACACCTTTCTGCATGGATTGCGGGATACAGCGGATGGAGACCTTATGCTTTTTGGCGAGGGTTTCTTCTTCTTCGACTGTTCCGGCCCATGGGCAGAGGAGCCAGCCAGGTTGGGCGTTTTCACTGACGTCCCAGTGTTTCTCGAAGCTGGCGAGGTCTGAGATCTCGGTGATGTTCTCGTCACGGAGGGCCGTAGCCTTGGCGAGGAGGGAGTCTTGGATGTCCTGCAGCATGTTGCCGGCCTCGAGGATGAGGTCTTCGCGGTCGAGGAAGGATTTCTCGTTAGACGGTTGGTCACGGCGGCTGACGCAGACTTTACGCGATTCTAAGTCGCGGGGCCCGATCTCTACGCGGAGTGGCACCCCTTTCTTAACCCATTCCCATTTCTTAGCGCCGCCATGCATGTCACGGGAGTCAACGTGGACGCTGACCGGGTTTCCGCCAAAGGTGACTTTGGAGCGCAGGGTGTCTGCTAGGGCATTGCAGGCATCGATGATGGCGTCCTTGGAGTCTTCTTTTGGCGTCACAGGAACGATCACGATTTGCTTAGGCGCGATGCGAGGTGGAAGGACGAGCCCGTCGTCATCAGAGTGCGCCATGATCAGGGTTCCGATCAGGCGGGTTGAGACGCCCCAACTGGTGGTGTGGGCGAAGGCTTGCTTGTTCTCTTTATCGATGAAGCTGATGTTCTGTGCCTTTGAGAAATTTTGCCCGAGATAATGAGAGGTTCCCGCTTGGATGGCCTTGCGGTCTTGCACCATGGCCTCGATGGTGTAGGTGTTATCAGCACCCGGGAAGCGCTCGGCCTCTGTCTTTTCCCCGGGGATCACTGGGATGGCGAGCACGTTGCGCGCGAACTCCTCGTATAGCTCGTGGATCATCTTTGTTTCCGCGACAGCCTCATCCTTGGTGGCGTGGGCAGTATGGCCTTCTTGCCACAGGAATTCGGCGGTGCGGAGGAACATGCGGGTGCGCATTTCCCAGCGCATCACGTTGGCCCACTGGTTGATCAGAAGGGGCAGGTCGCGGTAGGACTCGATCCAGCGTGAGAAAGCGGCTCCGATAATGGTCTCGGATGTCGGGCGGATGACATAAGGTTCGGTTAGTTCTCCCGCAGGCACCATCTTGGTTTTGCCAGTGGCTTCATCCTTATGGGCTTCTAGGCGGTGGTGAGTTACGACCGCGCATTCCGTTGCAAATCCCTCGGCATGCTCCGCTTCTTTCTCTAGATAGGCGAGGGGAATGAGGAGTGGGAAATAGGCGTTCTCATGCCCGGTTTCCTTGAAACGCTTGTCGAGATATTCCTTCACCCCTTCCCACAGCGCATAGCCCCACGGCTTGATGACCATGCATCCGCGCGTCTCAGAATTCTCTGCGAGATCGGCGCCTTTGATTACCTGCTGATACCACTCAGGGAAGTCCTCTGTTCTGGTAGGAGAAATTGCGTTTTTAGGAGCTTTTGCCATAGATAGCAGTATCCCTAAAGGAGCGCCTGCAGAAATGCAAGCGGGAGTTTATAAGGAATTTTTAGGGTGTTCTAGCGCTTTCAGTATTGCGGGCGGGGACGTCCACGCTCCCCTACGCGTTACCCTAACCCCAGAACTTTATCTGCCCAGGCGTTAACTTTCTTGAAGGTTTCTGGGTCGTCCTTGAGGCTGGTGCCGTAGGATGGGATCATCTCAGAGATTTTTTCTTTCCAGCTGTCCACGGCATCAGGGAAGCATTTGCTGAGGAGTTGGAGCATGATCGCTACCGAGGTAGATGCTCCTGGGGAGGCGCCTAACAGGGCTGCTACAGAGCCGTCCTCAGCTGCTACGACCTCGGTGCCGAACTGGAGCACACCGCCTTTTTGATCATCTTTTTTGATGATTTGGACACGTTGTCCAGCAGTGAGGAGTTCCCAGTCGTCATCCTTAGCGTCTGGGAAGAAGCTGCGGAGGGCGTTCAGGCGGTCTTCTTGTGACTGCATGACTTGTCCGATCAGGTATTTGGTTAGATCGAAGTTATCCTTACCAACCGCGAGCATCGGGATGAGGTTGTCGGGTTTGATGGAGAGGGGGAGGTCGAGCAGGGATCCGGTTTTGAGGAACTTAGGCGTGAATCCTGCATAGGGGCCAAAGAGGAGTGCTTTTTCCCCATCGATGACACGGGTGTCAAGGTGGGGCACTGACATTGGTGGGGCACCGACGTCTGCTTTTCCGTAAACCTTCGCGGCGTGTTGCTCGACGACCTTTTTGTTTTTACAGACGAGCCATTGGCCACTGACGGGGAATCCGCC
>CALKLP010000003.1 GCA_937991965.1 uncultured Verrucomicrobiales bacterium
CGTAGCCGACCTCGGATGAGAACAAGGTTCGATTGCGGAACGCAAAGGCTCAAAGCAAAGCGACAGCCAATCCGAGATGAGCCACCACTTTTTAATTCATTAAAACTCACTATCGGCGTAGCCGACCTCGGATGAGAACAAGGTTCGATTGCGGAACGCAAAGGCTCAAAGCAAAGCGACAGCCAATCCGAGATGAGCCACCACTTTCTTTCTACGTTATAGATGATTAGCATATTGACTAATACGGTCTCTGTCCGTATGGTTCAATAATGTCAGTAGCTTTAGAATTAGATCGATTAGACTTCAAGCTCCCTAGGGAACAGAAGAAGCTCATTAAAAGGGCTTCTGAAACCGTAGGAATGAGTATGAAGGACTTTGTGCTATCGCTTGCCTACGAGAAAGCGCAAGAGGTCTTAGAGCGTCATCATACGATTAAAATGAATGAGGCTCAGTCACGGGCGTTTGTGGAGATGTTAGAGAAGCCACCTGCACCCAATGAGAAGCTCCAACAGGCTTTCAAGCGTCATAGTGAAGTTATTACCAAGTCCGCCTAAGTGGAAGTCTCACTCTATACTAAAGCTTTCGAGCGGTCTGGCTTTGATTGTGGTGTGTCCGTGCTCAATGACTTTCTGCAAAAGCGACTCTCGCAAGAGTTAAAGGCTCGGTCTTGCGCGTGCTATGTCTTGCATGAAGAGGACGAAAAGCAGGTTCTAGGGTATTACACTCTTTCCGCTTCTCAGGTGGTGGCAACTCACTTTGAAGGGATCGAGAAACGCCTTCCTCGTTATCCTGATATTCCTGTTACGCTGATTGGTCGTTTAGCAATCTGTGGTTCTCAGCAAGGAAAAGGACTCGGTGGCGTGATTCTCGCTAATGCGGTCAAACGAGCCTATGAGAATAGCGAAGTCATCGGAGCGTGTGCTATTGTCGTAGATGCTAAAGACGAAAATGCGGTGGCGTTCTATGAGAAATACGACTTTCAGCGATTTGCAGAGGATGAAATGAAGCTTTGTCTTATGAAGAATTGCTTTCAAATGCTCTAATTCATGATAAGGTTCAACTCTGTCTCCATATAGCCCTCGATGAAGACTGTTGTGAATTGCTTTCAAATGCTCTAATTCATGATAAGGTTCAACACGCCCGAAGTGTAAGTAATCTTTCCTATGTTGTGAATTGCTTTCAAATGCTCTAATTCATGATAAGGTTCAACAGCGCAGTCATAAGTCTTTTGTCATGGCTTGTTGTGAATTGCTTTCAAATGCTCTAATTCATGATAAGGTTCAACCTCAATCTCCGTAGCCCCTTATAGTAAAAGGGGCTACAGGAGAAGGCAGGAATTCTAAAATCAGAAGAGTTCCATTTGTGAACCCGGGGACGGGTTCGCTTCTTCTTTTCTACCATAAAAGTTTTCCATTTTTTCAAATTGCTTATCTGTGATTTGAAGGACAGAAACTTTTCCCTCTGAGGGCATAAGGCGTTTGATCCGGTCTTTATGCACTTGGGCGTTTTCTCTGCTGGCGCAATGGCGAATATAGACCGAGAACTGGAACATGGTGAAGCCATCATCAAGGAGGTCTTTTCTGAATTTACTCGCGGCCTTACGGTTTAACTTTGTTTCGGTAGGGAGGTCAAAGGAAACGAAAAGCCACATAGCACGATAGGCGTGAGCCCGAGAGGAGTTATCCATGCAAGACGGGATAGGCAATTTGCCGTTTAGAGCCTTCATAACAAGCGAAAAGGCTAGCGGTAGTCGTGGTGAGAGCGACCATGAGCGGGCGCGTATTCCCATCCATCACCACATCATGCGTGGCGATACCGAGCATGTAGGCCTTTGCCTCGCGGGTTAGCTCTGTGGTGGTGCCACCATGAGTCTCCATCCATGTAATGACCATCTGGTCAACATAGGGTCGATACGGCTCCATGATATCATCCGCTAGGCAATAAGGATTGTATTTATTATGATGGAAGATGCCCAGAGCAGGGAGGAGACCACTCGCAACAAGCGCACGAGCCACCAAGGCGCGAAGTATCGCGTAGCCATAGTTCAGGAAATTGTTGGGGAATGGGCCATCAGGATTTCGCGAAAAGTCATCAATGCAGTGCTTCCAATAATGCTGAGCCGCGATACCTTCCATATTGGTTTCATCGCCCGAGGTGAGCTGGGCTAGGTAGCGCACCATAGGTGAAGCTGGCTTCTCGCTGACTATCAACAGTCCCATTTGGTTTTGGATTTTAGCGTGGACCGTTTGCTTCCAGAGCTGCTTTTTGAGCGGGAGAGAGGCTTCGATCTGGTAATGCCAACGCTGAGTCAGAGCGGAATGTCCTTGGAGTGGCAACATCATCCCATTAGGGAGATGTCGGGCGTCACAGTTCACGACCACAACGGTTTGAGCCATGAGCATCTCTAGCAAGGCCGAAGTAATCGTGGTCTGAGGGTGGTCAATGACGAGAATGGCCATATCCTCGATCGGGATACTGCCTTTCTCTTCCTGGCTCTCGGCATCCTTGATCTTCAATTGGCGGTTCCTCAAGCTCAGGTAACTCGGACTCCCAATGTAGATTGTGCGCTTGAGCATGATAGACAAATTTAGTATTCCCCAACTGAGACAATTTCTCCTAAATGATTGAGGCGCACTTTCACGGGAAGATCACTACCTAATCCATTTAGTCCCATACGCTTCCAAATAATATCGCGCAAAGGCTTTTCATTCACGTCCTTATTCTCCTTCGTCTTGCGAACCACTACAGTTTCTAAGTGATGCCTGAAGCTATAATCACCTTTGGCCACCTTTTGCACTCGGTAGAGATGTTTACTGATCATGGAGAGAGACTTCTGATCTAGAAGGTCGATAGCGTGAGGGTCAAAGCCGGATTCGGCATCCGGGAAGACAAACATCTCGTTTTGCTTGAGCGTAAAGAGAAATTCCCAACCGATTTCTTGGTTCAAGGTCGTATCGACAGTGGGATTCCCTGCATTCACCCGTTCGACCACTTGGAAGTGTGAGACAACCTGTTCTTGGAGACCTCCCTTACCGTCGGTGTAGATCGCGACATGGTGATTGTTCCCCGTTTGCACATAGGCCGTAGGAATGGGCGTCCCCTCTGCGGAGAGAATTGGTTTTCCATGGTGATCGTATTGGATATGAATTGGCGTCGCCTCATTTACCCCTTTAATGGTAACGTTTTTGATCGCGATGCCCTTTTCCTCATTCTGCCAGATAGGATTCGTCTCTAGATTGGCGAAGGCTTCCTTCGCATTTCCTCCATATACAGCTAAGCGTTCGGTGAGAATCCGTTTGATATTCTGATCTGTGATTTTCTCGAGCTTGAGGTCAGCAGAAATCGGCTTTCTGATCGTGAAGGTTTCTTGTAACTCCATGACTTTGACCTGTTCTGGAACGTTTTTCGCGCCATCGGAGAGATACGAGATTGGTTTCTTAGAAAGGCTATTTTTTCCTGTAAAGGCCAGTTTCGGATCCCCTCCATTCTCATAAAGGCGAGCACGGAGGGCTTCTCTTTGGTCAGGACAGCAAACTGTGTCGATCCTAGCATGGTCGAATTTGGAGTCTACTTTCTTTTCGGAAACCACTTGTTGGAAGACCTTCTTGTAAACGGTTTCTTTATGAAGTTGGCCTCGCGGGGTCTTGGTGCGTTGTCTTTGTCGTCCGTTTTTAGTCTTGGCTCGGTTGACATTACTAGTGGTGACCTTGTTCTTCGTTTTATACGAGACCAGAATCTGCTCTAGTTGGTTACCGAAAGCAGCCCTGAGTTCCTGGAGCAGCATAGGGGGCTTGATAAGGCGTTTCTGCTTGCCATTGATGTATGTATATTTCTGCTGTATCGCGAAAATAGTGGGGTGCATCTTGTGTCGCTCATCACGTCGGGCGTGGAGGTAGTTGAGGTAGTTGAGGTATTGAATATAGGCCGGTTTGGTAAACGCAACGGTGAGCGCATCCATGGCGTGATGTCGTTGGTCATTTCTCTTGGTCCAATCGGTAATCACTTCAATCTTCTTACCGTCCTTGGTGGTCTCTGTGTGAGTCAGGCCTAGTGCCTTGTAGTGAGGGAAGTTCATTTCTCTCATTAGGTTTGTCAGTCCCCATTCCTCACGAAGCCTGTCAGTAATGCTACCCGTCGTTGGGGTAACGGTGCGGATAACCTCTCGTAGAAGTTCTTGGGCTTTTTTAGCAATGTATTGGGTATTACGCAGGTCACGCTCGATGAAACCATCACCAATGTCTTTGGCGGCCTTTAGGAGCTTATTCTTCTTGGCCTTACTGATTTGCCCTGCTTGTTCGAGACCGTTGATCTGACTTACATAGTCCTCTAGGGGAAGAAGGTTACTCATCGGTTGCGACCCGACAAAGTCATACGCT
>CALKLP010000004.1 GCA_937991965.1 uncultured Verrucomicrobiales bacterium
GTTTTAACGCACACGTCAGAAATACTGTTATCCTTCACCCCTTGTCGGCTGGCGCTCCGTTCCTGCCTCTGGCGATACGCACCAAAAAAGCGATGACGGCTAGACATGCATTCAGACGCTCGATCTTGCCGCACCTGTTGGCGATTGTGAACCTTCCCCGCGTATCGTTTCACACACACGTCCAACAAAACGATTTTCCTGCACTCCTTATCCACTGCCGCTCCCTGCCTGCCCTCTCGCTGCTGTGTCCCTACTACGCGCTCAGCAGGAGGCGTGAGGTTCTATTTCCAGCTCGCTGTTGAATCTTGCCGAGCAAACTGCCAAAAGCCAAAACCGTGATATTGTGACGCGCGCGCAATCGCTCAATAGGCATTTATTTCTTGGCAAGAGAATTTTTACGACTGATTCACCGTCTTCGCGCTTCAAGAGCAGTGCCGTAGGGTGCGCATTGAGGCACTGTTGGGTGCGGATATTTTGGCGGTGACGTGCAGCGAGGAGAAGAGGGCATTGAAGAGAAGGGGAGATCTCCAACATCAATCGACTTGACTTCGGGACGTTGCACGTTGCCTATCTATGTAGAACCACGAACCACGAACCGCGAACCGCGAACCAAGAAGGTGGTTCTTTGTGGTTCTCTCTTTTGCCCAAGCTGGCCCAAGAAATAAATGAAGAATAAAAAAATCATCATATTTTTCCTATTGGATTTGCCCACGATAGGGTCGTGAAACTATCACGAAACTATCGCGATACTATCACGATGCTATCACGATACTATCACGACACTATTACGACATATCACAGTCCTATGTATCACGAAGCTGTTACGACGGTGGATTCTTTTGCGACACTATTAATCATGACGGTATCATGACAGTATCACGACGACGTCACGATACTGCCATGATACTGCCATCGCATTGTCATGACAGTATCATGAGCCTTGTCACGATGCTGTTGTGATCTTCCTCACGACGCTGTCATGACTTTCGTATGACAGTATCTCATGCTTTCGCATAATGTCGCGATACGATCATGGCACCATCATGGCTGCGTGGGGAAGCGCATAGTCTAAGATCCTTGAGATTCGGCATAATATGCCCTGAGCGCATCATGGTAAGACCATGACGCTGTCATGATACTGTCATGATACCATCATGATGCGCTCAGGGTTAGAGTTAGGGTTAGGGTTAGTCTCCTGGCACGAGAAAATTGTACTTCTTATATGCGATGCCGTTATCACTGTTGTGATCGACGGCTATTTATAAACGCTCAATGCCATGACCCTATCATGATGTGTTCACGATCTATCACGATGGTATCGTGATCACAACGCATCTTGAAACGAGTTCAT
Organism: uncultured Verrucomicrobiales bacterium; assembly: GCA_937991965.1. GTDB lineage: Bacteria > Verrucomicrobiota > Verrucomicrobiia > Verrucomicrobiales > Akkermansiaceae > WTJZ01. Next base: position 1,352 of record CALKLP010000004.1, read on the forward strand.
CCCCATGAAATCGTCAGGTTGACCGTCAATACCGCGCCCTCTACTATCATCGTGATAGGATCATGGACGTGAAATCGTGTAACCAGATCGTGATATGCTCACGACCGTATCACGATACTTGACGACGGGATCACGGCCACTTGGGTCGTGATACGGCACGGCCACTTGGGTCGTGATACGGTCATGACAGTCATCACGACCCTATCATGACGACCTTTGGCGTGGCAGTATCGCGACGAGCGTCATAGAAAGGAAAAACCAAAAGGTTACCATGATGAGGTCAAGATATCTGGCGACGCTATCGTGATGGGGTCATGACAACGTCATGAAAACATCATGACAACGTAATGATACTGTCATGAAAAGATTTGCACGTCGTGATGTTGTCATCACGGGCCGTGATGGTGTCATGACGAAACTCATGATAGGGCGTGATGCTATCATGACGCGTTCATGAAAAAATCGTCGTCACAGTATCACGACAGCATCGTTCGGTATCACGATAGTTTCAGGATGGTATAACGGTAGGATCAAGCAGCATCACGACACTATCACGACAGACACTACCGTGATTGCCTATCATGGCCTGACCCAATAATGTACAAGCCCCTATTTTCCTGATTTTTCCCATCCTTTTCCATTTAGTCTAAGGTTGATCAAATATCGCGTGGCCTTTTTGCGGGTGTTCAATAAGCGGAGTACAAGAAGACGGAGAGAGGTATGTATCGTCTACTGCTGTACAATCTTTATTGCGATATTTGGTGAAACAAGAATTGGCTTGCAACATGAAAGTTGCCCACCAACATGGAACCGAACATGAATGCGGCGGACTCTCCCGCGACCACCCGTGCCGTGTTATTCCGAGAGGGAACGAACTAGCAAGAGTGTGCTTTCGCCAAATTTGCGAATACCAGAGGATGAGCGTGACCTACGTGCGGGAAAGCCGAGCCGATTCAGGCGTGGAAGTGAACAGAGGCAGACAAGTGAACGTGGGGCAGCGTCTGAGGTGGCTACCAGAGTGACAACAAGGGGAACACTTGACAGGCACCACACCGCATTCCTCGGGGTTTTCCCCCCTCTTTGTTTTGCTGAAATCGTTCTCCCCGGGGGGAAAACCACGAGACCGGGGGGGTCTTCCTTCTTTTGTCGCCGCTACCCTCGGGGGG
>CALKLP010000005.1 GCA_937991965.1 uncultured Verrucomicrobiales bacterium
CTAGGGTGGTCCTGGCCCACCGAGTGACACCGAATTTCGTTGTAGGTGGTTGTCTTGTTGGATACGGATAATCGTCGCTTTTGGCGGTCACGTGTCACTTGTTGTATGATACGGCTCGTACAAATTATCACTGATGATGCCAGCGACATTTGCCTTTATCGATGCTGGTATTGACGGTTGTTTGATGTGTTTGTTTTAAGCATTCAAGGTAAGTGCAGCGTACTTGCACCACCTTGGGCGGCCAGACGAGACGTGCTATTATGGTAGCGGTGCATCAATTGTTTGTGATGATCCTCGCTTGAGGTGCCCCTATGCCGCACCCAGAACCTGGCTTCGGTCCAAAATCCGAGTACGGCCAGATTAGTGACCCCGTGGGCTAGGCATAACCCTTTCAAAGCCCAGCAATAGCGACTAGCGACTAATGAAACAACAGGTGCGATGCGATGCTTCCACCTTCTCCGTCAGTGCGCAGAAGTGCAAATGAGATATGTCTCCTGCATCTTGTTACATATGCCGCAGTTTGGATACGAGATATATCACCAATATCCAAGCAAACCGCTTCGCTTCGAAAGGCCGACGTTGTAAACGTCACCTTTATTGGTCAAAATTTCCTTTCTGAAGTCCCAAAGCGGTTAAATTAACGACTGCCACATCCACACACGGATGGTAGTCCACCGGTATTGGGTAGTGATGCTATTAATAGAACAGTATTAGTACTAATGATGAGTCGTTCTACGGTAGCCCCCCCAACTTTGCTTCAACGAAACCGCCTGTTTTGAAACCAACTCCCGGTCGTATCTCCTGAAATACGGTGCCCCTTGCCAACCCGACGTCGTCGATCGATAGTACTTTGCAAGCAATAAAACGTATGTAGACTATTAAGTTGGTATCGCCCTTCCTCGTGCCGAGCAGGCATGAAACGTGCGTGAAAGAAAATCTCTGGTTTGGGGGGGGGGCATCGTAGAATCAGTCTGCTACGAGTTTTGTTTTCTGTGGCTCGCCTCACTTGGAGAGCTCTACACCCTATAATGCCCCTCTTGGGGCAAAAGCTACATCGTTATCTTGACTACACTTACGATCGAATTGGATGGATCCAACTTTGGCACAAATGATGGAACCACGGATCAGATCGAAATGTCTCGGAATTTGTGTCACAAAGATATGACTTCTGATTTTCGTTCCCGAAACCTAGTAAGCAGAGTTGGTCACGAATTCTTGAGAGTATATGCCGAGGGCTATCCGGTCAACACCGGCCCCTCCCGGAGACACGATCCCGACAGAAACCGGTGTCGCCCGCGACCTTGCTCTAGTGGACAAGCGTGTAGCAAGAGGAAACGCAGCCAGAGCTATGCAGACGTTAGCGAAATACCACTGTCACCGCGTGTGCGGGAAATGATTGAGGCCATGACAAGGAAGTTTGGGTGAGACATTCCTCTACCGGACCAGTGGTAAACTACAAATACAATTCAACCGAGTAACGGAGCGTGGGCAGGACCACGGGTCGGCGCAGGAGGCCTCATCCAAACCCATTACTTACAAGCAAATTATCTGCGGTACCGAGGTATAATACAACAGTAAATTGAACGTGCACCTCGGTGAACAGACTCACGGCCTAAGCATAAAAAAACACGAACATTGCAACGAAAATAATGACATTCTGGCGATTTGGGGCAATATGGGTGAAGAAACCCTGTCATTGAGAAATGGTTTTAGCGAAAACGTGCTACCTCAAGTCCCTCGGCTGAAGATTCCCGTCAGCAAGGTACCATTCGACCACACAGGACCAACTTCACGGTAGCACGCCTCATGACATCACGTTTGTGCAGCATGAGCGACAGGAGGAACACTCACCCCGCCAGCGAGCTCGTGCCACCATTCTCCACCTCGAAGCCGAAGGCTAGCTGATCGCCTGCATAAGGCAGGTCACCGCCGCTCACTAGAGATACCGAGGCGTCTGCAGCAATACAGGGAGAAGGAATAGACAGCGACGTTAACTTCTGCAGGAATACTCGCACGTTTTTTGGGGACAGATTGGCTCGGGATTGGTGTGCAAATATCTAGTTGCGTCGCGGTGGTACCAATTCGACTCACGAATTAGCCCCCGCCTTCGAGAGCGACGGCAGCGCACAGTAATGCGCGTTGGCCGCCGTCCTCGGACACTAAAATATCTTTCGGTCGCCCCCTCCATTGCTGACAGGGACAGCTTTCACCGTACCAGCGGCAGTTATAAGTGGAAATCCCGTGCGTGACTATCATCCTCCACGACAATTGATGCACGCATCCAACATCCTTAAGGAATGGGGCTACGGTGCTATTACTTATGACCAATTTATCGCAAGTTACTCTTGTGACATGCTACCGCACAGGAGTACGGGGGTCGCCATGATGTCATTATCTGAAGTACGATTTCAAGACATGAACAAGTCTCCACCTTCCGGGGAGACGACAGCACACAGTACAATAACGCGTGTGAACCGCTGTCCTCCGCCGACTGATTCTACGATAGCACCCCCCCCCTCGGAACCGTTGTTTTTCTTTAGCGGACATTTCATGGCTGCTCGACACGAGAAAATACGCCATGAAAAAATATTCCAACTGTTTTTTGTTCACAAAGAAAGGAAGGACTACTAGTAGTATCGAACGATAACGTCGGGGTGGCAAGGGGTACCGTTTTGAAGAAGATGCGGCCGGGAGCTGGTGTTAATACCAGATATTTCGTTTAGGAAAAGTTGGGGGGGATTACCGCAGAATGACTCCGATACTGTTAATCTCCTCCGGTGCAGGGAGGAGTAGCTTTTACCGTAATAGTGTCAATTACTCTTGTTGGTTGATACCTTGTGGAAGTGACGGTGTCACATCATGTTAGTGTATGTGAAACACTAACTCAAGAGATGAATAACTCTCCACCTTCGATGCAAGTAATAGCACTCATTAAAGCGCGTACCGTTGCCGCCCTTCACTTCTCACCGACTGAAATATCAGGATACAGCTTCCAGGATTGTGAATCGCTGTCCTCCGACACTATTGTGTTCTTGGCTCCCCCGTTACCAGGAGTGGTAGCTATCACCGTAGCAGTATTTGATATGCTTGCTGCGTCAACATTTCCCTGCGTGAGGATGTAGGTTCCCGTGCAGTAGATGGCCTTATCCGCAGGACATAACATGTAAGGAAACCCTGGTCAAATAGCGCACCGACGACGATATTTGTGGAGAGCATTGCATGGATGCGCATCAGGATGAGAGAAGTAATGCCACTGAACTGTCGTGCAGTAGTTACCGATGCTGAGGCGTGCAACGGTCGGGGCAACACTTAATTTGGCCCCTCTGCACTCGAGGAGCGCTCTGCGCTTCGCCCAGCAACAGACCTTGGAGAAACATTGTAAGCAAACGGGAGCCCAACACAAACATTCATGGGCTAGGTATTCAACGAATGAAAACAATGGTTGGACTGATTCTACGATAGCATCCCACCAAAACCAGCGATTTTCTTTAGCGAACGTTTCATGGCTGCTCGAGACACGAGGAAGGATGCTACGAAAAACGTATCCTCCATGTATTTTCTTGTTTGCAAAGGACTATCGAGTCATGACATCGGGGTGGCAATAGGCACCGTGTTTCCAGAAACACGGCTGGCAGCTGGTTTTAAAACCTGCGGTTTAGTTAAAGAAAAGTTCGTGGGGCTACCGTAGAACGGCTCAATAACACACGGCTCTAAGGATATTGGGTTAGGTCCTCAGTTGAGAGGCTTCGTCGGGCAGAAATAGTTTGGTCGAAGCGCGCCATCCCTGTGGCAGCCCGTGTCCTTTCCCGTGAAGTTGCGGTGTGAATCAAAGTGGTATCCCGGGATGGGCTAGGTTCGATCGTTGCGCAAGACAGGGCACAATTCGACGACGAGTCAGCAACGAGAAGTTGCAAACGAGGGAAACCATCGCGCGGACCATCAGTGTTATGTCGTACCTTTCTTGCAGTCAAGCTCTTCATCCACCAACATTTCGTCGATGACAATGTCCGTCAAGCAGGTATTGCCCGAGTTTTGCACTTCAGCGGCGTACGATATTGTGTCGCCCTTGCGAGCTTTACCGTCTGACGAGACCATCATGTGTACACTCCAAAGCACTGCGAGACGGGAGGAGGGGGAGGAGGCGGGGTGAACGTTTAACATGTACGTCG
>CALKLP010000006.1 GCA_937991965.1 uncultured Verrucomicrobiales bacterium
TTCTTCCAATTCAGCCCTCTTGGCACTCGCTATGGCCAGTCCCTCCTTGGGGGCTGCAGACTTCAGGCACGGCAACAGGAAACGAGAGTCTTATGCTACTCTAGGCACAACATAGGCAAACACTACATCCAAGCAAGCAAAACATGGCAGAAACGCCAGTTGGAGGAGTGCAGTGTGCTCCGGCGGTGGTGCAGAACACGTGCAAGTCGAACAAGAAGTATCCAAAATACAGGGTATAGTGCATACAAAGACGCAGAAGCCGTGATTTTCCTCAACGCATACTTCGTATACGTTCATACGAGACAAACAGTTGGTTACTCGCTGGGATACACGTGTGTTCGTGTGCTCAGGAAAATGGTGCAATAACAAAAAATCTATTCTTATGCCCTTCCAAAAATGTAAAAGACAACACCTGATCCCGTACTTCCACTAGAGGCTTGCCCTCTACCACAGGTCAGCGTGCTACAGCTAAACATGCGTGCACAAAGTCGCAAGAACGCAACTGATAAGGTCAAATACTCGGAGACGGCAAAGAATAATATGTCCAAGGGGGCCCCGTTGTGTGGGGTGAACGCTCGGAAACAAAGTGAATAATGGTGTTGCTGTACAAAAGAGGGCGTCATGTGGTATGCACGCGGGTGGTGTATGTGTCAAAATACTGCAGTGGGGAAAAGGAGGCAAAATGATGTTGGAAGGGACAAGGGAGTAGCTTGTCGTATCCACTCATCTCACCATGATATTATACGTGATGAAGATGCACGTACGTGTAAACAACACACGGCACCCGGGAAGATGAATCGTTCGCGCCAAAAGGGGACAATACGGCTGGCGTTCCCCAAACATGAGGTCTTCCGGCTGTCATACCTGCCAGTAACACATTGGACGCTATGTAGAAGTAGCATATTTGTTTTTGTTTTGTCTGCATTCCGACCAGCGATTTTGTTCCATGCGGCAACCCAACTCATCCCTTTTATTGCTTCCCCTCCCCTAAAAAATACTTGAAACCGTCTCTTTCCCATGCGGTTACCATGGTTCGTGCATATAGCGACGCGGTCGCGACTTTGGAGCGATTGAAATATTTTGCACACTGTACGTTTTTGTGACTTGTTTGTGACTTGTCACTACCGCTCCCGTCCACGGGTGGGTGGTGTCATACTGATCTACCTTCAGCTTGGTACGGGTTAACTTTGTACCTCATGGCTGACTGGTTTAGCTCCTTGACACTATAATATGTATAGCGTCGTCGGTAGGACAAACCGTGCGTTCGATTCCCCGGCATGTACAAGTACATAATACTTATTTTCTTCCTTTTCTATCCACACAAAAGAAACAATAAGCAATGTGTGCGTTTATGGAGCAAACACTACTACTGCTGCTCTCTGGACTAAATCCTACTTCGTACGTACGTACGTGGTAAAAACAATCAATAAATCACTTCCCATAGTACATAGGTCTCAGTGATGGAGAGTGTTTCAATATTTACCTCTGGCTTCGTACTGGTAATTTACCTTTTGCTTCATGAACCTTTTTTACAATCTGTTTTTTCCCCTCATATTTATCGTAGTATGGCTAAAATAAGGCATTAAAATATGGATTCTAAAAAAGTGTTCAACTGCCTACAATTTTGAACTTTGGCTCGAAACCAAGTCTCCAGTGCTTGTATTTATTACCCATGGCCTTTAAACTGCTGATTGGTGGAAGTATCCGAGTCGTATTCGCCAAATGCGTCGGTTTTGATAGGGAACGCCCTCCCGGAATCCTATACCGAAAAGAAGAGTGTTTCTCGGCAATTTCTCGCCCAGCGTTGTTGCTTTTTACTAAAATCGAGACAAGCGCGATCGTTTGTGTATATACCAAGAGCCCATATTAGAAGTCAGCAAGTGGAACATTGCTCGTGGCGCCCAGAACTCGAAAATATTTTTTCCTATTTTTCTCGATTTACGCCACCTGGAGGAGTACCTGTAGCCCGGCGAGACACGTCCGAAAGTCACGGGCGAAACTCAATAGAGAGACAAGCGATGAAGCTGAAACTTGATGAGGGTGCTTCAAGTCATGCGACATGCGTGACGGGGTGGTTTGTAGCGTCCAAGACATTCGGCTCCATAATGTGCGTAGTTTGGAGCTTCCGTATGCCCTGCTTCACGACGGTCACGGTTTCATTTTACAGCCAGGGACCTCTCACGGAACCTATGGCTCCTTCTAGAGAATAATTTCCTTTGAAGGGTGATGCAATCAGACGGCGTGAACAGCGCCACCCAGGCTTAGCATTTGCGTGTATACCACATCAATATCCAAGTGCACTGCGCCCGGCTGTTTCAACCGCCTCTTTCACGAAGCTCATCATCAACAGCTCGGTCATTGAGGAAAAGCCACAGCTGTTACAACCTCTGCTTTCCTACTGCCCTCTTCCAACATGAAACTCTTGCCAAACTCTTGCGGGTCTCAAAAGGCGTCTACTAAAGGGAAATGGTTCGAGATTTGAACGCACCTGGAGATGAAAGAGTCTCCCCACAGCCGAGTAAGCGTCGGCCGCGCCTGT
>CALKLP010000007.1 GCA_937991965.1 uncultured Verrucomicrobiales bacterium
TCTCGACCTTCGAACTGAAGAACGTTATCCTTATTCATAGCGGTGTATCTCATTGGTTAGTTTGGTGTGTGGTAACAACAAAATAACCAGATACGCCGCTTTCTTCAACCTCGTTCAAACACCAGAACTAGTTATACCTCACCGTGTTGGTAAGAAAACTAATTGCTTTCGACAGTCGTTCATCATTTCGGCTATTTTGAGCACAACCCTCAGTCGTATATGCCCAAAGCATTAGATCCTTAAATACGGATTGTTCGATTACCGAATCCGCTTCTAGCAAAGTATTCTGTTTCTGCACCAATATATCAGCAAGTAGTTCCGCTTCTGAAAACTGTCGTCGGTCCAGTAATATTTTGGCCCAGTTTCTTAGATGATCGACAGACCAAGTATCGAAAATAGAAACGTCGTTAAACTTCAGAGCCTTTCCAACACCCTCATTCCGCCAATATTTCCTCATGGTTTGATCGGCCTGGCTAATGTCTTCTGTCCTTGCCTCAATGGCTGAAAGTTGCAAGTCATATAAACGGGAAATTGTTAGTTTGGCCAACAACGTGGGCAACCCACTCAAATCACCTGCATTTTCACCCAATTCAATATCTTTGAAGGCTTTATCCAAAAGACTACAAAACGCAATGCTCTGGGATTCACTTTCAGGCAACCAACTGCGATTCCAATGCGGATATGCATGCAGAGCGCTGGATTGAAACTGACTCGCTGGCTGAATTATTTCTTTAAGTCCGTTCATTAAAATATTGTTTCTTAGATTGTTATTTCTAGATTTTTTAACAGATTTTTTGCAACTCTATAGCCTGGTATACCAGTTACCAATCCGCCCGACATAGAGCCAGATGCTCCAAAAAGAATTTCTTTGTGCCTCGTTATATGATTCTCAGCCAGATAGCTTGATCTATTAGCGAGCCTGTTTGTGGGGCGCATATCCCCATGATCTACATTTCCAACAGTGACATTAAATTCAGCCTCCAAATCATTTGGAGTTAAAACTTCGCACCATTCTATATGGTCTGAAAAATTTGGAAAATATTCATCTATTGAGTTAAATATTTCAGCACTCCACCTATCCCTCAGCTCATCTAAGTCATCTAGTTTGTCTTGATAAGGATGCGGATTGGAGTAAATTGAAAATGTCTCATGTTTCGAACAAGCTTCATTTTCAAATGCTAAAGAAGGAAACGTGAGCTCCCAAACTGGAGGGGTACTTAAAAACGAATCTGGCTTGTATAGTTTATTGTAGAAGGTATCCGGACTTTCCTGCCTAATGAATGCGGTTTCGGGAGATCTATCAAAAAACGGCTTTAATGCTGAAACGGGTATTGGTTTTTCATTCAAAATGCCATTAATTTTTAAACCAACGCCTCGATTCTCATCTTTCCATCCTCCTTTGGAAAAATCGACGTCTAAAAAAGAAGAACTCGCTATTGTATGAAGTTGAACTGGATCTATTGCTGCGATACAAGCATCAAAGCATTCTTCTTCGTTGTCGTTCACTCTCAGCACTACTTTCGCTGTTACTTCATTTCTCTGAACTTTATTTACTTTAGAGGAAAGCTCCAATCTGCCCCCCATATCTACGAACTTACTCGCGATAGATTTGGTGATAGCACCCATACCTCCCCGTATATGCGACCAACCTGGCTTCGAGTCGCTAGAATGCATACCTAGGTACACCAGATTGAATGCGCTTCCAGCGTCATCAATATTATGAGGATATAAGGCACTCCCGGCAATCAGTGCATTTTTAATACTTGGATTTTTTAAGTGCTTAGAAAGCAAACTATTCGTACTTCCACTAATCATTTTCAGAGTGGAATCCAACATTTGAGCAGCTGGATCGATAGCATGCAAATATTCATTTAGGTCTATTGCACTAGCTGCTAACTCAGCTTCAAACTGATTGACTGAATTTCTATCAACCTCAGAAACGGAACAAGTCTGATCGCTTATGTCTGTCAAAATAGGAATTGCAACTACGCCAAATTTTTTTGACAGACATACGGACTGAATTTCTGGCAGCTTCAAGTCGAACTGTAAATTTAAGTCGTCGATAACACGTTGTGACAACATTCCGAAATGCGTCGCCCCTCTCGACAGATTGCAACCACAATTTAACGATTGACTTGTACAACAGCCACCAATCACATTGTTACGTTCATAGATGGTAACGTTGCAACCGGCTTTCGCCAAATAGGCACCAGCTATGAGTCCATTGTGCCCAGCCCCCACCACCGCAATTCGATAAGGTTTCTCAGTAATCATATTCAGGATCAAGCGGTGAAAGAACAATCTCATCCACTCTCGCAAGCCTTCTGTCTAAACAAAACTGCACAGCTTCACATATATCGATCAAAGCAATTCTAGTGTCGCCAAGCTCTGCTTTAACATCCTCTATGGGATCATCAAATCTCCATTTCGGCTGCTCCCAATCTATATCAAATGAGGCGATGTCGCCGGACACAATTGTTGTAATGTCAGTTTTAAATGTGGCTGCCTCTTTACGACACGTATGAGCAAGATGTCTTAGATAAGCTTTTGCGGCTGAAAAAACGGGTGGTCCATGAGAACCCGGATTGGCCCAGTCGCTACCTATCTGTATATACCTACGACTTGATCCATTCCCTGACGCTAAAAATTCTTTGAGTAGCCAAGTAGAACTTTCAATAATCGTGTTCATTGTTTCATGAATATCGTCATAGGAAGTGTTCACGAGTGTCGCATGCATATCTGGATCTGGCGTAGAGGAGGCACAATGCACCAATGCATGAACTTCAGAATCAGAACACAGTAAGTCTTTTAACCTATAGCGTTTATCCTTATCGCTGAGATCCAAACTGAGTACATCAACTTTCACCTCATACCTTTGTAGGATGGAAGCTTTAACTTCATCCAGATTCGCTTCAGATCTTGCTACTAATAACAAATTCCAACCGTTTGAAGAAAGGTATTCCGAGATTGCACGGCCTACACCGTGACTAGCACCGGTAACAACAGCCCTTCTATTTATATGCATTGTAAAGCGCCTTAATTTAGTTTTTTGAACGCAGTCATAGGATTTAGATGCAATTGAACCTTCAATTACAGCAATTAAAAATGATACAAAATTAAACCTATATTTATGTCTTTCCTAATCATTGCGACAATTGCGTCTATCCAAATAAGCCATGCTATTAGGTATTAATTCTTCAGCTCGGTAACCAATGGTAGCGTTAATTGGCTAAAATATCGATACCATTTGTTGTAGGTCACTTTATGCCTGTCACGACAATACATGCCAGAAACCCATCACAGGCCCGAAAGAACCTATAAGTAATTCCACAAAAAAGCACTGCACAAACAATTTAATGCAGAAAATTTCGACGTAAAAATCGCAGTTTATTGTTATCCATCTGGTTTTTTTTCAAGGAAAACCAAGCAAATTCAATAGCTAAAACTCTACCCTGCAATTATAATTGACGTACACCTCAGCTTCACTTTTGCGTTCCAGCCCTAACGACTTAGTCGTATTTTTAATGAAGCGGATGATCGTGTTATAGGGTAGGAACTCACGTTTGAAAAAGATGTACGGCCCAAAAAAGACTCAAAGCCGAGTTGTGCTGCACAAAATGTGTCCAGCTACTAAATGGTCTCAACGGTTAACTCGTTCAAATGCACGGACTCGTACTTTCTTAAGCTCTTCGTCGAGGGAGCACACCACTGACACTCGTACTGCTCCGTCACCACATTAGCTCGTGCCGTTGTCACCACAAGGCCGCCCAGAAGGCGAGCTTGCAAAGAGCCTGATTGGTTACAAGGATAATTCCGCGAATGCGACCACATATTTGTCAATTATTACCGAAACCACCAAGAGTATGGAGAATCGCATTAATTAGGATCCATAATTTCTCAACTATTAAGTCTTAGGAGCAAGATGGCTCAGGCATACACAAACACCAATTGATGTTTTTTTTGTTGACAACTTAACTTTTCCATCGCTGAATATTTCTGTAACTGCCTATTATTAAGCTACTACAGCTTTCCAAGACCCAAACGAGCACAGTCGTAGTGTTCGATAGTGTTTTTCAGATAGTAGATGACGACCCAGATTGAACAAATTATAAACGGCCGCGTGTGCACTTAAGAAACGTTGCGCCTGTTTGGCTGATTTTAAGCCACGCATACCTCGTTCCCGAACTCTGGTTGGTTGGTGTGAAAGCTCCGTGCGATTGTTTGCGTACTTGGAGGTATCGTGAATGACTTCAGACATTAACTCTCGGTGCGCAACCCCATAGCTCCTTAATTTATCGGTAACTATTCTTCTCGACTCGCCAGGGGATACTTTCAATAGTCGTTTAAAGAAGCGCTTAGCTGCCGCGCCATTTCGTCGTTTCTGAAGAAATACATCAATAACTTCGCCGTCCTGATCAACGGCTCTCCACAAGTATTGCTGCACTCCCTGAATATTAATGAACACTTCGTCGAGATAGAATATATCTCCGAAACCCTGATGCCGACGCTTTAGTCGTCGTGCGTAAATAGGCCCAAACTTATTGCACCACTTGCGAATTGACTCGTAGCTAACGATTATTCCTCGTTCAGCCAATAGATCTTGAATCTCTCGTTGACTCAGATTAAAGCGATGATAGAGCCAAACGGCATACTGAATGATCTCCGGTGGAAATCGGTGCCTTTTATACAGTGTTGTTGATTTGCCCATTTGACAATAATGGCTCATCGTCACTTAAGTTGTCGTTACCTCAGTGAACACTGGATTGATTTAACCACCAATTTCTCCAGTAGATTTAAAGGCCTAGTTGGATCTGTTCATTCAATTGGCAACTTTTTGCCACAAGTTCAGCCTGACAAGGCAAACCAACAAAAGTAATAGCGAGTTGCTCTACGGAACCTAGGCTTGTAACTCACGAACAAATTAAACAGGAGTTGATGCTGTCGCACAAGACAGCAGTTCGGCAGCGCCCGGTATAAACCCATTTCATTCTTAAGCGCTCCATCTGATTCCTATTCAGACAATCAAACTTCCCTTTTCCATTACTTGGATAGATTATTTCTAAAGAAATTCAAATCACAATCTGCACGATCTTCCTTTCTTGCAGAGACTGTCCCTGTAAAGGTTTCTTTCTTTGTCAAGATGGGTGTTTGGTTAAACAGCTTTGTTTCTAATCTTTACTCAACGCATGTCCCTCTATTTCATGAGAGAACAAATTCCTCTATCCAATGGTACTTTGAATTCGTAGCGAAAAGATTCTTCAGCATACACCGCTTTGCACCTGCAAATTTTTCGGTATCACGAATCTTAGAACGCATGATTGCTACTTGGCTATCAAATGCATTTTTTGCTTGTTCACTCGGATTCGGGTTGTCTCGATCCCAAAGTGAGAAGTGCGGGTGCGCGGTCACAACGTCCTTTTTAATATCATGCATCACCTTCGACCGCGCAGCTTTAATTTCCTTCTTTTTTAAGTGATAAATCCAAATTGTTGTGTCAACTCTTCTACGATCGTGGTGATTTGAACTTCGCGTAGCGGAACAGCTTGGAGATCCGTCTTTGTCAAACCAAAGTAGCTGAACATCTGTGTTCGATGTTGGATCGAGAATTAACTTGCGTTCAGTGATTTGAGGAGTTGGTGTATTATCAGGGGCGCGGTTTCCATCTACTGGAAAGTAATCCCATTTGCCGCCATCAGTGTCCCTGTCAACCCGACGAACATTTGCATGTTGACAAGTGAGCCGATAATTTTCCAACTCGAAGGCAAGCCACCAATAACCCGGATCCGATTTTTTTGTATTTTTTAGATTTTCATCTACCTCTCTGACAGCACCTTTGGGACGAAAATGATCCACATGAGGATCTGCTCCCTCTAGTCCAACTTCAGTGTACCAACATTTGTGACCTACTAAGGCTGATAGAGCATCACGCAGTTCATTCGCTCCCCACGTAATATCTCGATTATCATCAATAAAATTTTTCCGTTCGCCAGCTGTTAGTGAAGCCAGTTGGGTAGTCAGAGTCTCAGACCTTGTTACCCACTCATCCGGTATTTGAATGTCGCTTATGTCTATATGAATCATTCAACGGCCCCCACTGCTTCGTCATAAAGCTGTTTTGCCAATTCTTCAACAATCTGAGAACGTTTCGAATTATTCTTATCTGAATCGAGAACCTTCTGTAAAGCCAGCTCGTAAGCTTGCATCGCAATATTTCGGTAAGGGTCGGGGGACGATTCAAGTATGTCTAGTGCAGGGACCTCAGACCTAAGCTCCGCAAGGCGCTGATCACGCTCGACGCTTTTTTCCTGTTGTGATAATTGATACAGCTCTTTGAGCTTTCCTAAGCTGTACGGGTCTAACTGACTTTCCAGTCCATATAGATCACTAGTCAGTACATTCGCGACGCCTGTTCCTCGTGGGTCTTCATCCGGTTGTTCTGCTGTAACCCTTCCCGCGAAGTTGCGAGATAGGACACGTATCTGCTCTTTTCTCAACCCTGACACGAGCAACGGGTCATGTGTTGAGATCAGCGTGTGGCTATTCTCAAAAAGTCCAGCTAGCTCGGCCAAGTAGAATAAATAGTTCACCGACCATGTGGGGTTAAGGTGAGTATCTGGTTCGTCAAGTAAATAGAGTGAATGATCGTTCTTGGTAAATCGCATCAAGCCAAGAACCGTAAGCAATTGCTGTTCGCCTTCACTCAGCTCGCGAGTATGTATCGCATTGTCAGCACCCAAAACATTCACTCGAACCCGAAAAGATTCCAATAAATCACTTAGGCGCATGGTGTCGAGAGCTTGAAACAATGCCTGCGGATCGTTGTCATACTCCTGTGCTACGGCGGCAAGAGCCTTAGAGTCAGGTATGTACAGGTAGATAAGCTCACGATTTTCGTATTTCTTTACACCTACCCGGACGCGTTCAGTCCCAACAAAAGCACCCAATGAATGTTTTAAGAAGCGATCAAGCAACACCCGCACTGGCCCTTTTGCTCCCCAGAAATTTTCGGCTGTTTCCCCTTTTCGGGCCCAATTGGGTTTATGTGCAACCAACAGAACTGAATCGAAGCCAGTGATGCGTGGTTGCTCTATCAAAAAACGTTGGACTATTTCATCGTTGGAAAAGTAGAAAGCTAACAAAGAAAACAAGCCGTGCTCTGGTCTCGCATAAATGAACCGCCGAAACTCTAGTTTGGTTGGGTCGTCGAAATCGTCCTTACGCTTTTCAAGCGTCTTGTCCAACGCCTGATCGTCGTGTCGATAGAATAGCCGCCTGAACCTGTCACTTTCGCCAGAGTAGTATGCGACAACGTGTTGCGGTATATATTCTTCAATCAATTTCTTTCTAGCCAGACGCTTTCCGTCTAGTTTTGCTGTTGGCTTGCCTTCTTCGGAACAGATCAGTGAGACAACCTGGCTCTGGATTTGATAACTAATCTCGTAAGCAAACTCCGATGCCGCATCCAGATCAATTGAAGTGAAGATCGCAATGAGTGATTCAAGCAGGTTGCTTTTTGCCGAACCGTTTCTCCCAATCACTATGGTTGCATCTTCCTCGGGGGAGAAGTCGATCTCAAATCCATCTAGATTTTTAAACGGGCTCTTTATTGCAAGTCTGATCAGCTTCACGTGATCCTCCGTATTAGCTGATTAAGTCCTTCGGAGAATTCGAGATTCCCACTGTCTCTGGCTTCACGCAATAGCTGAAAGAACAAATCAACATCGTCGGCCAACCTACTTGCTGACAGGAGATGGTCCGGTGTCGTTTGATCCCCTTTTTTCTTGAAGAGATCGACCACCTCTTTAGCAGAAGAAGCGGGTTCTTTCGCAATTTTCAAACTGTCAGTTTTCACTGTCACTGCCGCTATTGTATTTTCTACATTATTCGTAGGCATTGGAATCTCTCGTTCAACTCCCAAGATTTGATCAATAAGCGAGTTCATTAGAAGCTTGGTTTTTTCTTCTCGTGCTTTGAGCAATCTACTCGCACGGTCGATTTGCGACAAAAGCACTGACACCTTAGTTACGATCTGTTTTTGCTCAGCCATCGGTGGCAGCGGGATCAGCACAGTCTCGAGGATTCCGAGATTTATGTTTTTCTGAGCCGTTGATGGAGCATAAGACTCCAAGCTGCTTTGCATAGTTCTCATATAAAACTCGAAGTATTTCGCCGTTTTAAATGGGCCAAGAGGGATGAAGCCAACAACCGAGTCTGGTATGCATGCCTCAAAGTCTAGGATGCCAGTGTCAGCAATGTTAGCCGCGATGGTTATGCACATGGTCCCAGCTGGCCATAGTTTACTTTGCTCCAATCCGAAGTCGCCATACATCCCTGTGTGTGTTTCGATTACACCGTTAGCCCGCGCCACGTCGCCGGTCTGCACCAACGGGTACTTGCCGTTTTCGTAAAGCCTCGGATCGTTTCGTGGGCGGTGCCGCGACTTGCCGCGTCCAAAGATACCCAGCTCCGGGAATCTCGCCCAGCACCAGCCATCAGGTAAGTCGTATGGCTTTCCGATTCCATCGAGTGGCTTGAGTATTTTAGGGGTCTTCATCTCACCTGCCATGACCTTCAGTTTGAGTTCCTCTGCAATTTTTTCGATCACGTTTATTGCGGATTCGTTGGCGGGGTCTTGGGGGACGAGTTTGCCTTGTACAGCAAGCTGGAGAATTGACTGAGATAGGTGGGTGAGGGTTTCAGGTGCATTCATAAGAACTTCGAAATGATCGCTCAGTCGCTGCCAGCTACTTTGGATCATTTCACTGTTGGAGACCTTCGCGCTTTTCTCTACTTTGTGCAATCCACTGGATGAAAATATGCGTTCGTTGGCGGATGATGTAGGTTGGTTTTCGGCGCATGTAGGTACGGCAGGAGGATGCACTCGGGGTGCAGTCATACGCGCAAGTACGCTACGACTTGCGCGTGCTCGCAAACTATCTCGTGCACGTAGCTGTAATTCCAATGTGTCGCACAATGACATCAAACTTTCTACCTTTGACACGATCCGACGCTGTTCGACGACCGGTGCGACTGGGATTAGCGCCTTGTTCAACTTTGCTAATGTCACACGTGTGATCGCGACACCAGTCATGTCTGCACGCATCAAGTTGTAGAAATATGGCGACCGTAAGACATAAAGCAAGAATCTCGGCTCGATTTCATCAGATCGCTTCAACAGCGCGACACTAGAAAGCATACTGAAGGGTTCGTCCAAGTTATTGATAGTCACAATACCAGTCGTAGCACCATCCTTGATGTACAGAAGGTCGTCTAACTGTGGATCACATCGTTCGTAAATTTCGTCGTGAACTTCCTTCGTGACGAAGGTGACGTTGGAAAGCAGTACCCCGTCTGTCTTGATATTCTTCGCAGTAACATACTTGAACTCACCTTTATCGGAGTTAGTTGGCGAATGATGAGTTCCATCGGTGATTTTCAGAGTCGCGTGAGCTAGACGTGACCACGACCAGCTTGGCGGCAAGTCAAATGGAACATCTTTAATTGGATCGACCTTAACTCGTCGAATCTTCTTTGCCTTCAACAGCGCTTGACGCTTCTCTTCAATCTTTTCGAGTAGCGTAGAGGCTGGCTCATCTTCTGAATCTTGCTTAACTAGCTTTCCGCGAACCGCGAGATCCAAAATCAGAGACCGCAGCGTCTCGACTCCTTCCGGCAAATCTAGGAACGATTCAAGGTTGTCGAAGAAAGGAGCTAAGCCGGGGCACTGGCTAAGCACTTCCTGCCACTGCGGCGATTCTAATGAAAATGACTCCACCAATTGCTGACTCATGACAGGCTTCCCTTCTCCGTAGATTCCAGTCGCCTTCATTCAGCTTCCAGCTGAGCTTGCAGTCTTTCTTTGTCGGGCAGCCGCAGCTGGTATTGCGACACAAACAGCAAGTTGTCTATAGCGGCCAGTGCGTATTCGACTAGCGAGTTATCTCGTACAGTACAAAGTTGAATGTCGATGGACGGATTATCGTCATCGTTCCGAACGTTTCGATCGAACCAACCAACGCAGGTGTTTAATTGCCCAATGTACTCATGATTGCCGAGGATACGACGCTGATAGGCCTCAAAGCAGAAGCCCAGTCCAAATTCTAGTATAAATTCCTGCAACTTACTGAGCAGTTGACCTTCCAAATGCGATTCGCTCATGACCTGAGTAATCTTCAAGCCGAGGAACTCGAAGATGTATGGGGCCCGTATGCTGACGGCCCGCGATGCATGGCAGGCCAATCGCATATCTACAAGCTTGAGGGTGGTGAGTAGTTCGGTAAATTGAGCTGGTGATGTGGGCTGAGAGATCCTGGTCAATTCTTTACTCTCCCACTGACGATGAACTTAATGCCGCAGCGAGTTCACTCTTAAGCTGGTCGAGTGTTTCGCGACTGGCGGCACGGATGGACTCTAGCTCGGCCAGAAATTCTTCGGGTTCGCCTGCGCCTTTGTCGACGATATGCGGGTTCTTGATGTCGAGGTTGTAGACCGGCCAGTAGTGGCGATCACCGGTGGCTTGCTCGTCTTTCGATAGCTGGCGTAGGGTTTCGATTTCCTCAGTAAACGTTTCGATCTGATCCTCAACTTTCTTGCGATTGGCAGGCCTGTTTTTTCCTTTCATGGAAGCACGCAGTGCTTTGACCTGCTTGTTGTGGTTGTTGACCTCGTTAATCAGGGACTCTGCCTTATCCCAATGTGGCTGGGCTTTGGCAATAGCCTCATCCTTAAGGCTATTAAAGTCGACTCTCCAAGCGTTCTTAGTTTCGACGCGGTCTTTAAACCCGTTTGATTCTTTGCCCCACCAATCAACGATAGGATGGAGTTCCTCGATTCGGAGAGGTTTGGTTTTAGAGTAGCTTTTGACACCCTTTGGATACGTATGTTCGTAAATCCAAATGACGTCAGTCGGTTTGCCTTTGGTGAAGAAAAGAAGATTGGTTTTTATTCCAGTGTAAGGATTGAAGACGCCATTGGGCAGGCGAATAATCGTATGAAGATGGCACTCACGCATCAGCAATTCTTTTATCTTATTCTTCACACCCTCCCCGAAAAGGGTGCCATCTGGCAGTACAACGGCACCCCGACCTCCTTTGTCCTTTAATAGCTTTTTAACAATGAGGACGAGAAACATATCGGCAGTTTCTCGAGTCAGAATGTCAGATGGATAGTCGGAGCCGACACCGTCATCTTCCATGCCACCAAAGGGAGGGTTAGTTATAACGCAATCTACACGTTCAGTTAGCGCCCAATCATTCCAACCCTTGGCAAGAGTGTTTCGATGTTGGATCATGCTTGGGACTTCAATACCATGTAGGAGCATGTTGGTAGTACACAGCAGGTGTGGGAGTTGTTTTTTCTCAATACCGCGAATGCTGTTCGCTATGGCCTTGCGGTCTTCAGGACCGGACTTCTTTGTTAGCTGTTTCTCTAAGTGGCTTATGGTCGCAGTGAGAAAGCCCCCCGTACCGCAGGCAGGATCGAGGACCGTTTCACGCTGCTTGAGTTTCGGATTAACCATTCTCACCATGAACTCAGTTACAGCACGTGGGGTATAAAACTCCCCGGCATTACCCGCACTGCGAAGGTCATTCAAAATCTGCTCATATATTTGGCCCATTTGACCACGCTTCTTAATATCGTGAAAATCGACAGTTTCATCAAGCTTATCGATTACATCAAGCAGCAGAGTTCCGGACTTCATGTAGTTGTTGGTGTCTTGAAATACTTCTCGAACTACTTTGCCTTTAACAAAGCGTGCATCGATTTCGGCTTTAACAACCTTTGTTGCTCCCTTGGGATAGCCTGGTGATTCGAGAGGTAATGATTTTAGTTTCTCGAACAGCTTTGTAACATGGTTAATCAGGTCACTACCGGCAATTCTCGGTTGCCTCTTACCTTCCTTGTCTTCCAGGTAACCAGCCCAATTTCTCCAACGAAATTCTTCGGATATCGGGGATATATATTTTCGCCCAGAATCACTTGCTTCAAATTCCCACTCTTCCTCACACTGATCAAAGATCTTTAGAAATAGCATCCAAGTGAGCTGACCAATACGTTGAGCGTCACCGTCGACACCGTCATCCTTGCGCATGATGTCCTGAATGGATTTTATAGTGGAGCTTAGATTCATTGGTGATTTGTCTTACAGTAAATATTGAAGAGCAGAAAGAAAAGAGTGCGGTTACTCAGAAGTTCGGGCTTACGCTAGCTTATCGTGACAAACGGAATAGGCAGAAAGCCATTGTGAGCAGTCACGTATTTGTGCGCTCCAGCAGCTGACCTACCTCGCACTCAAAAAGCTCACATAGCTTTTCAATGGCGTCCAAATCCACACGCGTAGCTGTCTCTTTATACAGCAGCGTTATAGTATTCCTGTTCAACCCTGTCTCCCTAGCCACATCAGCAATCTTCATCTTCCGCTCACCCATGAGCCTCGACAGATGACATCGAATCACAACCCCCTCCAAATACCATTCAGTATCAAATTATTACCTTTAAAATGACATTATCGCTTGCAGAATGATATTCTGAGCGGTAAAATGCTATGCAGGATGACAAATCCTCATCTACCAGGAGATTATGATGCATAAAGCGAAATCAGGAAACAAAAACAACTCGATCAGCCACCTACGGCTAGTGAACAGCAAACCAGCAACTTCAATTGCTGAGCAACCGGTTTCCAGTGAAAGCTTGCCAGTTGATTCAAAGCAACTTAACTACCTCACGCAAGCAATGATGAACCGGCTCTGGATACCTACCACGTCAACAATCGTTGGCCTGCTCAATGTCGGAACTACTAAAGATAACTTTCAGGAATTATCCAAGTGGATTTCTAACCAA
>CALKLP010000008.1 GCA_937991965.1 uncultured Verrucomicrobiales bacterium
GTGGCCCAACTCGCCCGATGGATACATGTACACGTTCTCCTTCTCGGCTGTCGGGGGAGCGTGGCAGCCCACTTCCACGCTCAACCTCAGCCGTATCGATCACGTGCAGCTCGAGCTTAAGTACGGTGCCAACATCGGAACGTCAGATGTGTTTATCTTTGCTGAGTCGTACAACTTGCTTGTCGTCCGTGAAGGGATGGGCGGGGTTCGTTACTCTAACTAAGAGTTTTAGGGGGTAAAAAGAGCTCTTGTGCACTTTTTTTGTTTTATTATTTTTTTCCAGCCTTGTAGTGGAGCCTGTGTGACGAAACCCGATAATGCACTGGCATCACTACAATAGTACCTTCTAGACGTAGCAAACCAATAATAAAATATTAAAACCAAAATTAAAATTGTCCGCGATGACTGCCAGAAGGGGTGAAAATCCACCCCGTATACTACACACGGTTTACTGGAGCACACGCGCGATATTTACCTCGGTAAAAAAGGTCAACCGTATCGGTGCGTTTCAAACACCGGACAAAGTGCCTCACACCCATTGGTCGAAGTTTGTTGATTAACTATTGCCGTACGCAGACGCACATGATCTCACAACACCAATCGACTACCAATATTTCAAAATGGCCGATACGGGTGCGTCATCAGCAAGTGGCAAGCGCAAACATCAGGCCACTGAAATGGTGGATGAAGCTGAACAGTGGGCTTCAGTGGGGTTTCACCCTAACTACGAGATTTCAACACATGGCAAAATCAGGAACGTCGCAAACTCACCGCCGACGCCGATCGCTGCGCACGTCAATCCTTCAAACCGTCTCCACATGAAAACGTTCCCCGGCAACGACGTCTGGGTTGTGGCGAGGTTGGTGCTGACTGTTTTCAGGAGGCCAGCACGTGAACATGAGCAAGCCATATATATCGACATGAACAATTCTAATCTTCATCTGTCCAATCTCATGTGGAGCTCCGAAGGCAACCCCAACAGGCAACCAGCGAATACGCGAACTTCGAGAAAGGTCAAGGTTACTGCAGCCGATGGTACGAGTGTGGTTTACGCTTCGTCTAAGGAAGTACAAGCAGAGATCGGCATACACTACAGCAACATCAGCAAGTTCATCGGCAGAGATTCGTGGCGGGGGTACCGCTTTGAATACGTAGTTGACAATGCTGTGGGCGATTCTCAAGTGCGAAACCTGACCGACTTCTACGACTGCACCGGTGGAAGGGTTTTTTCAGATGGCAGGATTGAAATGCCCAAGGGAACTGCGAACAAGGCCTCCAAAGATCTCCCTGATGCACGGGGGTACAAGCGGGTTTCTATCGTCACCAAGAAGAAACCGAAAGGCGAAAAGGTGGACATACACAGGCTGGTTGCTCGGGCGTTCTTGCCGCCACCTGATTTCCCGAAAGCAGAGGTGGACCACATCAACAAGAACAAATGGGACAACCGCGTCGAAAATCTTGAATATGTTACACACCGAGAAAACGTGTGTCGGGCTCATGCGAACGGAAACATCACACCGTCGAACCGGAAGCGTGTGCGCCTCTACAAGTTCGACAGTGACACCGGGGCTTATACCTTTTTGAGGGAATACGACAATATGACCGAGGCCGGTGATGACCACGGTTTCGTGCAAAAGGCGGTCAAGAAAAGCTGTGAAAAGAAGAAGAGTGAACTGCCCAAGGCGCGCAAACACGCCAAGTCTACCTTTTTCAAGACGCATGTGTTCAGGCTTTCGGCAGAAGACGACTTGGCTTGAAGATTGCCTCGAAATAATGACAAGAATCTTCGATCTAGCGCCAGAAAAACTGGCCGCCATCGTGTGATATTATTTCAGTTTGACATGGGAACGGCGGAGTTCGTGTTACAGCATAGGCTGGTGACAATAGACGAGGGTTGTCTCTCCACGGCTATATGTTCTGCACGAATGGACCTTTTCGAGCTACTATTGCGGCATGGAGCACCCGTGTCCGACCACCATGTAGACTTGGCAATGGGGGAGCGCAATTTCTCGCTCGTGGATAGGTTAGTGCGTGTGCACGGATGCCGCCCTACTCCTAGAGCCTATCAAGTTCTGCTTACTCTTGGAGCATCTGAGGATAGCTTATACGAAAATGGGGTTAAGGAAATACAACCGGACGCTTTCTACCTGCAGAAGCTCGGATGGATATATTCAACAGGGTGTCGGCTGGAGTTCGATTCGTTTGCAGCTATGCAAAGTGACTGGAAGTGGGAGCTGGTATTGTCGTTCTTTAGCGAAGCAATCGTCGATTGGTTCAAGGAACATCTGTAGTGTCTGTTTTTGCTTCAACTAGCCACCACTGCCGAGCACATAGGAGAACCCCTCAAGAAGTGGTGTGTGTAGAAACGATTTTTTTGTTGTATATAAGTTTAACGACATGTCCATTCAAAAGTACAAGTTCTTCGAAAGCGGAAAGCATGTATTGAACGTCACATTAAAAAAAAGGAGGAATGAGTTCCTCCTAGAAGTGTTGCCAGGATCAGAATTATCAGATATTGTAGGTCCGATCAATGAAGTAATTCCTGTCGGCACTATCATTCTTTCGAGCGAAGATGATCTCATTTCTGGTCTTGTCCCTATTGAGGATGAAGAACACGTGACGGGATGGATGAGTGACGAAAGGAAAGCGTTCTCGAAATTTTACCACAGAACACTAAAATATGACACACCAGACGCTTACGCTTACTTATTAGACGGATTTTATTTTCCAAAAAATGATATAAAAACATCCGAAGGGAAAAGATTCTTCAGAGGAATCGGCCACTCTATTCTATGCTGGCTATTAAGACATATCGATCCGACTGGGGAATCAATTTTCGCGTTGTCAGCAGACGGAGCTGAAAGTGAAGTACCCGCAGAAATAGCTAGCCAACAATCCAATTTGGTTAGTTACTACGAAAGACTTGGCTTTAGAACATGTGCCGAAAAGGTAGAAGACCCTCGATTTTTCAATGCGGGTGTTTGCATGTATGGGACATTCAATGATATTATTGGAAACTGTTTATCACCTAGGTTTACAGTGTTACAACAATATTGACGAAAAAAAAAATTCGGCGAAAAATATATCCGCTGTACTGGCCAGAGTGCCAGTTGATCAACAAGCAAAAACGTCCCACATGAGTGGAGATTGTGGTTGTCATTTAAAATCCATCAAATATGGTAATGGGTTTGATATCAAAACGCGTATTGCATTTTTGAATAATGTCCGAGAACTTTCCGTACATGCAGACCGCTGCGTTATGAAAACGAGGATGGTCCTCTTCTTTCGCACAAACTTTGAAGCCAATCTTCTTGTAGTAAGCAACAAGCCTTTTTTGTTCGGCGGTTCTGATCTCTGGATCGTCGGAACCTGATCCATCTGCTTCGAGTGCAAAAAATGATTCCCCAGAAGCGTCAATTTGAGACAATAGCCAACACAAAAGAACGTGCCCTATTCCCTTGAAGAATCTTGATTCTTCAGGTGTTTCCACTTCTTCTCGTGCTCTGACATAAAACCCTCCCAAATGGTATTCGTATTCGAGAGGTGTATCTTCGTGAAGATTGCGTTCAAGAAATTGGAAGAACCCTTGAGTAGGGGACGTCGGTCGTCGTGGAAGTAGGTTTTCAGTTTCATTACCATATTTTCGGAATATAGCTATTTGAGCAAGCTCTTTTGATTCCTCGCTTAATCTATCCCCGATGATTGAAGCGAGATCGCTGCCACTTGTTGCAGTCAATGATAAACCAAACTCACCCAACCTATCGACTCTCAGAGTAAGTACGTGCTTCGAATTTTCAAAACACCTGTATCTGCTGTAAGTACGCAATTGTTGTATTTCTTGTGTTTCTTCTGTCTCTGCTTCGCTATAGTCATGGTCGTCATCC
>CALKLP010000009.1 GCA_937991965.1 uncultured Verrucomicrobiales bacterium
GCTGAAGGATTTAACCCCAGCAGAGTTCTCCAGTCGTTGTTCTTCTCCGTTGCGGGCTACGCCCTCCTCTCCGAACAACAACGACAAATAACCCCTAACAAACTCTCATTAGCTTTGGCTCAAAGAACAGGGGCACTCCAGGGTAGCATCTTCAGAGGCGAGGTAACTGCCCACAATACTATATCACTTTACCTTTTGGTCCATTTCGTCTAAGTTAGATAGTATTATGAAAATCCAAGCTATCATACACAATGCAGAAGAAGGTGCTTACTGGGCAGAGGTTCCAGCCCTGCCTAGTTGTGTTACGCAAGGTGACACGCTAAAAGAGTTAAAAGCTAATCTGCATGAAGCGATTAAAGGGTGGCTCTCAGTTGGCGAGGACGAGATCACCGAATCTCAATGAGAAATAGTCGAGCTCGCCGTATGAAAACCGTCTCTGGTAAGACATTTTGCAAAATCGCAGAGGCAAAAGGATGGCAATTAAAGCGGATCAACGGAAGCCATCATATTTTGGTATGAACTAAGGGACAGACACTTTTTCTCGCATTAAGAAAAGTTCTTAATGATCAAGTGATATAATCTTGAATATTAATTCCTAAAAGCTGCTCCATGATCCGTGCGGGCAGATCGAAATAATAATTCTCTTTCATCATTTCATCTGTAATGTCTGCCATGCTATAGCCTACTGATTTATAATAAGAAAGCTTCTCTAGCTCTTCCTTAGTATACTCTACATCAGAAGCATAGAGTTCTTCTTGTTTGCGGTCTTTTTCACGTACCTCCACAATCAGCTTTTGAGCCAGAGAAGGTATAGCACCCTTAATCAAAATCTTTTCTCCCTGATTATTACCAGTGCTGATCACGCTCCATACTAGCTTTCCGTTTTCCCAAGATTCAGCTGAGGAATACCCTACATTACCGTCCGATTTGGCTAAATAGACTTTACCATTTTCTGACCAAGGTCTTACATCTAGCCCTTCAAAGAATAGAGCATCATGATCAGCTAGCAACAAAGCTAGCTTATCATTACTAATCTGGTGATGACTTACCTCTCCCCCTCTTGAAGCCAATAACTTTTTAGCAGCCACAGCTTCTGTTTCAGGTAGTGCCACCCATGACATTTCGCACGACATAATAACTAAGCTTCTTTGTTTTTTCGCTCTGCAATGACTAATGCCCTATCAAAGCAGCACTCTTTCATTATAGGCTGGAACTTAACCTCACCACTTAAAAATTCATTCTTAAAAGCTAATATTTGATCCACCATTTCAGCGTCAGCTAGTAACGCTAATTTCCACTCTTGGGGCAGCACTCGATACCACCCCCTATAATAATCAGTATCTTCTAGGGCTTTAAGGTCGTTTTTAAAAGAAAAAGAGGAACATTCCTCATTTATACTTTCATATATTTTGTTAAGTCGCGCCTTAACATTATGACCTTCGAGCATACCACCGAAAGTCTTTGCATGTTGCGCCTTCATATACTTTTCTACCTTCATTATCTCACTAAAACTAGACGCAGTTTCCATAGATCTACGCTGTATTTCAATGATAACCCTGACGGTCTTTTTAGAATCACCGTAATATTTACCTCTAAATTTTAATCGAAAGTTCTGATTATTTACCTCTTTAGTATATCGATAAGTTTGGCCATCACGCCCCGAATAGGAAAAACCTATTTTGGTGATTTCTGCATCAACGCCTGTCATTAATCCCTGGTAATTCCTATACATAAACTTCATCTGGAATTATTTATAGAACCTGTCCCCATAGAAGAAGAAAAGCGGATTTCGTGTGGGAGATCAAGATTTTTTCGGAGGTCTACCCGCTCTGAAATGACAGCGGGGCACCGACTCTCTAAAATTCGGGAACAAAGGCCCATTTCCGCCCGATTCTCTGCTCTTACTTGCTAGATCACTTGATTTTTCTCGGTCTCTGGATACGAAAGGAGTCTCGGCATCTTGCTAGGTTCGTGAAAGATGGCCTCTTCACCTATCAATATGTTCTCTGGGAAGGCTAGAAGCCCTTCCCCACCTACTTGGCAAGATGCCAAGACTCCTATCTTTTTTATCCCACATGTTACATAGAAAAGGGTGTTTTTGATGGATCCTGTTGGTGCTTTAGAACTGATTACCTTTTGGCTGAAAGCCAAGAAGCATACAGCCCGGTGAGGATCACCGGGTTAGCTCATCCCGAAGAGAACCCGCCGTAGAGTTGCGCTCTTCTTCTGAGGATAACTCCGGCGAGGCGGAATCTCCCTTACGTGCCGATCACCGGCTGAAACGAACGACTCTTGCGCTAGGAACCCACTTTCGGACTCGCACAAAGCATCGCAGTCTCCGAGGCCAGAACGACCGTTTTTCTGCGAGCTTAGAAAGCTCTTTGCCTTCAACGTTGCAAACGTTGACTCCTTGGTTTGGATTCGTCACCTCCCCCCAGCTAGGTCTGACAGACCGACGGATAAGAATTACCGCCTGGCATAAAAGGCACGAAATTACGCCACCAAATATTCGCGCAATTCGCCAAATTCGCGGTGCCAAAAATCACACCCTCCTCAAGCGCTCAAAGAGGTAGCGAATAGGCAACACAGGAGCCGCCGCCTTTAAACTCGCTCGGCCTACCGAGGAAAACAAGAGCGGATGGAGCGTCTCGGCCCATTTCATGCGCTTAGTGAAGTGCTTCTGCATCGCCTGCTCATGAGCCTCACAGACTTGCTCCCAGCTTATTTCACTCCTCGCGTATTGCTGCAGAGTCCTCCCCGCCAGATAAGCGGATTCTAACGCCATGCTCATTCCGTTGCCCGAAAACGGCGGAATCAGGTAAGCGGCATCGCCTAGCCTAAACCCGCCTTCGTAATCCTGGGCCCCGAGTTGAAACCCTGCCGTGGCCGCTACTGCGCCCTCGACTGCCGTGGCTGCCCCGATCCGCTCCTCAAGCTGAGTTAACCCATTTGCGCGAAGGTATTGGCGTAATAGATCTTTCCCGCGCAACTCCTTCTGCACCTTGAATAAGCCGCAGATATTAACCTGCTGCCGCTCCACCTCGCACAAGCCGACGTATCCCGCTGATCCCACATGCATCTCAAGCCCCTCGATCGGGAACTCCGCAACATGAATTTTCAGGCCGATCCAGTCGCTGCCCGTTGTCTTCTTTTTCCCCACTCCGATCACGGTTCCTGGCACGTCCTCGGCAGGCCCACGCTGCCCGAGGATAAGCTCGCCGCCGAGTTCGACAAACTTACGCGATAAGTCCAAGTCGAGCTGATAGCGCGATAGCCCCCACGCCACGGTTGGCATCGGGGTTTCTAGCACCCTTTTTGATCCCATCCACCAACTCATCTCATGATGATGCACGGAGTCTGCTACGATATTATCCAGTCCCATTTCCGACAACCACTCAGGCGACACCCCACAGATAAACTCGCCACAGACCTTATGCTTCGGATAGCTTCCTGCCTCGATTAGTCGCACGGGAACTTCAAGCCGTCGCAAGTAAATCCCCAAGGCCAAGCCCCCTAATCCTCCGCCGATAATGGTAATCGTTTTCATGCTCGCACTGCTCTAAATCTAATCCCTCCAAAAACACCGCGTTCCTCAGAACAACGAGATTCAACACCAAAAACCGCGCCTAACTCCCCAGCTCTAAACCCTGCCTGAATACTCATGAGCATATCATGGCGGGTCACCTCATTGATGAATGGAAAGAGCACCCGCCCCATGCCCATCGGAATTCGACCTCGGTATGGTTCTGCGAACAAAATCGCACGCACTCCCGAAAGCTTTTCCGCTAAGCGCCGTAAATCTGCCTCCGATAAATGGTGCACAAACAGATTCGCCACCACCACCGTATCTGCATCAAAGCCCTCATACGCAAAAATATCACCCGCATGCCATTCCACTCCTGACTGCACCGTGCTCGGGCGACTGACCAAATCCACCCCAACTACCTGCGCCGATGGAAAACGTCTTTTCACGGCGTCCACCAGCCAACCCTCACCGGCACCTAGCTCCACTACCTGAGTCGGATTTAACTGCGCCAACTGACTGAGAATCCATGCTTCGCCTCGCATAAACCGATTAATGAGCCGTAAATCACGCCGACTCCGCACTGCCCGAGGGTCTTCCGCAGGCAAGGAATCTAAGATTTCGGGAGCAACGAGACGCTTCATAGATCACATCGTAACGGAGAAACCAAAATAAGCAAACACGGAGCCTGCTTAGCGGATTAATGGCGTTAATCTCCTTTCTGGTTGTAGGTGGGATTACCCACGCCCCCCTTAGGTGTCCTTATGGCAACATATACCCGAGCATCTTGCCGAGGGTGTCGCGCATATCCTTACGGGCGACAATCTTATCGACGAGACCGTGCTCCACCATGAACTCTGCGGTTTGGAAGCCGGCTGGCAGATCTTGGTGGGTGGTTTCCTTAATCACACGTGGCCCGGCAAACCCAATCATACACTTTGGTTCAGCAAGGTTAATATCGCCCACGGTCGCAAAGGACGCGCTAACTCCTCCTGTAGTTGGGTGGGTCATGATGGAGATGTAAGGAAGTTTTGCCTCCGCGTGTTTAGCGAGAGCACCACAGGTTTTCGCCATTTGCATGAGCGAGAGAAGTCCCTCTTGCATGCGCGCACCGGAGGAAGAAGAGATAATGATTACCCCGCGTTTTTCGGCCGTAGCGACTTCGGTGGCACGGGCGATTTTTTCACCCACGACCGATCCCATGGATCCTGCGAAGTATTTGAAATCCATGACTGCGATCGTAGCCGGCTTTCCGTTAATGGTGAGACGACCGCTGACGACTGCATCATTGAGCCCAGACTTAGCGCGTTGCTTTTCGCTTTTGTCGGCATAGTCTGGGAAGTCGAG
This sequence comes from uncultured Verrucomicrobiales bacterium, assembly GCA_937991965.1. Lineage (GTDB taxonomy): Bacteria > Verrucomicrobiota > Verrucomicrobiia > Verrucomicrobiales > Akkermansiaceae > WTJZ01. The sequence goes on from CALKLP010000009.1 coordinate 4,871, forward strand.
TGGGTTCTTTGAGATAAGATCCGCATCCATTTCTTCGAACGAGCCCTCATCGGCAAGCAGGGCGATGCGCTCACGAGCACCCATGAGGAAATGGTGTTCGCACTTAGGGCAGACATTGTAGTTCTGCACGAGATCGAGGTTATGCGTCAGCTCGCCACAGGAAGGACATTTCGTCCACTGGTCATCAGCAACAATATCTTTCTTTTTTGTCCCCCAGTTGAGTTTTGGCTTATCAAAGATTCCCATAATAATACGTATATTTCGAGCACTGTAAGCAGAGAATTACGGGCGTTCAATACCTCTTTGCGGAAATTTCGCCTCCAGAACTCGTTGTGATTTTTCACTTTTCTGGCTTAGCTCAAAGCCTAAAACAAATCCAACTGTGGACTGGGAGACGCAGGTTTTTGGCTTTTAGGCGATTTCTTTTTCGTCTGATACTCGCTGGGGTCATCCTTGACGACGTCTGGGCTGGCAGAGTTTAATTCTAGCTCCGTGAGAATGCTCTTGGCACGATCGAGGATGGAGGTCGGTAATCCCGCCAGTTTCGCCACGGCGACTCCGTAGGATTTATCTGCAGCACCAGCTACAATTTGACGCAGGAAGATAATATCATCATTCCACTCCCTTACCGCGACGTGATAGTTCGCTACTGCGGAGTAACCTGGACTACTCGCAAGATCAGTAAGCTCATGATAATGCGTCGCGAAGAGTGTGCGGCAACTGACCTCATCATGTAAATGTTCTGCTACAGCCCACGCGATGGAAAGCCCATCGAAGGTGGCCGTTCCCCGTCCGATTTCGTCCAGAATTACGAGCGAGTGCTCCGTCGCATTATTGACGATGAGCGCGGTTTCGGTCATCTCGACCATGAAGGTGGAGTGCCCTTTTGTCAGGTCATCACTGGCTCCAACCCGGCAGAATATTCGATCGACGAGCCCCACAGTCGCGGTATCAGCCGGAACATAAGACCCAATCTGAGCCATCAGGGTAAGAAGGGCTACTTGGCGAATGTAGGTTGATTTACCCGCCATGTTTGGCCCCGTGAGAATTACGAGACGATTTTGCTCGTGATCGAGTTGTGCGTCATTGGGAATAAATTGTTCATCGGCCAGCGTTTGCTCAATAACCGGATGCCTACCGCCTTCAATCGTCAGTGCTTTGGAATCTTCCCGTAAGGTGGGGCGGATGTAATTGTAGCGTTGCGCGGTTTCAGAAAGCCCTAGCAAAACATCCACTTGTGCGAGTGCGGCGGAGGTTTGCTGCAGCGCGACGAGGTGCTCGCAGACTTTCTCCCGCAGGGTGAGGAAGAGCTCATATTCCAGTTGCTTAGAACGTTCATCTGAACCGAGAACCTTGTTTTCTAACTCCTTAAGCTCAGGAGTAATGTATCGCTCTGCATTCGCCATCGTCTGCTTGCGTTGGTAATGCTCGGGAACCTTAGAGATATTGGTCTTAGTCACCTCCAGGAAATACCCGAAAACGTTGTTAAACTTAATCTTCATGGACTCGATGCCCGTCGCCTTCCGCTCCCGCTCTTGTAATTCCGCGATCAGTTGTTTCCCGTTTCTCGCAATGTCACGGAGTTCATCAAGCTCCTGCGAGAACCCATCTGCGATAATGCCGCCATCCTTTAAGCCTGCTGGTGGCTCATCGATTAAAGCCGCTGATAAAAAACTAGTCAGTTCAGAAAAATCTAAGATGGACTCCTGTAATTGGATTAAAAGACTACTCTCATGTTTCCCTGCTAAGTCCGTCGGAGGCAAGGCGCATAGATCCTCCTTAAGCGCAGGAAGTCGCTCCAACGAAGTGCTCAGAGCCTGCATATCACGCGCATGCCCACTGCCTTGGCTTAATCGCCCTAGAGTGCGCTCCATGTCACGAATGCCCTTCAGCGATTCGCGTGTTTTATTCAGCAGAAAAGGCTCCGAGAGAAAAGCCGCTATCACCTCTTGTCGTTGGATGAGGGCTGATCGGTCGCGCAAGGGATGCAAGATCCAGTCGCGGAGCAGACGGGCACCCATCGGAGTCGTCGTCGCGTCCAGTGCTCCGAGTAAGGAATGCGCACGCCCTGATTTAGAATCAACGAGATCGAGATTCGCCTGTGAAGCGGCATCTATAAGCACGTAGTCCTCAGACTGACGCACCGAGATTCCCTGTAAGTGCGAGCAGTTCCGGCGGAGTTGGAACTTCAGGTAATGCAAGATCGCCCCCGCTGCCGCAGTCGCGGCGGGAAGATCCGCACAACCAAATCCAGCGAGCGATTTAACGCGGAAGTTCTCCTTTAGTAGGTTCTGGGCTTCCTCTAGAATAAATGCATACGAGTCATAAGGTTGCGCATAAACGAGCGTCGATAGCTTACCATACTCAGGATGATCAGGTTCAGCAAATTTGCCATCTGGAAAGAGGAGCTCAGAGGGACGAAGACGCACAATTTCGTCGCGCATTTGCTCCAGATCGGGGAATTCCGCGACCGTGAATTGCCCCGTGGTATGATCAACACAAGCTAGTCCCCAAGTTGATTTGTGCTGAAAGCAAGAAACCAGAAAATTCGGCTTCTTATCATCCAGTAAGGTAAGGTCATCGATTGTCCCTGCGGAAATGATCTGTGTCACTTCTCGTTCTACGATTTTCCCAGCTTCGGGCATTGAGGTCTGCTCTGCGATGGCAACACGCTTGCTCGCCATTACAAGCTTCGCCATATACCCCTGTGCCGCATGGTGAGGAACTCCACACATCGGCACGTCATGGCGTTTGGTCAGAGCGACATTCAGAATGGCGGAGGCCTCCTTCGCGTCTTCAAAAAAGAGCTCATAAAAGTCGCCCAAGCGGAAAAACAAAAGCACGTCATCTGGCAAGGATCGACGAATCCTTTGATATTGCGCCATCATGGGCGTCAGTTTTCCTCCTGCCATACCTCGAATCATTTTCGATCATAGGAAAAGGAGCAAGGGCAAAGTGTGGATATCTCTCCGCTTCTCAAAAATTTCCCTAAAAGAAGGCTTGCCCTGCTCTCTGATGGAAGCTTATGGTTCTGCCTCCTTAATTATATGGGGCATTAGCTCAGTTGGTAGAGCACTTGTCTGGCAGACACGGGGTCAGCGGTTCGAATCCGCTATGCTCCACCATATAAGAAACCCTTATCCTATAAGGGTTTTCAGCTTCACCAAAAGCTAATTTTCGCTAAGTGATACAAATAGGGAGAGGATGAAATGACGCTCATTTCACACTTTATCAGCCCTCATGAAACTTCTTTACGTTTCTTTACTAAATTTCAGGGTTCGCTATGATCTCTAAAAAATGGCTAGTAAATCCCAGAAATTAACAAATGAACATCAGAATGATCTCAGCTCTAAAGAGCTTTACCAAGCTGTAATTTCCATGCTCCCAGAAGAGGTGAAATCAAGCACCGAGAAGCTCGATGGTAAGACCTACTCACCATATATAGACAATGCCCTTACTTTATGGAGAGAAGTGAATAAGAAGGCAAAAGAAGTTGGGGAGACAAAAATAATTATTGAGCAATCATTAAACCAAGAATGCTTTGGACATTGTCCTGAATGGCCAGAAGGAGAAACAGAAATCTCCTATTCTACATTCAAAAAGATGTTAAAGTATGTCGCTGATGCTTCTGCTTTTGAGTCGGTTTTACTCTCATATTTCTATCTGACTATTGCCAATAAAGAACTTCTTACAAACTGGTTTGCATTTGACGGCAAAAAAAATACTCCTCAGCGACCTCGCATTGAGTCTGTAAAAAAATGGGATTTTATAGGAAGCCCTATTGATGGTGAAATACCCGAAAAATTTAGTCATATTTTACAAGTGTACAATTATTCCGAAGCTCTTCACCAGACCTACCCTCTATATTATCAGGATTTGACCGATGAAAGGATTCTTCAAATAGCAGAGAGAAAGGTTAAAAAGCTAAAGTCTAAAAAGGTGAGCTTCCAAGACTATAAAGAGATAGGCAAAAATATTTATTTTCTAGCTAGATATCAAGGTCTTGCTCTCGCGCATTATAAGGCTCAAAAGGGAGGAAAAGCTAAAAACAGAAAGAAGTGAAAATAGTATTTGACACGAAATTTCAACCCTAAGCCGAACAAGTAGGTTATATTACCAACAAGCACATGGAGACTTAAATAAGTATTATTAGGTTTTAATAAGCAGTAAATTAAGCGCATTAAGCAGGAGTTCAGGGACCAATGAGCGATTTGATACAGTCTAACCACTATGTCAAATAGCACTAAAATCAAATACATCAGAATCGCTGAAATGCAGGAGTATTTCAGCCTAGGAAAATCAAAAGTTTACGAACTTTTGGAAGGTAAACACATCAAGAGTGTGGTTATTAAGAAGCGAGGTAATTCTCGTGGAGTCAGGTTAATCGACTAC
>CALKLP010000010.1 GCA_937991965.1 uncultured Verrucomicrobiales bacterium
ACTATCTCTGAGGGATCCTCAGGCCGCGAGGGAAGGGAGGAAGAATCGAGAGGACTACGGCCACTGGCATTGGGTGGCAATGCTGATAAGGATTACGTAGACTCTCAACTATAACATACCAGGCATATATAGGGAAAGGAAATACCTGGTAGTAGATAAAAGGAGAGTGTGTGGGGGAAGGAAATGGTCGAATGGTTGGCGGAAGATACGACTGCATAATGGTGCGATCATTCGACTTCATGTTAGGTGCTACTGCTGCTTTATGGAAGGATATTTGATTTATATCGGAAAGGCATCTACGCTACATTGTCGGAGGGCAAAAATAATAACAATAACAATAATTGGTTTAAGAGATGATATTTTTAGATGAAATAGAAGAACTGTTAGCGCTCGAATTCACGAGGAACTTGCCAAACCAAATTTCGATTTTTTCTTTAGAATTGAGTTTGGTATGCATCTGATTGGTAAAAAAATGAATCAATCAGGAATTCTCAGAATTATTACAAAAAATCAAAACTCAACAAAGAAGTACAAAAATACTTTCTCGGCGGAATTTGGTGGAAAATTCATTTTTCGGGGAGTTTGTCCACCTAGACTGGCTTGTTCTGTGTAACCGAAGGCGGCCACACGAATTGGTGCCATGTCGTCGGCTGATTGAGAGGCGAGAAGTCACCATTGCGTGAGGCAGGACCACCAGAGCAGCCGCAGCGCGGCCTCCGAAGGCCCTTAGCACAGCGTAGACCGCCTGCGCCGCTTCGAAAATAATCGAGACCGCCGCAAACCCAGTTTTTCGAAACTTTTTCGTCGCCCTCACCTCGAAGGTTACACGACCAACTACCGCATGATGACTTCGCTCAGAAGGTCGACCGCTATATCCCAGTCGCTGCTGCCCGTGTCGGGCGGCGGGGTAGCGCCAGCCCGTCCAAGAGACGCCTAGAGCCGTAGTCTCCAAGCCGCTACCGGCTAAAACAATCTTCCGAGAGCCCGCGGCGCTCCGGGGAGGACGCGAGCCATCGCTCGCCTCGGTCGTTGCCTACGGGTGTTCGTTGACCCTTTGGCGTTTTTTGCCTTTTTAATTTTTTAGAACGGACGAAGAAGTTCCTTGACAAAAGAAGCAGAGTTGAATTTTTCATGTAATTTTCATGGAAAAAAAAAAAATCGAATTACGGTTTTCCGTGCTGTTCGTTAGACTGATTCTACGATAGCCCGCCCCAAATACAGCGACCTTTTTTACCGAACGTTTCAGGGCAGCCCGACACGAGGATGGATGCTATTAAGAAAAGGTGTCCACACGTTTTCTTGTGTGCAAAGGTCTATCGAACGATGACGTCGGAGTTTTAAGAGGCACCGTACTTGAGAAGGTACGACCGGGAGTTGGTTTCAAAACCGGCGATTTCGTTAAAGAAAAGTTGGGGAGGCTGCCGTAGAACGAGTCGTAAATCTGATAATCGTATTTGTCAAGAAACGTTACTAGTTGGTTAATATTGGAGTAGTAAGTGCCCAGGAGTCCATAGATTTGGGCACCATGTCATGCTGCGTGGATCTGGCGGGGGTGTGCTCGACATTCACGGCGAAGAAAAATATGCAAAGGACACCAAGACACATCCTGATGATGCTAATTGTCGTGCTACGCCCATGTATGGTATCACATGATTCAACAGAAGCAGCACCGTCGTACACTGTGAGTAGAACGCACACTAACAGCAACGAATTGAAGCAGCGCGGCGGGCAGCCGGCGAGGTTACGACACAGCAACAACAACCGTAGTAGTAGAGTAGTAGCGTCACAAATAGCTGGTGAGCAAATTTAGAAGACTGAACAAAAAAACACGGAAGAAAAATATATAGTCTAACCTACGAAGACGTTTTGGCATTCGTACCCGCGCTGTGATGATGTACGCGTGGGGTCATATGGTACAGCAGCAGCAGTAGCATATCAGAAGCAGTGTGGCAGCGTCTGCGTTCTAACGTATACGAACAACACTGAAGGCAGCGCGGCAGGCAGTTCACACGAAGCTCATGATGGGCAAGGGGGGCTACGATTCACAAACAGCAACACTACCGTGACAGGTAGGCGTTAGAAAAATCTGGGATGTAGGAGTAAAGAGGACGGAGCATACAACGACCGAAAATATATCCTCGGATAAAGATAAGCAGCTACCCCGACGACGATTGTGTCCGTACGAATATACCTGGTAGGACTGTGTTTGACATTGTTTTGCTGCTGGTGCTGGTGGTGCTACTGCTGCTGTGGTCAGCCCGTAGCAGGAACGAAGTGTGCTTGTGTTGCGCATGCTACGCTAATTTGTTTTTTTCAATGCTTTCGCCAGCTGCATCTCCTCCATTCGAAGTTTTTGCGTTCTGCGTCACCACCATTGTCAGCACAGGTCCCCAGCGTTCCAAGGCAAACAACAGTGTCTTACACGAACCAAACACAAAATATATACAGCAGTACCTATACGACTACCTGGTACACAAGGTAAACCATTCAGTCAGGTTGATCGAAGCATTCCTATTTTTTGCGCCGCCCCCGTTGTTACTATAACAAGACTCCGAAGAGAAATCTTGCAGCAATGCATACATACCAGGTACCAGATACATCTGATGGAGTCTCCATTTTTAACGAAACACCCAAAGACGGGATGCGACGCGTTCTGCGATACCAGTAGCGGTTGTGACATTATCCGGGTTTTTTTGTTCTGTATGTATGACGGCGCTCCTTAACGCCCTTTTCACAACTATAGAACCCTGTTTTGGGCACAAATTGTATGTTATAAATATGCCCCGTGCACAAGTCTGATGTATGATGTGTATGACTGCATATAATCTACGGAGATGGTAGAGCATAACTATTGATATGATTGGAGGCCCCAATCTTCGATATGCTCGAGTTGATAGTTTCCATGACGCTCACACAGGCAGGGGCAATGTTGGTTTATGCCTACACAAGTTTGATTTACGATATGGTAGTTTAGTGTATGTGATGGTAGCATCTATCTTCGGCGATGCCGGGGACCCATGATTTCCCGAACGGATATAACAAAATAAATAAGTGGTCCCTAATCGCATGGTTAGGGTCACCACGTGTGGGAGTGGGAAAAGCCCTTGAGTGGCACTTATTTCTTTTACCTCCTTCTTTTCAGTAATGTAATTTGCATTTTCTGCTCTCTGGGATGAGCGATTGATGCTCGTAGTAGTAGCGGTGTTCGCAGGACATATGGCACATAGACCTCACCTGTGATATTCGTAGATGAATTTTTTGTTGTATGTGATATGAGTTGGCACTTTGGTTCATTTACAATCAACCATCTTCCCCCAACTCAAAATAGTTAAGGAACAAT
>CALKLP010000011.1 GCA_937991965.1 uncultured Verrucomicrobiales bacterium
CGATATTTGAGCTGTCAACGCTGGGACGAAACAAGACAAAACTGATTCGCGGAGACTTGGACGTGACCTCTTCGGGACGTCTGAGGATCACAACAAACGCTGAATTCGACAGGGAATACTGGGTAGCAATATTTCTACCAATAGACGAAACGTTAGTAGGCACAGTCGCCGAGAAACCCGAGAAAGAAGAGGTTCACGAGGCTATCGGTGATCTTGCTCCGTACGATTTTGAAAATCATAAGCGAATGATGTACTTGACCGAAAATCAAGGTAAACTCTTCGCCAAATATGTACCAATTCCAAACATGCAGGATATTTTCCATCCGATGTTGTTTCCACGAACACACTCCGCGGATCACTCGACGACTTTGGTTTCGGAGTTGGAGTGGGCGAGATTCGAATAAATTAATATTTCCTTCATAAACATTTTGGGCTATCAAGGAGTACCAAAAACAACATTCAACCTTTGCCACTCCTTGTTCCTTCCAATGGCTTCGCCGGAACACTTGGTCGTAGATCTTACCTCCGATGACGAGGGTATCGTCGACGGGGGTCCAGACTGGGATGCCATGGCCGCCATGTCTTACGCAGACTTGGACCTCCAGGATGCCATTGTCGTGGATGACTCCTCTGAAGAAGACGAAGAAGACTTTAAAGACGAAGAACTCCTGCACAAGATGTCTTTTCGTATTCCGGGTTTCAGCTGCCCGACTTGCATGGACGTTAGAGAGCAAGTAGTCGAGTGCGAGGAAAGGCACAAGATCTGCATGTCATGCTTGCAACGCCACCTCCAAGTGAAGAAGTGTCGCCTAGAAGGCTTCTCGTGCTCCCTTTACTCTTGGTGCCATGCCAGGTACAAGACTAGCGAAGTTTAAAACTTATTTTATGCGCCAAATATTATGAAGGTATTAAATTTAATATTACGATGGCGGGCACATTGACTTGGGTGTTGAACTCCGATTCCAAGTATGAGATATCTTCGAAGGAACACCTCGTTCAGGTTATGAACGAGGGTGCCTTGTACACGAACGAGGGATCCACTCCCACAAACTGGACCGGTGATTCCTTTATACAGACCGCCGACATAGACCTCTCGGGCGAAAGCTCCAATATCAAACCGATCGGCTTAGTGACCAACTGGAGCGGGGAATACGACGGCAACGGGTACACGGTCTCGAACTGGTCTTACACTGATCCTGACTACCCCAATGCCGGTAACGAGGACGACACAGGTTTTTTTAGTACAATCTATGGTGGCACCGTCAAGAACTTCCGTCTCGCGGGAGTGTGCACGCTGAGCGGCTTCAAGACCAGTGCTGGCATGTTCGCGGGAAGCGTCTTAGGTTTCTCCTACCTCTCCAACATAGAGGTTGATCTTGCTGAGGGATCGCACATCACACAGAGTGATTCCGAAACCAACAGCATGAGAGTGGGCACCGTTGTTGGGTACATGTCTTCTTGGGGTACGACTACTGCTTTGACGTTCCGAGGAGAGATTGGCAGCTTCGGGGGCGGGACGAACGCCAGCGAAGTCCGCATTGGGGGAGTTGTAGGGCATATACAAAACTCCACCGGGAGCAACACCCTATTCAGGAACATGGGGAGGTTTTCGTCTGCGTTTTCCGGGTTACGTGTGGGTGGTGTAGTTGGAGAGGTGGCTTACAGCTCCCTGACAAAAGCCCTTAATGCCATGACCGGCGACATGACCGGTTCTGACGTTGGTGGGGTGATAGGATCCATCAATCAAAACGCCACCACAAATGAATGCACCGAGTTTGTCAACTCAATGACGGGTACCATGACCAGCACAGGGTCTAACACGTATGCCGGAGGAGTGGTGGGAAGACTGGTCAATCTAGTAGACTCTGGGTCCACATTGCACAGCCTCATGAACTACATGAGCGGCGACATCCTTAATACCGGGAATAGTTCCAGGGCAGGGGGTATTATCGGTTACGTGTACAGTGCTTCCCCGTCACAGTACCCGACGAGTATCAATGCCATGAACGGAAATTGTTACGCGTCGGTCTTCTCCCGTCCTGTAACCACTTCCACTCTCGTAACAGTAGACACGTCATTCGGCCTCGCGTTCACGACTAATGAATACAGTACGGATACTCCTGTATCGGGGCTACCTGTAGACACCGCCACAGGTCTGCCCACAATTGATCTCTCTGCTACGGATCCCGATGGAATCTTGCACACGTACGAGTTCGTGTTTGGGAACTTCACGCCACCACAATATTTGACCACCACACCCGGAGTGTCATCTGTCAGTGCTACCGTCGTTGAAGTACCTGGGGCGTCGTCTTACATGATCACGATAAGCGAGTCCCCTTCTGGTATCGCACAGGTGACGCACATCGGGATTTCAACAGGGGATGTAGTCATTGCAAACTTGACGCCGGGAACAACATACTCCGTCATACTGCATGCAGACACTGGTAGTGGCTACCAGGCAGTCTTCTCGGAAACCGTCGCTACGTTGGAAAACACGGCGTCAAACTACGACAAGGCTGAATACGCTACAAACGGCATTTATGACCTGACTACCCTTCAGACGAGTGGGTTCTCTCTCATAGGGGAGGTCTGGAATGACGTCTTCGACACGGGTGACAAGCTTGTAGTCAATTTGGGTCCCACGACGCCAACTGTTTCTTTTGTTAAAGTGGGTGAGACCGTCTCCACCGACTCGTCCGTATTAATCCCATTTGTTGCGTCAGCCGGTAGCGGTCAGTCGATCACTCTGAACTTGTCGGATGCCCCCGCGGTGGCAGTGGCGTACGACGAAACAAGTAACTCTGTTGACATAGGTGGAACAGTCGTCGAGGTTGGGGGTAGTCTTGTTGTAGGCGGCAAGAAAGTGACGGTAAAGGATGTATGACGACAATATTACATTTCTAACTCCTAATTGTTGAGGTATCTTTTTCCAACTTTATATAAGGCGTATATTGAGGTTTGGAAATCGAGTAAGACTCTTCAAGAAATATACGAGGTCGAATTTCCAACCTCTGCTTTTTCACTAAATACTCACCATGGACCGTAGAATACCCTCCGTCCATTGCATAAAATCCAGATGCATTCATGAAGAGTCGAAAGGCTGTTGCTAAAATGGCCTTCATTTGGGCATGTGTTACCACACTTGGAATCTGGCTGTAGTCTGGAAGACCAACTTGGCTTAAACGTGAGTTGAGCAAGACTTCAATACGCCGAACATTTGACGCCTTCATCGCGAGTAAAATGTCTTTTACTACATGGTCAAAACTTTCACTTGAACGAATGTAACATCTTACATCGAATTCGAGTTTTGTACACGCAAAACGATCATCTTTTATGACCAGAGGTATGTCCGAGATATCAACCCCGGGTATATCCGAGAGGTTGTAGTCGTACAAGATATTAGTACGCTGTCGGAAATTGTAGTCGTAATTAACTACGGTATATTTTTGGAACGAAAATGGATAGTTCAACGGGTTTAATGAAAGCAAGGTGGAGGTTGCTTCGTGCACATCGTGGATTGTACCACACTTCTCCAACATATTTCGAAATGCTGTGTCCAATTCGTGGGAGACAATATGCCATGTTGCGGCATAGTACCGCGTGTTGTAATAGCTCAACTCGTCGTCTTCGTAACAACGCTCTTTAAAGGTCACCAAGGTTGGAGTATTTGCAATGAGCTTCAACAGATCATAGGCGTATTTGTCGCTCAAAAAGAAGGTAATCTCGCTACGACGGAGGTTACGCAGGTATTCTTCTTTTCTAGACAAACACCACTTCACAATATCTCTATAGACGGGCATAACATACCTCATATCGTATTTCTCGATGTTATTGGCGACCACAAAGACGTTGGCTAAAAACTCTTCGTCGACAACACAACACCCGTCTTCCTCTCTCCCAAAGCGGCTGCAATTTTCACTGAACGGCTCGCGATATTGGCCTTGGGAAGGGTAACAAAATCGAGCGGGTTTCACCTTGGACGTCAAAATGTGTTCAACACTGGTAGGGCCCACGAATTCTCTCACTTTTTTTGCTTCGTTACGGTCCAATAGCTCGAGGGTACGACTAGTCATGCTCCACTATATTTACAATACATATTTTTAAAATTCTTCTATATACATAATGTGCGTAAAATCCCGAGACATAAAAATATTTTACGCTAACATTTGAACATGAGAGAGGTTACCTTCTTCAAGTTTGTTGTCCTGGCCCTCACGACAGGATCAATTACAGACAGCTCCACAATCAATGTCACACCAAAAGACTCCATTCAGTCTGCGGTAGATGAAGCGCAGCCGGGCGACAAGGTAGTTCTAGGGGATGGGGAATACGCCCAAGACTTCCATTCTGTTCGAAACGGAACTCCTGAAAAGAGGATCACTATCACTGGATCTAGAAAGGCCGTTGTTAACGGGAACTCGAACTCTCGCATGATTGAAATCAATCACTCGTACATTACCCTCGATGGGTTCACAGCAAGTGGGTTGTCGTCATCTTCGGACGGCTCAAAGGCAGAAGATTTTGTCGATAAGTGTGTGTACGTCCTAGGTAAGAGTCCCCCCGAAGCCATTCGCGAGAACGGCGCGGAATACATGTCTTCCCTCGACGGGATGATCGTGAGCAACATGCACCTCAGGGAGTGTGGAGGAGAATGCCTCCGTCTACGTAGCTTCATCACCAATGCGGAAGTCGTCGGCAACAAGATCGAGGGATGCGGGCGCCACGACTTCTTGTTCCCGTCTAACTCCGTTAACGGAGAGGCCATCTACGTTGGCACGAGTTCCAATCAGTGGGACGACGGGAAGAATTCGAAAGCCGGCCCCGATTTGTCAAAGTACATTTGGATCCACGAAAATGAAATTGAATCTCATGGAAACGAGTGCGTCGACGTCAAGGAAGGCGCGACGGACGTGCTGATCGAGTATAACGTATGTTCGGACCAGAGGGATCCTAACTCGGGGTGCCTGGACTCTAGGACAGACGACGTCATCTTCCGCTACAACGAGCTTGTAGGTTGTGATGGGGCGGGAGTTCGGATAGGAGGACACACAATAGACGGGAAGACCTACGGCGTGAACAACGAGGTATACGGCAACGTATTCAGTGACACGACGGACTCTTCCGTCAAGGTCATCACCGGGGACGACCACAAGCTGTGCGAGAATGAGTGCAAGGGAGGGTGCGTCTTGAATTCCAAATCGGACGCGTTGACCGACATGGAACACTCCTGTAAAACCATGAGAGACATCCACTGGATAACCCCAGGAAAGGTAAGTACACACGGGCGGAAGACAGCGGGCGAAGTGGAAGAAGGTCCGGAAATCGAGGTGACAGTGGAAAGTTCTGAAAATTCTGAAAGTTCTGAAAGGTCTGATGAGAAAAATGGTCAATGCAAGCCTGCCAAGATCAAAGAATCTACGTCTTCCAGTCACGACGGGAACCCTCCTCACAACGCTGTTGATGGCAACGCCGTGACACGCTGGTCTGTGGAGGGAAAAGGATCCTGGTTGGCGATTGAGTTGGTGCAGGAAGTCAAGGTGAAGTCTTTGGAGATGAGGTTCTACAAGGGAGACAAGAGGCAACAGTTCTTTGACGTCTACGGGGACGGAAATCCACTGCTTCTAAAGGCGGAGTCCTCGGGGAAGTCGACAGGTCTACAGTTGTTCCCCATGAAGGAGACCACGACTCTAAAGGAAATAACTATTTTTGGGAATGGAAACTCGGAAGACGAGTGGAATAGCATCACAGAGGTTATGGTTTGTACCGACGACCGTGAAGGTTCTGAAGGCTCGGGAACTGCCCACGACGACCCGGCAGGACAAGAGGAGGAGTGCGACACTTTCGAGCTGGAAATATCCGAAATCAAGGCGTCTGCGGACGATGGGAACAAAGCCGAAAATCTCATCGGGAAAGATCTCAAGACTCGCTGGAGCTGCGAAGCCAGCGATTCGAAACGTTTGTGTGACGTAACGTTGAAGCTCAAGGAAGCTTCGTATGTAGCGGAGCTCGAATTCGCGGTATACGAGGGAAACCAGCGTTTGCAGATGTACGACATTGCAGTACGGAGAGAAGGCGTCGATCGATGGGAAGATATTGTTATAGACGGGGAATCCCGCAGTATGAAGGGGGTTCAATCAGTAGATATCGACATCGAGGGGGTGAGGGAAATCAAGTTCATCGGGTACGGCAACGACAAGAACAAATGGAACTCACTGGTTTCTCTCGGGGTCATCGGGTGTTGAAGTTGACAGGTTGGGATATTATTCAAAAAAAATATAAAAAATTCTGTAAATATTTTTGAAATATTTTTGGCACACACGTGGTAGGCGCACACACCACCACCCCCCCCTTGGTCTCACTCCAAAATCACCCCCACAAAATTTTAAAACTCCAAAAATACATGACGGACGTGGTGAACAATGAGAATACTTCTGTACAGAGGACATCCACAAGTGTTCCCGGTTTTAGTCGATCCACGATGGCTGCAGGATTGAAGACCGAGGACGTCCTTCGCCAGCTTGGTCCACAGGCTCTGACTAGGCTCGGATCCCTCATGGATAAGTGGCAAAAACGCAACGACGGTGTCGCTGACGACAAGAAGATCCCATTCTGTTGGTGGGTCGGCAACCGCGACGAGCTGGACCTCATCAACCAAAGGTTCGACGAAGAGGTGAGAAGACTGGAGGCTCAGGGAGTGGAACAAAAGATGCTTTTCGCCAAGCTCTGCCACGAGATGGGAGACAAGGTGGAAGCTTTGACGAGCGAAGTCGAATCGTTGCGCAGCATCATCAGCGTGTTGGAGCAGCAGCAGAAGAAAAACGAGGACAACGAGGACAACGAGGACAACGAGGAGGACACAGACGTCGATAACGAGGTCTTGAAGATGCCGAGGACGGCAGAGGCCTTCAACGCCGTAAGGTCTGTGCTGTACAAGTTCAACAAGAGGAACCACAAGATCGAGAGGGATGGGGGGGAGTGCCGCAAGTGGGGAGAGGACGACAAGTATTCCGTCATCAGCAACGAAGAGAGCCTTGTGGCGTGGTTTAACTCGCCATACGCCAAAGAGGTTGGCCTCGGGCCAAACACGGTCGATGAGTTTGCGGTCTGTGTTTTCCAAGGGGAACTTGTAACTCTCAGCAAGGACTTCGTAGGTGGAGTGGGGATTGAAGCGTTTTGGATTCCGGATGACAAGTACTCCACGGCTTGCAAGAGGTCGACAGTCCACAAAGACCCGGCCGTTAAAGACCCGAGGCTGGGGTACAGGTTCAACGGTGTCAGGTGGACCCCACCTAGTAAGAAGAGGAAGGTAGCCAAGGTAGCCAAGGTAGCCAAGGGAGCCAAGGTAGCCAAGGTATCCAAGGTAGCCAAGGTAGCCAAGGTAGCCAAGGTAGCCAAGGTATCCAATGCTAAGGCTAAGGAGGTAGCCAAGGTATCCAAGGGTAACAAGGGAGCCAAAGCCAAGGTAGCCAAGGTAGCCAAGGGAGCCAAGGGATCCTCTGAGAATTAATTGGTTGTGCGTAAGACTGTAGCTCATCCCCCTCTTAAGTTAAGTAAGAATCTCCCTTGATGTGTCTTTTTTAGGTTTTTCATGTGTCGAAGGAATCGAAAAAAAATGCGTTCCACAATGGTGTCTTATTTTGTGCACTGGATGTACACAACCCTCTCAACTCACAAAAATGGATCACGCCAAATCCACTCTCTCGTCTCTCAAGAACGCTGAGGAAAAGTATGATGTCCTTTACGTGAACACTCCCTGGTCCGTTATGAACGTCGAACGAATGGGAAACCTACCTCTGAGCGATATCTGTGCCGACAACGCAGCCCTTTTCATGTGGACCGACCCGTACACAGCCCCTCAGACTTCTCAGCTCATTGAGAAGTGGGGATTCAAGTTTCATTCGGTATTCCAGATTATGGACATTGCTCAACACCCTTGGATGAAGAAGCCAACAAACTCTTCCACCAAGTCCGAAGAAGACAAGGAGAATGTTGACCCTCTCCAAGAAAAGAAGGACGTTGTAGATGTCAAGCCTACGCCAAAGAAGGTCGTAAAGAAGACAAGGGCCCCTCCCCTTAACCCTCCGTCGTGGTGGAGTACCGCACCCGACGAGTTCGTGTCACCCTCTCGTCCTTCGACGGAACAGCTTTGGCTCGCCGTCAAGGGGGACCCGACGTCGGTGTTTGGCAGCTCGACCATCGCGTACAACGTGGTCAATCTGCCCGAAGTGGGAAAGAAGAGTCGTTCGAAGAAGGGCAACGATATGGGGAACATGGGGAACATGGGGAACAACCCGAAGTGGGACTTGGACAGGCCTATTTGCTTCCTTGACACCGTCGTGCAACACATGTCACCCGGGGCGAAGGTTCTTGACCTCTTTTCCACCACTCTTCACGAGAAGGTGGATTCCTGGGGTCCAGGGCTTCCCGGGGGTTATCTCAGGGGATTCGCGAAAAGCACCGGGCTTGTCGCGGAGATTAACAAGGTCATGCGCACTATGAAGAAGTCCCAGCTCCAGTGTCTGTCACAGAAGATCCCCAAGATGTTCTCTGCCTCCACTGAAGAGGAGAGGCAGACCTTCCTGACCGACCTGGAGGACAGCTGGGCACCGATCGTTCACACCCTCGACAACCTCAAGCTTGCAATGTCGTACAATTGGAAGAAGGATGACGGCAAGACGGAGGAGTGGGTATACCACGCCGTGCAGGTTCTCGCGCAGAAGAATGTCGCGGTATTCTCCTCCATCCGCAAGAAGCGCAAGAAGCGTCAGAGCACCCAGAAGTCGGGGAACCGTCCTCGGCACGGCATCGCATGCCCGTCCAAGATTTCGAAGGAACTCGCAGAATTCCTCAAGATGGAGCCGGACGAGTTGATCGCGAGGACTTCGGTGGTGAAGAAGCTCAACGACTACATCAAGGAGCATTCTCTCAAGAACCCCGACAGGCAGGTGGAGATCCTGTTGGACGAACCCCTCAAGAAGCTCCTAGCTCCCCCTGAGGGATTCGGTACGGTCACCTACTTCAACCTGTGCAAGCTAGTCGACGCCCACTTCCCTAAGAAGACAGACGAGGAGAAGAGGGCCGACAAGAGGGCTCGAGACGAGGAAAAGAAGAAGTTGAACGAAAATAAGAAGGCCAAGGTTTAGGTTTAATTTAAGAGTTACAAGAGTTACAAGAGTTACTACAAGAGTCTTAGCGTGGCTACTTTGTCGTTGTGTAGAGTGACTTCACACGTGTTCCGATAGTTCTGATACCCGTACTTGAACTCGCTGAACTGATTTGTTGGTTGATTGAGCGGAAGCGTCCTCTCGCAAGCTGTGTGCAACATCTTCACAAAATTATTGTCAAGGGTTACAGGACTGTAGCCTTCGGGGATATTTTTGTAACCCTCCCTAAAGTTTTTGAACGTGACTTGGAACCCTCCGGCTCTATTTTTGAGTAAAAACACGAATGCGTCAAGAACGTCAACATCAGTAGGTGTCACGATGCAACGCTCAGGAGCATAGATAGTACCACGGCCGTAGTCAACTACGTCTTGCAAATCCAATGGCTTTCGCGGTGATCCAGCAAAAAGGCAACTCGTGTATGGAAGACTAGGTAATGGCGCGATATCAGGGACGAAATTTGACCCTAGATCAACAGTAACGGACAAGACTTTCTGTCCTTGAAATGACCTGGACTCTTTAACGGCATCAATGACGTCATTGAAAATTGAACATTGTGGATAGACGGTCACGTCGGTACCGTAAACAAAGCGGTCGTCTCGATCAGAAATGGACGGGGAGGTCGTAGCGTAAGTGATTTCTTCAGAGTCGCCGGAGTTATCAGGTTTCTCAAAAAGTTCAATGACAGCCGTAGACTTAAGCATAATGACAAGTTTCACGACATCCTTGACGAATGGGTATGTAACGTTCAATCGCAGCCGGGGACCCCCCGGAATGAAACGCGCGTTGTTTGAATCCAACCAGGTTAGAATCCGGCGAAAATTGAAGGGCAGCGATTCCCAATCTCCACGATTTGATAGACTGCTGATCGAGTGAACGAGCGTCAAGTATTCGTGCGAGGATCGACGACTTTCTTCCGGCCCAGCGCTCGTACAACACCAGCTATTGGGATCTTGAGAACTGGCCTCTGGTGGGCAAGCAGAGTCAAAGTCTCTACGAGTCCGATACTCGCTTCCTCTTGGAGCGCAGGTATCCGCGGTGTCTCTATTGACAGCTACGGACGGGACGTATGTCGCAATTCTATTTTGTACTTCTGCTGGCATACCTGGCATGCCTTGGAGTGCTGGGATCACTGGTATCACTGACATCGTATTTCAACTCAAAAGATAATAATATCACATGACCTTAAAAACTACACACTACGAATTTTGAGCAGATTTTTTCATCGATGAGACCCGCGACGAAAGAGAAGAAGATTCTACCACGATCTTCCTTGGAGGAGGGAGCTTGTCTTCCTCGTCCGACGACTCTTGATTTTTCGTTGTTGTTGATGAAATACGCCACTCTCCGTCGTCCGAACTCTCGGATGAATCAGAGTCATCCGAGCTGTCCATCTTTCCCCAACGCAAAACTATGGTGAAGTCTTCCATGTCGCACTTGAACCCCCGCTTGCGGTAGTGCCTAGCGAGCTTCGACGCGACGAAACTTCGGTCAAAGTGTGGCTGAAAAAGAACCATCGCGGGGACCTCGAACATGGCGTCGTACTGCTGGTCGACAGCCCTAGAACGCAACAACTTGTCGACCTGTTTGATGAGGTATTTATACGCCATCCTGTCTGGGGTGCTCTTCGATTCAGTCATGTCCACAATCTCCTCGGCGGACCGTATCATTCTCGACATTATCAAAAAAACTAACTATCACACTTTCCTAAGTCCATCGACACAAAAAAAAAATCATTCCTGTCCCCAGAGAACCTAAATGAATGAAGACAACGAAGAAAACCTTCAGAATCAGTCTTTGAGTTCGTGTTCTAGGGAGGAACTCCTGGAGAAGTTCGAGGAACTCGAGCAAAAATGGAAAACCAATGGGTCACCAGAGGGCTTCTCAAATGTGCTCAGCATCTTTGACATAAGTAGCACCGAACAGCTCATCCCCAAAAAGGTAGAGGAAGTGTACTCCGCCGATTGGAAGATGTATGCTAGAATACGGAGAGAACTAGAAGACATGGACCTGGACGCCGCCGAGGAGAAGACAGACGAGGAAGTTCTGGACGACGACAATGAAAACGAAGAGCTTGCCTCTAGATTTGCAAGGTTTCAGGAGAACATCTTCTACGGCAAGGAAACCCTCCTGTGCTTCATGAGGATGACGAACTGCAACTCGGCGTTCCCCGTGCCTTCGGGTGCCGAACTCCTGTTTTGGCACTCTCCAATGAACAAGGAAGACCTTTTGCCCACCCACATCTACACGCTGTACCTGCTCGGGTCTCTCTTTCGAATGAGGTACAGGAGGTTCGAGGGCATGGTGTTCGAGCAAATATTCAAGGACGGTCACGCCACGCACGCGTGGAAGGAGAAATGCGACATCAAGACGATCGTGAGGTCTTTCTCTGCCAAAGAGACAAACTTCGAGATGTGGAAGATCATGCTTTCCGGATTGTTTGACTCGACGGTGAAATACCTGACAGACTGCCTCGACATGGAGTTCCCGGACCTGAAGATCTCGAGGAGAGTATGGAGCTTTGACGACGGTATCTACGACGCAACCGACGACTCCTTCCGATTCTACGGCCAGTACACGGACGACCTTTTGGTTTCTTGCAAGATCATCGACAAACCCTTCGCGGGAGTCTTCTTCAACGGACCCCCTATCCCGGGTACCCCGTTGTTGTCTTACGATGAGTTACCGACTCCTCTCTTCGACTCCATTTTTGCGCCACAAGCATGGAGCGCGGACATGATCAAGTGGATGTTCGTGTTCATCGGGAGGCTGTTCTACGAGGTGAACGAGAGAGATTCCTGGCAGGTCATCCCCTTCCTAAAAGGCGTCGCAGGCACCGGGAAGAGTACCGTGATCAAGGTCGTGCAGAGGCTTTACAACAGCAGGGATGTCGGAGTCATCTCGAACAACATTGAGAGACAGTTCGGCCTGTCAACCATCTTCCACAAGAAGATCTTCATCATCCCGGAGATGAAGGGTGACTTCTCACTGGACGTGGCAAGCTTCCAGAGCATGGTGACGGGAGAGGAGCTCTCGATGGCTGTCAAGCACGAAAACCCCTGTGTCGGGAGGTGGGCTGTCCCGGGGATAATGGCGGGGAATGAAAGCCCCAGCTGGCAGGACAAGAGCGGTTCCATCTCCCGACGAGTCGTTGTCTTGGACTTCCCCAACAAGATCCCCGCCGAGGCGTCTGACCCGAACTTGCTCAACAATATCGCCGCCTCGGAACTCCCTTCCATTATTCGAAAATCCGCCCTGGCCTACAGATGGGCGGTGACAAACTATGGCGACGCTGACATATGGACGGCTCTGCCGCCCCGAATCTGCGAGGAGAAGAGAAAGCTGCAGTTCTCGACGAATCCGTTGTACGCATTTATGAACTCCGACCGAGTCGAAATAGACTCGGAGGAGTACACTTTAGAATCGATTTTTATTTCGCAGCTCAAAATCTTCACGACCCTCAAGTTCCCCGGCGTCACCATCATGTGGAACGCCGACGCATACTCGCTGATATTCTCGGACCACGGCGTCACCGTCGAGGATACCACAAAGAACTGGCCGAGGTCCAGCCAGAATGCCCAGAGAAATACCTACGTCGTGGGCTGCAGAGTCACGACAGGCTGACTTGTTAGACTTTTTGACTTTTGAGGACATGCTATTTTCTTTGTAAGTTAATAGTACACCTATACATGAATTCCACCATTACTAAAACTACCAGAGTGCTTTCCATCGACGTTGGCATCGTCAACCTCGCGTACTGCATCACAGACTTTCACGAGATAGGCGCAGGAGAAGAAAAAAACA
This sequence comes from uncultured Verrucomicrobiales bacterium, assembly GCA_937991965.1. Taxonomy (GTDB): domain Bacteria; phylum Verrucomicrobiota; class Verrucomicrobiia; order Verrucomicrobiales; family Akkermansiaceae; genus WTJZ01. The sequence goes on from CALKLP010000011.1 coordinate 12,966, forward strand.
TCGAGTTCGAACTCGTGCATGTCGAGAAGGTCCAGGTTGGAACCATGAAACAGACGGCACAAGTTCTCATGGAGAACGTCATCGACTTCTTCCGTGAATGCGACGTCATCAATGAGAAAAAGATCGACTTCATCTACGTCGAGCAACAGCTTAGTCGCGCGATCAAGAACTGCATCCTCGCGTACTCGATCATGGCGTATTTTTACGCGGAAAAAAGGATCTGCATCAGCGACACATCGATGAGTTTTGTTGCTCCTCGGAAGAAGTTTGCCGCCATCAGGGCAGCCATGGAGTTCAATGAAAACTGCCTAGAAGGGATCGACTTCGATAAGAACGGTAGTCGCGAACTTAAGAAACTGTCGATTCAGGTCGCCAAGAAGGTGTTCGACTTTTTTCATGTGGACAAAGGCAAGATTGCATTAGAAAGATACAAACCCAAACTAGACGACGTGTGTGACGTATTCCTGCAAAGCTTTTCTATCTTCCTGGGTGGGACTCCCTTCCAAGATAGACTGAAGGATGGGACCCCCCTTCGAAGCAGGCCATTCAAGAACAAAAGGTAGTTCATGTCCTAAAATCTACTTCTTGCTGCTGAGGATGAAGCTGATCGTGAAGACCAACAGGAACATGCAAAGTAGGTGACAGTCATCCCTACCGATCTCTACATGAAGGGCATATACGTCACGGTTAGAGCTTGTCCCGGAAGTATTAGAAGTATTTGAAGAATTTGAAGTATTTGAAGTATTTGTAACTGTTGGTGTAACTGGTGATGTTAATGTTTCTGGTGCCACTGCCACCGTTGAACCGAGTAGGGGTTTGTTTCCTTCATGAAACGCACCACCGAATGCTTGCACCAGATCCATCATTGTTTACTACAACACTTTTAATACTTACGACTGAGAAAATATATTGAAAATATGTCAATATTCAGGATATTCAGGATATTCAGGATATTCAGAATTATTTGTTAAGCACGACCTATGGCACGACCTTTTTTGAATATTTTCGAATTCTGTGGATCTCAGGATCTCAGGTTATTTGCCGACACCAGTGATCACCACACCGTTCAGAACTGTTCACATTCGCCCACGTTCCATCAAAAGCTAGAACTATTTATTTTTCGACCTTGGTCACGATGAGCATCGCGGACATGCCTTGGTTGCCCAGCGAGGTATTCGCTTACTACAGCAAGAGAGGCTCCGGGAAAGACGTTACAACAGCCGTCCTTCAAAACATGATCGGAACCGACACCATCCCCCTTCCCAAGCACGACATCTACGTCATGGGGAAGAGGTTGGGCAGCAGGGTGCCCGTGTATTTCACAAAATTAAGGATTGAGACAAAGGCTTCCGAAAGAAACACCGTGCAAGGACTCCTTGGAGTCCGATTCCTTGCGGGCCACGGGTACGACAAGTGGGTACAGCAGGGGGGCAGCACCAATGTGACGATCATGAGACCGGCGGACATCAAGAAACTTGTCACAGAAGACACTGGTTCCTTCAAGAAGAGGGCGGTGATTGACTTGTCGGGACACCTCGTTTCCCTCAGCCTGGCGGACGGTTTCTGCCGTATCCCGCTGATGGATCACCGCCTACTCGCAGACTTCGAGAAAGCCACCAACTCCAAGAAGAGGGAGGCGTACGCCCTGAAGAAAAAGGTCGGCAACGAGTGGGCTCACATCAACCGGAACTCGATGCTTGCCGAAAACAAGAAGGCCATGCACCGGATGATCCTGCCTTACAAGAAGAACCTTCGAGACCAGGAATACTTCGAGGAGTTCATGAAGGACATGGTAAACGGATGCCTGCAGCTGAGGAGGGAATTTTGCCCCAACGCAGACGATAACACTGCTAAAATTCTGAAGTTCTTCAACTACGACAGCGGCAAGGACGACAAAGATGTGGATTCTGAGGAACCTAAACAGAAGAAGAGGCGTATCGTCGACAAGGTATCCCACAACCTTGACACGACTGGCCTTAAGACAATCCCTTCTTCCGAAGTCTCGTGGTAGCAAAAAACACAATGGATTCAACAATATTTAACTACAAATTGAGCATTTTATTTGTCTTGTTACTATAAAGCCATACTGCCATGTCTATGTTTTCGTATTCTCTCAAGCTGGACGAGAGACTTTCTCCATCCGAGATCCTGGTCCAGGATAAATTTTTTAGTCGTAGTAACACCAACCGGGTTACGCAGATGGTACGTGAAAAAGTAGACAGTTCTTACTCGCAAGGACGTGTGGTAGACACAATGCATGACGTTTTTACGCGTGCTTTGGGCGGGAAAACTGGCGTGGGATCCGATATTAATAAGATCAACGCTGAAGTGGTAGCTCAAGCTTTACAGCGCAAGGTATCTTCGGACCAGGCTTCGAAAATTAGCCGTAGGGTAGGATTTGAGAGGAACAAGGTTCCGACGACTATGCTCCCTCGAGCTTCCTTTTCGCTTGAATCCGAGGACGAGGGTAGGGGTAAGGTGTCGTACACCTTCATGTGATGCTAGTTGATATATTTGGTATATTTGGTATATTTGGTATATTCGTATACTCAGACATTTTTAGCCCGACGACGACAGGAGTTACCACGTTGGACGAAGTAACTCTTGTTAGGTTGGCACGTGCATGCTAGGAATCAGGTTTGCAAATGACGGTACCCCTCCTCCACTACCACTAGGCCCTTTCATTGGCCTTCTCTTCTTTTGCGTACTGTTGGAACTGTTGGAACTGTTGGAACTGTTGTTGGAACTAGCACGTTGGGGACTTTGACTTTCAGTGCTTTTGCTGGGGACCGATGACTTGGGCATCATGGTGGAGAACAGACCTAAAACAGACGACATGTCTGGGCCTTTGCTCTTTGGCCCGGTTCTCGATGGCTGGTCCGTTGGAGAGCTCATCACGTTCCCGGCGTGGTGGAAAATGGCAGAAGTGACGAAGGTGAACAACACCGTCATCTCAGGACCTACGGAAGTCCTTCCAGACCACTTGTGGTGCAACTCCTCGAGGCTGTCGTCATAGTCCGATACGGTTAACATGAGGTTCTTGGAGAATCCTTGCAGCTTGAGATTGAAAGGGTTGACCAAACTGTTCGCAAACTCAACGATGGTAGCCGCGGTGATTAGCATGTGCTGCATGTTCTTCACGGACTTCCTGGAATTGTTCTCCCTTGTCATGCGGTAGCACTCGAACCGAATCTCGTCGATATCGTCCTTCATCGACCATTTCCTCGTAGCCGTGAAGCCCATACGAGACATGTTGGAAATACGAGTCAACATCTCGATCTTTTCCTGCATGATCTCCTCCTTCCGCTTCTTTCTAGTGAACTTTTGTCTACCCTCAAAAGACGATCCTGACCCAAAAGAAGCAGAAGAATCACTATACCCTCCTTCGTCACTTCCCAACGAAGCCAACGATGCCAAACTCCCCATAAATGACTGTCCCCCATAAGACGACACAGAGAACGACCCGTCGGATGAAAGGTCTTCGTCTCCCCTCATCGCCCGTCGCTTGTCTTTCTTCTTCTTCTTCTTCTTCTTCTTGCTCTTGTCCTTTCTCGCATCATCGGGATTTTCCTTCGGCTCGTCCGACATTTTCATGGGATTCCCAATGACGTGGAAGATCTCAAGATCGGCTTTCTTTTCGCCACTCTGGCCTTTTTTCTTGGGCTTTTTGAAGTGTTCGACGTTCTTTATCTTTGGAGATGGGATACGCCGGGCCTTGATCTCAGGAACCGCCTCCACATCGGCGACGGCCTTCATCATGTCGTTCATATTGCAATTTTCCGAACGATACGTTTACAAGAGTTACATCAAATAATAATACCCGGCTCAACAACGCAGTGATATATTCTCGCTAGGACCTAACTCACGCCCAGCAACTTGCCTAGCGTAACCTTCGCGCCGGTGGATATTAGCACAGCCTGCTTCAGACGTTGTATTTCGTCGTTCTTGTCTCTCAGCTGGTCTTGGAGGCCCTTTAGATGTTCTTCCACCTTCTTGTACTCTTCAAGCACGTCGTTTGTGTCGATGGTCTTTAATACTGCGTCCTCAGTCTTGTTCTCCATCTCAGATCAGGTATAACCCAAAACGAGAAAAAAAACACCTTACGCCTGGCGCAGGACATTTTTTTCTATCACCCTAAAGATGAGCGTCAAGAAAAGGCATTGACATGGAATCCACTCCAGACACTCCAAACAGGTATCCTGCAAATCCTGCAAAGACTCCAATGGATAACGTCTTCCACGACGTGCCCGACATCAGCTCCGTCGTTGAGTGCGCATCGAAACACTCATGCGTAAGACCTCCCTGCGCGTCGTTTCTAAAAAAAATGAACGCCCAGCAGATTCTCTCGACGACTACCTCGTGTTCGATCGACGACTACGTGCATAGATCAAAGAAGCCTAAATTTAGATCTAACGACGCCGACGACGAATGTGGTAACTCCAACCAAGAAAACAAGACTTTTTCACAGGACTGGATGTGCGACAACTGCAACACGGAGTTGATTTACATGAGGAAAGACGCACAACGGGTTTGTCCCCAGTGCGGCAAATGCAGCTTCTTCCAGGAACTCACGAGGCAAGACATGATTTCTCAAGGGTATACGCCGACAACCACGTACCTCTACCAGAGGCACAATCACTTCAAGACTTGGTTGAAGAGGACACAGGGGAAGGAGACAACCTATATATCTCCCGAGATCACGGACTTGGTGAGGAACGAGCTCAAGAAAGAGAGGATCACGGACATGTCCAAGGTGGACCACATCAAGATAAAGGCAATCCTCAAGAAACTGAGAAAGAACAAGTACTACAACCACTGGGTTCAGATTACCACGATCGTCACGGGGAAGACGCCTCCTCAGATGACGCAAGAACAAGAGAACTCGCTCATTCAAATGTTCGAGAGAGTCCAGGATCCTTTCGAGAAGCACATCAAGGGGAAGAAAAGACAAAATATGCTCTCCTACTCGTTTTTGATCCACAAGTTCCTCCAGATTATGTCGTGGGACGAGCACCTGCCGTACTTCCCCTTGCTCGTATCCGCCGACAAGATTCAAGTTCAGGACGCGATCTGGCAGGAACTTTGCAAGGAGGTCGGGTTTCAATTTATAAAGTCTACAATGTAGGTTATATATTTACACATAAACTAAATAACCAACAACCAATCCTTTGAATCTTGCCGTGTTTGTTGCGAACTTGGTGAACTTTGGGGCCTTGGTGAACTCTGGGACCTTGGTGAACTCTGGGACCTTGGTGATCTTGGTGATCTTGTTGAACTTGGTGAATTTTGGGGCGTTGGTGAACTTTGGGACCTTGGTGAACTTGGTGAACTTGGTGAACTTGGTGAACTTGGTGAACTTGGTGAACTTGGTGAACCTGGTGAACTTGGTGAACCTGGTGAACTTGGTGAACCTGGTGAACTCGAAGAACTTGAACATTCTACGCAGGGCAACCATGGCCAACGAGAGGGAATCCCCCCTTCTTGCAGGATGGTGGTAGCTTTGATGTGGGGTTGCACGTTGAGCTTAATAAACTCGTGGACTGACCTACCAGACGTCAGAATCGTGGAGAAGTACATATATGCCTCTCGTACTCGTTGGGGGTACAACGTGTATGTGTACAGCCAGTGCATCGTGGCACACTCGTGAACCACTCGGTGCACGTCCCAGTCGTCTCCGAGCTGGCCCAAGATGAAACTAGAGCACAAGCGAGAATCGTGCCTCAGAGGGAGGAGCTTGAGAGAAAGCTCAGATACCAGCTGATCCTTTCTCCTTTGTATGTCCAAAACAGTACGGGTGTCCATGTTGCTATCCATGGAGTAAATGACACGCTGAGGGTTAGTACGTGTTCTACTGTCACAATAAAATAATTTATATTTATTACGATGGAACATGGACGAAAGTCGGGTCAGAACGTCCCAAGACTCCCAAAAACAAGATGACAATAAGAACAACAAGGAAAACAAGGACAACAAGGACAACGAGGAAAGAAACAACAAGGACAACAAGGACAACAAGGACAAACGTGACCGGAAGAGAGTGATGACGCCCGCCATCGATGGTATGACTGTCAGGAAGGAAAGGGCATGTCTAGCGGAGATCAGAGCCCTCAGCCCAGACATCACGTACCAACACGTCCTGTCCAACGGTTGGACGGCCGGGGAGTTCGCCTTGCGCTACGTCACAGGCCATCACAGAAAGAGGAAGTCCAAAACGAGAAAGGAACCTCTAAGTTGCTAACGTCAATATCTGCCTTCTACCATCCAACGAGATGATATCCAGTATCTTGTCCAAGAAGGATGCGGCACTGTAGGCCGGGTTCGTAGACGTCTTCATGTGGTGGTCACGGTGACTCTCCACGTACACGAAATACCGCCGGCTGCTGGCCTTGGCGTCTTCCTTGGAGGAGCCCTCCCAAGAAACGACCAACTTAAACACCCAAGACGACCTGTCCGTTTCGTAAAAGAACCTCTTGACATTCATGACTTTGACCCTAGAGTACCGCTGGGTATTCATGTCCATCTTGTCCGAAGGCTGCGCCGACACTCTCTGCAGGAATATCCCCCAGCGTTCGTTCTTGGCACAGCTCCCGGTCATGGAGAGAACAACCGTGTTCCTGGTGAGAGTAGCATCTGCACCCGAGTTCGTATCGAACGCGGTCACGTCCCCGTGCGGGTGTGGTATCGTGTACTCGACCTCCGTAACCCACGGATCCTTCTTCTTCCACATTGTGGCGCTGTCCAGGTGGTTGTGGATTGCCATCATACACGCCGAAGACACCCCCGAGCACGTCGGACGAGAGTCGTCAGTAGAGTATCCCAGAGAAGCAGACACAGTTTCTCTGTTTCCGAGGGACCGGAACAAGAGGCCGACATCTTTGACACAGTTCTCTTCGGAAATGTTCCTGTAGAATGTGCTGAAAGGTTCGCAGGATTCGTAAGGTTGGCAAGGTTGGCAAGGTTCGCATGGTTCACAAGGTTTGTGAGGTTCGCGAGGTTCGCGAGGTTCGCGGGGTTTGCGAGGTTCGCGGGGTTTGCGAGGTTTTGACATGTTTCTGCAAGGTTTTGCGATTGAAAACAAGTGTTTATTTTCAGTTGTGCTCGTGTCGTGGGTGAGTCGTATTTGGACTTCGTGTTGTGTGTGAGTTGTGGTGTGACACCTTCCTACTGAAGACAAACAAAATAGTTCGGACACTTTCGGTCGTTTCATTTCTCGTTTCGTGAACTTTTTTTTGTCACTCGTCGTTTATTGAAAAATTTACTTTTACGATGACACACTACGAGGACTTCCCGTTGTTCCACGGATGGCCGCCGAACAAGATGTTCTTCCTCGAGAACATGGGTTGGGAACAGCGACAACACCAACAAAAACAATACTATCAGCATCAGCATCAGCAGCATCATCAGCATCATCAGCATAATCAGGATCATCAGCAATATCAGCAATATCAGCAATATGAGCAATATCAGCAATATCAGCAAAATCAGCAAAATCAGCAACTTGAAAACAACATGGAAGATCCGCACAACATTGGCGACCCTGAAGACCAAGAGGATGAAAGTCAAAAGGAATACGTCGTAATTACCGAAGACATGGAGAAAGGGGACATGTATACTTGCGTTATATGCTTGGAGAGGTTCCAAATGTCCTTCAATCAACAAGAAGAAGAATGGATCTTTGACGATTGCAAGGAGAACAATGGGGTCGTGTACCACTTCCCACTCTGCTACCAAGCCGGGCTTGAAGGGCTCCAGAAGAACTCTTGAAGAACTTTGATTTTTTTATTTTAGTACCACAAGACCTTAATTTGACTGAAAATAATGTTTGTACGTCCATAAACACAAGTTGTACACAATGGCCGACGGAACCACCATCATGCTTGCGGTGCTGGCCACGGTCCTCGTGTTGTACGTCGTCCAGCAGGAGAGAAGTTCGTCAAATACGTCACTCGGCAAGAAGAAGAAGCCCAGTGCTTCTCTCGGTAGTGCCAGTGCCCCCAAGAACCTCGGAAATGCTCAACAGAACGCCATGGCCTGTGACAACGTCTCCATCGACTCCCCTGACTTCGAACGCTGCGCGACCACTTTGGGAGCCGGGAGGTCGGTAATCCGGTCCCAGCCCACCGCTAATCGAATCAACTCCTCCTTCGTCAAAGACAGCTTCAACGCCTTGGGCAACCCGTTTGCTGTCAAACTTGACGACAGCTTCACCAAGGACACCAACAAGAAGCTCGGTGCCCAAGCGTTCCCGTTCTCACAAAGCGGCGCACTCCCCAAGAACGGGGCGGACGGGGCGGAATCATATGTTTCTCCCAAGACAGGTTCTTCCACGAAGCTCGTTGCTCCGAAGGAAGGCGTCCGAGGACAGAAGTTTGAGCGAGGTCATGGAATGAGGGCAAAGACCGGGAAAGTAGAGGCTCCGGCCAGGGGTTCTTCGAGAAGCTCCGTCACCGTCGGGTCCACGATGGACAGGGGGGTCAAGTTCCAGTCCTTGGGCGCGGCGGTGTCCCCGTCAAGCCTGGGCGCGTCTCCGGCAGAGATGACGAATTTCTCCCACAAGCTGGACAATGTTGACAGCGTTGCTTCCAACACCGGCGGGAACCTAAACCTGCTTCACCCTCTCTAAAATGTAAGATCCACTTTGTCCAAGAGTTCATCGGCGTAGATCAGTACAACATTTAGAATTTCTTTAGAAATTTTTTTAACTATCAGTATTTTCATAAAACAAATCAATTTCCTATTTTCAAGAGTTTCAATGACCGTCAAGTTCCGCCAGAGGACGGAAGAAGACGACAAAAGGTCAATCCTTCGCCTGAAATCTGAAGCAAAAGCCCCATGTTTCACAAGGGACACAAGGGACACAAGGGACACAAGGGACACAAGCATCCCCAAGCCCACCAAAGCACCTATTGCTTTCTGGGACCGACCGATGAGCCAGGAGTCTAGCATTTCTGGGACCGATAGCATGGAGTTCTCAAGTGACAAGGAGGACGAAGTTCTCAAGTGCGTTAACTGGCCCATGTCGACAGCACTCTTGTGCCACCACTGCTGCCATCCTTTCGAAGGAATACCGGTACCGCTGCCCCAATCCTACGATGCGCTCAGGAAGGTCTACCACTGCAGAGGAAACTTCTGCTCTTGGCAGTGCGCGAAAGCGTACAACATCTTGCAAACACCGCCTTCGGGGAGGGGGAACCGCAACATGTACATTTCCCTCCTTGCCCATCGGACGTGGGTCAAGTACAAGGGTCAACAAGGGCCTAACCCTAACTCTAGCAGGTTGAAGACGTACGCCATGACTTGCATACGCCCGTCCCCACGGAAGGAAGTGTTGCAAATCTTTGGAGGGGAGATGACGATAGACGAGTACAGAGAAGGTTCTTTCGGGATAATCCCTCCTGGCGACGCTGTCGTAGGGAAACCTTTTCTTACGCTAAGGCAAAGGCTGTTGTTACCGTTCATCGATGCAGCCAAGGAGATTCCGCAAAGTTCGAGTGTGCATAGGCCCATAACACAGAAGATCGACGCTTCGAGGGTACACAAGCATTCCAACGCCTTTTGCGAAAAACTTAACAAAGCCAAGTCGGACAGGAACATCATGAAGAGAAAGCGAGAAGTAACAACCAAAAACACTCTGATGAGTACAATGGGCGTGGTGATTGAAACGAAAAAACGATGAAGTCTACAAAATATATTTGTTTATCAATTATATATCAGCATGGACGGAGGAACGTCTGGAAACACGGGAGTATCCCTCTTGTCCGGCTCGGGCGTAGTCGTCGGAGACACCATCACTCTCGTTTCTGGCGGAAGATCGTGGAGAATTCGTCTACCATCGACAAAAGAATCAGAAGACAACGTTCTTGTGATCGAGTACAAAGCGGGTGTAAGATGGAGGCAGGCGGCCATTTACATCGTGCCCCCTGCGTAATACTTGAATATAAATATCATTAACTTTTATGTATCATCCAAAAAAATCGTGAAATCTACATCTACACCGATCATTAACTCCAGGATGAGCAAAAGGAAGACCCCGGCATGGTTTGCGGAATTCGAGCAGCACCAGAAAAGGAAAACTACAAAAACAAAATTCCAAACGAATAACACCACTACATTGTCTATAATTCCGGAAACCGAAAGGCAGTTCATCTGGGGCTGGTGCCAGAGTCGGAATTTGGACGATATCTTCGCAGTCGTGGCGCTCACCTACTGGGTTCGAGCGAGAGCACACCTCGTCGTCAACTTCCTTCTTCATCCAGACAGCAAGACGCTATATATGGTGCTTTGCATCCACGCGGCTCTGAAATGGCTGGGATACGACGAACAACACAAGTGCGACTTTTTCACCGACCTCGTCGGGGTGAGGAAGGACATGAAGCCCGGCGTTCATCAACGGATGGAAATGGACTTGCTCACGACGTTGAACTGGGAGTTGTAATAGAATTATATGTTGTGTGCAGATTATGGAGGACCAAAATTCAATCCAATATGGACGACCAAAATTACATGATACATGCTTTAGAATCCGGATCGACGATTTCCGGGCCATGGAGGCTTACCGTGTGGGAAAAAGAAGGGGAAGCACCTTGCTATATATTCTCAGAGGAACACCACAACGACGGATCCTGCCCAGAACAGAAAGATATTGCCACCTTGGCAAAGGAGATACTAGCCAACACAGAAAACGTGCACGTTTTCATCGAGCACTTTGTTCATGCCCTCGAAGTATCAAAGGTGAAATTAACGGAAGTCGAAGCTTGCTCCGCCAAATCCAAATCCATACTGAACAACATGAGAAATTGCTTGGAGGTACTTCGAGTGAACCGACCCGAAGAAAGCGAAAGAATCCACTTCGTCGATCCCAGAATGGACATCGTCTCGGTGCTACCGGACGGGAAGTTGTACGAAGCGATATCACACTACACCGACCACTTGACTCGGTCTGGGGACACGAGCGGAGCTCTCATGACAGTATACGAAGCCTTCATCCACCCCTTGCTCAGTGTTGTCCCGGACAAGTTCGGAGTACAGGGTAGAATGACTGGAGTGATGGAGAAATACAGGCAGCGAATGACCGACAAACAGAGAGAATTCTTCGTCAATTTGTGGCACAAAGATGTCGTGCAGAGGATCAAAAACCTCTCGAACAATTACACGTCTATGCAAAAATCGACCAGTGTTTCGAAACTCCCGGAACTCAAACGGTCGTACACCGACATGGTGAACAAATTCATGGACATGTGCCTCCTAGCACAGTTGTTTGTTTCCCAAAACAGTGGGATGACCGCCGCAGTGATCTACGCGGGCAGCTTGCATTCCCTAAACTTTGAGAAATATCTTCAACTGTATGGCTTCACTAGAACAAGACTTCACGAAAACAAAAGCCTATCCGCCTGTATCATGATTTAAGTATTTTTTATGTAAGTCGTAAAAGGAAGTCAATCAAAGACATGAAAAAGTGGGACATATCTTTCACATATTTACATCTCATTTTCTTTACATCGTATCTGACTGAAGTGCACCCGATCTGCCACGGGACTTCCTCTCTGTCATGTTCCAATTTTACAACACCTGAAACATGCCTCTTGATGGGGTGCGATGCAGTGTTTCCCAACCCCAAGTCTCACGATATGTGCCTCTGCCAATCCTACATGGAAGACTGTGGGGAGTTCGTCACACACTTCGAATGTCACCACCTTGCCAAATGCCAGTGGACGCACGAGGAAGACGAAATACCAGGATGCCCCAACAATGACTACGAAGAAGCCTCGATTTCATATGACTACGGAGATGACTTCGAAGATGACTTCGAAGATGATTTCGAAGACTTGGATGACTCGGAAGACTACTTCGACAGCAAGGACGACAGCAAGGAAGACACACTATCGCTAACCCTAACGACACCTTCTCCTACACACGATTCCTCTAGACCCACGTCGCACAGCTATACGATATCGCCAGAGTTCATCTTCGATGACGACAATACGACCGCGGCCCCAACGTCTTCGCCGACTTCTTCGTTTCCGTTATCTACTTTGGTGGGAGAGCAAAGCAGCACCTCGGGCTCAAACAAAAGGTTCGTATCTAGGATGAGGTTTATGACCCCAATCCTAACAATACTCAGCGTCACGGGTTTTCAGTAAGTTCAGTAAGTTCAGCAAGTTCAGTACCCGTTAGATCTACGACGTTGTCCCGAACGAAATAGTAGCACTTGGCGGTATTCTCGACATCTGCGAGCGCGTTGTGAGCATTCTTCATGTCAACATGAAAACAAAAGTGGTGAAGCTCGGAAAGCTTCGGCCACTTGTAATTCGTTGACTTTGGATTACTACTTTTAAAGGTTTTCTTGACGAGACTCGTGTTGGATTTCATTGTGCAATGTGACTTGTGATTCAAAAGAGCAGACGGGTCCAAACCGAGTCTGTACATTTCGGACGCCACGACACCGGAGTCGAATTCTAAATTATGAGCAACGACCGTGTCCGACAATGCCACATCGGCGACAAAGTCCTTCAACACGGGTAAAAGTTCTTTGCCAAACTGTCGAGACATGCCCCGGCTAATTCCGTGTATGTAAGAAGCCCCTAAGGGCTCGGAATCAAGAACTTTGTCGTCCTGTTTAATGATACTGTAGCGTTGAGAAAACACCTCGTACTTGGAACGAAGGACCCAGGCAATAGACACGATCCTCGCATTGCTGTAGGCTTGAAGATCGAAGCAAGAAGCACCCCTGGCAGGTAGTCCAGTGGTTTCGACGTCGAAGAAAAGCTCCATCACAATACTACTCTTATACATTATTATATATACTACAAAAACGCCCGAGTAAGAACTAAACTAAACGGACCAAATTGAATTCATAATATTTAACAATTCATTATTTCTTTTCCACAGTTCCACAGTTCATTATTTCATCGCAATGGAGCTGTTTGCACCCGTCCCCGTGAGGCTTGTTTGCGTCTCCAGCATGGTGGAGGAATTTCAAAGAGAATTTGAAACTGCTGGGCGTAACGAGGATCATGTACAACCGACGTGCCTGACTTGGTCAAGCATGACGTTCGGAGATAAAGAGATCCAGCTCCAACAAATATGTAGGCTAGGTATCATGTGGAGAATTCTCAACTGAAAGATGATCAGTACTGCACAACTTCGGAAAAAGATATCTCCGGTGATCAAGTGGAGACTAGCCTCTCAGAGAGGTTGGAAATGTGGTTTGTGCGACGAGTTGTTGGGAGACGAAGCTCAGGTCGACCACCGTGTGCCTTTGTCTTCTGGTGGCACGAACTCGCTGTCCAATCTACATGTGGTCCATTCCCGGTGTCACGCGAGGAAAACGTATATGGAGACTGTTGCTAGAAACTCGGGAGAAGACCCGCACTGCATCTACTGCAACGTGTTCTTCTCAAAGTACTTTATGAAGAGCCATATTCACGCGGACGTGTGACTGACTTTGATTGATTCTTCATGTACCACTCCAAATCGCCTCGGACTTGGCGAAGTCCATAATGGATGTTATCTCGCTCAAGACAAGTTCAATTTTTTCCAAGACTACTTTGGGCTTTCGACAGTTTTGAAAATCTCTTGCATATTCTTCTAAATCACCCGACGCAGCTTGAAGACGGTGACACTCCAGGTTTCCAGCCATGCCTTTCAGCAAATGCGCTACCTCTGACACTTTCACGTATTCTCTACACTCCCAGTGGGACTTAAGGGAATCGTAAGATGTCGGCAACTCATTCGAACACGAAGAACAAATAAGACCCTCAACAAAAACCCTGTCGCCGTCGAACGTTTTGAGGAGGGCGTCGACATCGATGGGTACAGATGTTGGGGCTTGGTTGGTTTCTTGTGAATTTGGGTTATTTCTTGGCTTCTTGAAAATTTTGAAACAGCACCGAAACATTTGAAACAGCACAAAAACATAACTTCATAAAATATTCAAAATGCTCTTATTTTTCAATGTGTTTCACGATTTTTTTCATCATTAGAATTAGTTCCTCATTAGAATTAATGCCTTCAGCGTTCATCAAAGAGCAAGCAGAACTACTTTACCGCACAAAGGACACGTTCGGAGTCCTGCAGAGAATCCGAGACAAATATGCGCTGTCGTCGTTCCCATCCCAGATGAGCAGGGTGAAGGAAGAATGGTACAAGTACGAAGACCGACACGAAGACTTCCAGAAGAATTTTAACCACGGCTTGAAATCATTGATTTCAAAACAAGTACCGGAGCGATTCGTACGAGAATACCGACAATTTGAAAACGATGATATGAAAGAACAGCTGCGAAAGTCCAAGGCGGCATCTGCGGGGATCTTGACCGACAGCCGCAGAACAAATCATGCGCTGGCCAGAATACGGATCCTTCCCGAGTATATGTCCGACTATCGCCTCACGAAGGATGACATCACAAAACATAATGTCAGATCTGAGAAATGCCTCGAGAAGCGCGCAATGGACTGTGTTGTCGTAGATCACGGGGATAGGTTGGTGTCGAAATGTCAGACAATCATCAAACAACTCAAGGAGGACCCCTTTGTCGTTGCCGCAGCAATTGCTGTTCTGTGTGGTCGACGAAGCATTGAAATCTTGAAGCTTGGGACTTTCCACCCGTGCCCCAGAGGCTCGTACAGCTCGTCCTTTGAGGGAGCCGCCAAGAAAAGAGGAGTGGAAGTCGATCAACAATACATCCCCCTCCTCGTCAAGTACAAGTACCTCAAGCCCGCCATCGACCGCGTCAGAGAATCGGTTGACGTCGACGGTATGACAAACTCCGAGATCAACTCGAAGTACTCACACAAGCTCGGGGATGCAGCCAAGATCCTCACGACCAACTTGCAAACGAGGTTTCACGACTTGCGAGCCATCTACGGGTGCATCACGCACAAATGCTTCAAAAATAACTGCTCCATCAATATATGGCTGAAGAAAGTCCTCATGCACGATAATATAGACACCAGCGTGTTCTACTCCAGGTGCAAGGTCCACGGGTGCACATACAACCTCGGGGAATGGGAAGTTTGAATGCTTTGAATGCTTTGAATGCTTTGAATGCTTTGAATGCTAGAAATACCTGTAAAACTCAGTGTTGAACAGAGGTATCTCACGATTGACAACATCCACGAATTCTTCCGTGGTCATCTTCTTTATGTATTTGTGAGGTTCGTTCTTCCATATGGCTTCCTTGTTCAGCCTCTCTCTCTGGTCTTCGGATTGTATACCTATCGCAAGGTTATTGAAAAGAATCAGCATCTCCTCTATATATTTGTCGCTTGGATCCAATGAAAGCAAATGGTCGTAGCTGCAGTACACGCGCCACACACCCTCTGACGTCACGATCAATTGATCGGTATCGACTTCTTCGCCAAAAGCACCGAGGATGGACACGTAGAGGTCCGCGGAACTGGGGGGCATGTGGGTTAAATCGGGATTGATGGGGTGCGTGTGCCACATCGGCGATCTTAAAACACCTGATCGACGTACTACTTCACTTGGCCAATCAATGGTGACCTCCACGTTGTCTCCCAGGACAAGATCTGAAAGGCCACAAAGGCTCAACCAGGGCGTCGTCATGTACGCCTCTGGGGTAGCCGGTAGATTGTTGCAAGGCTCTGAGTTCATACGAGGGTTGTAAAGGCCACCCACCTCACGCAATATGTTTAAGGCTCCCGAACGAGCAATGCCTTTCATGACGTCAAGGTCTCGTCGTACAAGAGGCTGGTTGCGAGGGCTTGTGGTGGGTAGATCATTTGAGTCGTGCGTATCGAAATCATCGGAATCATCGTTATCATCAGAATCACTTCTCATAAACTCACGTCTCTCTTCCTCACTCATGTTGGGACTCTGGTTAGTAAGGAAGTGTTCTACGAAATCCTTTGAGTCTCTCTGACAAAGTTTTTCACGTCTGGTCATGTTGTCATAATCATACAAGCAACAAATAAACTTTCTGGAAAGACTATTTTCACCACACCAAGTATCAAAGTAAATGGTTAGGGTTATTACCACATCAAGTTTAGGACGATTACAAGAACTTTGCCTGGAACTATGTCTCGATGAAGAATCAAGGTCGAAAATACGAGCTGTATCAGCCCTTCCGGAAGACCTTCATTGGACAATACTAAGTAACTTTAGCACAAGAGTCCTTTCTCAGAGAATACACCCCATCCAACGCGACGACATCCACATGGCGTCCTACAGAGGCTACAGAGCATTCATGCGAAGAGAAAGGTCCCTCGTAGGGAAGGCAACGAACAAATCCACCATCGATGTGTTGACAAGAATCAACAGCTTCCTTACTTCGAGAACAGCTTCCTGCAGCTTGGATTCACTCTCTGACCTCATCAAATACCAACTCAACTTTCCTCCGTCAAGACGATTCCTCAAAAAAATATCGGAACAAATTTGAAATTGAATTTGAACTGTCAAGAATAGAAAAACATGTAAAGAAGTACAACAACATTCAAAGACATTCAAACATGGATAAGATGGAAGTGACAAGGTTAGGCGATGAGCTCGTAGCTCATGGTATAGAGAACGGGGCGTCCAAGTCTTTCATGATGCCCACGATAGACGATGTCGTACAATCCGACGTGGTTTTCTCCATTTCTGAAGAAAACGCTCGACGTCGGACAAAGCTAGAGCAACACCTGCGCGTCAACGCAGCTCTCCCTCTCCCCGACTTCCAACTTCAATCCATCGTCAACACTGTCTACCGGCCTTCCGAAATCGAGATACACAAGGTCGCCACCCGGAGGTGCCGCAGACGAGGGAACCAAGACTACACAGTGAACGCCAAGGTCGTCTACGGAGACAGCGACATCGGGAGCACGGTCATTAATGACCTAATGGCTGGGTCCGGCAAGAGCATCATGACCATGGTGGCGTCTCTCTATTTCACCACCCACAGAAGCCAAGAAGTCGTCGCCCGAGAACAAATCCTGCTCCGAGAACAAAGACCGATGAACTGGTCGTCAAGGATAGGGGTCTACGACTCCCCGAGGTCATACACCAACGCCGTCATCGTCATGGCTTCGGACAAAGTCGTCGCGCAGTGGGAGAAGGCGGCGAAACAAGCATGCGACATCCTCGGCATCCGAGATGTGAACATCTACAGGAATCCTGACCACACGGACGATGACATCAAGACGACAATAAAAAACAACATCAACATTTTTCTCTTCACCAGCGCCATGAACCTCAAGACCTTCTTCCCCTCCGACGACGGATTCGTTCCCTGTGTCGTGGTTGACGAATACGTTGTCAAGTCCCCTCACAACATCGTCACGAGAAAGTCTCACGATACCCCCATCTACGGAAGACTTGTGCTTGTCAGCGCAGACGCCGGGGACACCTCCGCGATACTTTTGGGATCGAGGAGAAGCGCCCTCATGAGAAGCGTCTTAGGGTTAACCAACGGATTTGGCGAATCAGCAAGCCTCAAGAACGACGTCAGGTTGTCCGCGCAACTGCTGGCGTGTACAGTACTGCCGAGCAAGGCCCGCCAAGAAGCCCACGATTTCCTCGTGTCGGGACTAAACACACACAGGGTCGAGAAGTACACCCTGTACTTCGACAGCCCCCTGTGGGGGAATGAGGATTCAATGGAGGGGTACACAACCGCCGAGATCCCTACATTCCTCAAAGAACTCGGCGTTAACGGCTTATCTAACATTAAGACCGTCGACGAACTCCTACAAAGGTTCGACGACACACTTGCGGAGAGCTCGGGCCAAAACACCACGCCGTTCCAGAGGATCGCCTATCCAACACTTTGTCGTCTGAAAAGAAGTACAAAGAATCAGCTGCGGGAGGACTGCGCCGTGTGCTTGGACCCACTGAAACAACAACACAAGGAACACAAGGACCACATAGCCCTGCTCTGCCCTTGCGGACACATGTTCTGCAAACCCTGCATGAGGAGATGCCTCGACGCAAGGAACACGTGCCCCGTTTGCAGGGAACCTATCACCGGCATCATGGAAGCACGAGTAAGGGATGAAAAAAAGACTTCTGAGGAAAAGACTTCTGAGGAAACGACTTCTGAGAAAACGACTTCCAAGACTGAGACTTTCGAAGGCTACTTCCGCAAGTACTTGGCCAACAAACCCTCGGCTCTCGAAGTGTGCACCACAATCCTGAACGCAAACGCGGCTGCCCTCTTGGCGGAAGACGACATTTTCGATACTACTAACATCAGGATTCTTATCGTCGGACCGTCGACCGGGTTCGGGCTAGCACTCTACAAGTCTCTGGAGAGGCAGTACCGTGACATCGTTACTATTGTCCAGCTCAAAGTGGAAGGAAACAAACGCAAGAGGACGTCTATGGGGTACGAAGAACAGCTGGCGTGGTTTAAGAGTCAGGAAGAGCGGGAAGTCGTAAAAGTCCTCTGCACACACGAGAACGTCAACTTCGCAGAAGACGTAGTCGGGTTGGACCTCCACGAGGTAGACGCCATCTGCCACGTAGGGGGAGGAATTACGGGCCGAAGACTCGGTAGAGTAGGGAGAATCCAACGCGCGATCAACGCTGAGGAGAAGGTAGTCAGGCTCTTCAACATCCTGCCCTCATACAATTGAATATCGAAAATGACGAAAATATATCGTTCATCTTGGGACTTTATCACCAGTACAAAACAAGTCAAAACTTAAAAAAACATGGACCTGGATAACCTGGATAACTTACTAGATGCCGACATGCTGCTGGAGTACAGCTCGGCTTGCACGACACGAATCTTGGGACTCGCGGCCGAGGAGTGTGGTCGTTCGAGTTACCACATCGATCAAGTATTTTCAAGATACGACCTGATGGACCCAGACTTCCAAACAGAAAACATCGACGACATTGACATTTGTCAAGGATTCGTTACACCCCAAGACATTCTCACCGACATTTGCATGGAAAGGGTGGAATTTGTTGTGAAAACCATCGGCTACATGGAAGATTGCTGGACTAACTACAGCACGTCTGTGCCGAAGGAGTACCAGATCGTCGCTCAAAAGTTGTGGGAATTCGTCAAAGACGAAGCCGAACAACATGTTCAATCGCTCTACGGTGACGAGTACATGGAAGAATTTGCAACGATGGGAGACTTCCTCTTCATCAACCAAAAAGGTCAAGAACTGGTGAAATAGGTTAAAAAATTGAATTAAGAACCCAAGTTTCAACCACATACATCGAGGATCTCAGAAACGAGATATTGAAGATCCGACATAGTATTATAAATCGTAACGTCAGAGTTGAGGATCAGCCTTGGGCCAGCCTCGGTGCACTCCATCACGAAGTAGTCTGTCGGAAACTCGTCCCGAATCAACATCATTCCCAAGTACCCTCGGTACCCGACTCTGGTCAAATCGGCGAAAGCAACGTCCTGTAAAACGTCTTCCTCACTCGTGTAACGCTTGAACGTACGAACGCTCGACGGAACACCGGGAAAATGTGTCGCAGCAAAGGCCACGTACGAAAGGAGTTCCTTTACTATCTCCGGTCTAGGTTCCGAAGCAACCTCCCTTCGGGCCTTATCAAGAATCCTCTGACCCCACCTGTCAGGCCTTGTCCTTTCCGAACGCCTAGGAGGCAAAGGATACTTCCCGTATCTACCGGTTGTCATAAACCGAGCCATGAAATATAGTAGAAACGAGGGGGAAAACAGACTGACACGACGAGGGGGGAAAACTCAGCCAAATGTTTTTCTCCAAGATCCAAAAAAAAGTGAAAAAATGTATTCTTAGGAAGACTTCCTCCTAGACTCACGAGCACGCACCCTCTCCTCCCTGTCTTTCTGAGACTTGGTCATGGGTTTTTCTGGCTCAGAATAAGGCGAGGAAAAAACCACGGGTTCATCCAAATAATCAGTAAGCGTCTCGACCTCCTTTCTTCGTTTCTTCTTGGGCCTTGTTGAGTCAGATGACAAAGCCTTGACGATAGAGTCGAAATTTTCTTCATCAGTGGGGAGATTAGCATCCCCCATAGCTTCCCTGATGGCGTCAACGCTTCGCTGGGTACTCATGAGGAGACGTGTCACTCCTTCCATATACCCCTTCAGGGATGGGTCAACGTTCGCGAACACTTCTTCATACGTCCGAGGAGTACTCGATGAGCCCATGTTGCGATCGAAAGTAGATGAAAAATAGATGGAAGAAAAAGTTGTGATGGCAGCGGGGCGTGGAAGCTAAAGATTCATATACCCCCTAAAGATTCAAATTTAAAAAAATATTCCAAAATATTACAGATCGGCATCCCAGTACGGAAAATTGTACTGCTTGTCCCTTGAAGTACTAGAGGTATCCTCCAGGTAAAGTCTCGCGGCGATGTCGTAGGCTCTCGCGGCTTCAATCTCGGTGTCGTACGTACCAAGATACTTTTGACGCGCGTTGACATAAATGACGCTTCTCCAACGAAGAGGATCGGAGGCCGTTCGGCACACACCTTTATACATCGAAACCCCAACGGGTCCACGATTTTTAACAGCGTTTCTGTGACGACTCCCGGATTCACAGAGTTGCATGAGATACAGCTCTCTCTCTGTTACCCGCAGCAAGAACTCCATAATATCTCGAAATTTGCCACAATATCAAAACTGGCGGAAATATAGGAAGGCGAAAACAAACCGTCCAGAAAAAACATAAAAAAAATCCAAAATATCCAAAATATCCAAAATATCCAAAACATTCAACATGGCGGGCCGTTTTCCCCTGCCCTTCTTCGTCTGAGCTTTGTGTTATGAGTATCTTCTAACGTGTACCCTCCATTGCCGTACCAAAGATAAATCTCACTTCCAGGTTGGATTACGGTTCTTGCCTTTAACCAAATACCGGCATGTCCGTCTCCAACTGGGCGATAACTTGTCTTGGCGTTGTGATACGATAAACCTCGCACGGTCCCATTCGGACGAAATAATGCATTAGCCAAAGACCCTATCCCTCGAGAACAAGCGCAGTCCACAGCGCCGTTGCCTGAGTCAAACACTTCCACGTACGGCGCTGTCATGTTTCCAGGATACCTAAGGTGCACACAGTCCATCGACAGGTTTTCTCCCGTCATCGGACAGATCCACTCTCCAGCGCTAAACCTCTTGGTCGCAAACAAGCCCTTCCCCGCGTTAGGAATATTTGATTTCTTGGCCCTCACATTCCACTTCTTTTCGTTGTGCCTCCAGCAAAGAGGGCTACCGAAACACACGCGGTTCTTGCACCTGATGCCATTCGGTCGGATGAACTCGCACCGTTGACAGTGGATGGGACACGACCATGAAGCATTTTGGTTATTTTGATTAATATCTATCGTGAACGTGTTTTTCGACATTTTCACGACGCACGATACGTAAAGATATTCACGATATTCACGAAACATAAATTTTGGCCCAAAATACGATTTTCACACTTTTTTATATTAAAATTAGTATGTGAAAATAAGAAAACTATATAAAATAAGTCATGAACTATGTCATGACCTACGGTTACTCCTTGTTCGCACAAGTAATGGCCTTCGACTTCCGGGGGTTCTTCTCCAACAAGGTCGATACAGTTCACCAAGGTATTCGAGCTATCACCTACCCTCAGCATCCCCAACATCCCCAGTACCAGTGCCCGATCACGAAGGAACACCTTGAAGCTGCTCGACTTTGCCACAAAGTGTACGATGACGAATTCCTTCATGCGTCAGAAAGCTTCGTGGATTCCCCGTCAACAGATGTGCAGTGCTCCATGACAATCGTTGAGAGCAAGTTGTATGTCGTGTTTAGAGGGTCGGATGATTTCACCGACTGGTTCCACAACCTCAAGATGGGACTAATCAACTACCCTGCAAATTCCAAAAAACAGTTCCATACGGGGTTCTTGATCCAATGGCTTAGTGTAAAGGACGAAGTCCAAAAAAAGATCAATGACATCATCGACAATCGATTAACTATTAATAACCCTATCGACACCGTTGTCTTGACGGGACACTCCGCGGGTTGTCCCCCTGCATGCCTCTGCGCCCTAGAACTCGAAAAATACATCACGGACAACAAAAACTTTCAAGTTAGAGTAATCACTTTCGGATCCCCACGGTTTTCTAACCACATCTTCAAGCAAGACTTCGAAGCAAAAGACTATCTCTCGTGCACTAGAATTGTACACGACCGGGATCTGGTGACGAGGTTTCCGACCAGTCTATACTCCGAGTACGAGCACGTAGGGAAACCTATCCAGCTGAGAGGAGACCATGTCCTCCAAGAGGAAACGAGCAACTTTGAAGCTTTTCGCCGATTTATCTTCGGGATCTTAACCCTAACCTTTGGCGTGGAAGACCACAATGTCGACAAGTATGTCGAAGAAATTCAAAGTCTCCTAGATAAGAAGAAGAATTGATCAAAATTTAAAACGGAGGGGGCAGGGGCGGACTAGCAGTATCGTCATTAACGACATCAAGCAGTTGAGAGACTTTGTCAAACAACCAGAAAGGTCTTCCCCAAACCATATCCACGATACGAAAGTTAACGGCATCTTGTCGCAAAAGTTCCACGCAATGCTCGTCGGACATTATTGATTCCACATCTGGCAAAACATTCAAAATAGTTTCGTCAAACATTTCTGACATCGCCACAGGTTGTTGTGTAGGGAACCTCTTGTCAACAAGGGTAACTGGGATTGTTCCTCCTCTTGGTGCTCCGGGTATGCGCCGAAGACTGTGGGGAGCGTTGACTAATACCATCACACTATCCTCCAAGTCCAATCTCAAGTGCAAGTTTCTCGCCAAATGCCTCGGCATGAGTCCCTGAAGATACGACCTTTGCCAATAAGGTACTCCTTGTTCCACTCCTTTCTTCCCCATTTGGGAATCGGTCGTCAAAAATCCTTTACGATTAATTTCAGACAGACGTGGTCTCGCCTCGGTCATCGTCGGATCTTCCTCTTCATCCCCGACTCGTGCGGTCGTCAACATATATACAGCACTAAGTTTTGCATAGGCTTGCACCGGAGATAGCCCAGACACATCATACGTGGCACCATTGAATTGGCCGAAACAGCGGTCGATCTCTTGTACGGCAAAAGGAGGAGGCCGTGGTCCCCTCCGTCTTCCGCCGCCGCCGCCGCTACTGCCGCCACCGCCGCTGCCGCCGCCTGATGAACTCATAATATGTTTACCTTTATTACTAGTTTATTACCATATATTTAAACTCTTTGGATATACATTTCAAGATACTTACGATATTGAAACGTAAATAACTACAATAAATTCAATACATTCAACAACTTAATATAATAGGGTACATTAACACTTCATCACCCAAATGAAGACCCCAACTTCAAAAACTTTCACGCCGGACCTACGACAGCTGGAATTCCGCGACTTTGGCGTATTCCTCCCCTTGGAAGACGGTGACAAAGCCTTGGTGATTAAAGTCTATGACGGAGACACCTTGACAGTGGGCTTTCGACACGGCGGTTCTCAAAGGCCGGTAAAAGAAAGCATTCGCATCCGGGGAATCGATACACCAGAGATAAGAACGAAATCCGAAAGAGAGAAAGAGTTGGCCCTACTTGCAAGAGCCCGCCTCGAAAAAGTCACGTTGGGAAAGGTTGTCACTGTTGTCTCCCCCGAGTCGGACAAATACGGTAGGCTACTGTGTGACCTCAAGACGGAAAGCGGTGACATAGGTGACATAGATGACATAGGTAACATAGAAATAGAATCTATCTCGGACTACATGCTACAAGATTCTGACATCTGTCGTGCCTACGACGGTGGGCCCAGACAACCCTGGTAAAGATTCAATATACTTTAACTATCTTCTAAGACACCTAGCTTGAGTTGCCGAACACTTCATTTTGTTTCTCCCTCGCTTGTCCTTGTTTCTCACGAAGAAGCGATGCTGCCAGCAGAAAACGTCTCCGGGGCAAGACTTCCTCACGCACACCGTGTCGGATTTGGGACAGTACATGCCACACAGAGTGGTAGCGTCTGAGTGAAAAATACGGGCCGTCAATTCCTGTCGTGCCGCCTTCTTCCCGGCAGGGGTAGAGTTGTTGCTTGACAGTACATTCACAGGCCTTTCCATAGACGTCATCCATGTCCACAGCCGGGTGGTGAACTCCCCTGCAATAGGTCTCCCTCGGGGAATAGTTTCTGTCATAAACAACGTTGCCATTAACTTTGGCTCACCCACGCCAAAACGCAAACAAAGGACACACACCAAGACTATCCATACTCCGCAGTTGCCTGCCTCATTAGGCCCTACACCCGCCCGGTCAAACTTACCCTGTAGGCTTAAAGAATCTGTTTGCCAAGAATCTTCGTAAACACTAGCCACTTGAAAACCTTCCACAAACGGAGGTCTGTCGGCTATGGCTCTCTGCAACCAGTGATTCGTGTACCCCCAAGGGTTGAAAAAGTGTTGCTTCCGAGTACTTGCGTCGAATACCATCAGGCAAGCATGTTTTGCATTTGAGTTTTGAGCTATCATTTTGACATAAACAAAACTTATACCACGTTTCTTTGCCAAAGTCTTCTTGATAGACGTCCTGGATGGATTATCTAACTGCAACAAAGCGACTTTGGAAATATCGGCCTGCAAACCATTATGTATTCTCGCAGCACTGCCAACGTCAACATCAAGTTCTGCCAACGCAGAGGACGAACAGAAGGTTTCACATATCGTGCGCAGAACCGATCGGTAAAATGATACATGCCTACAATTAGGTTCAAGCGAATGCTCAATCGGGAACCCCTTCAAGAAGTCTTTCAAGTGCTTCTGAATATGGGCCTTGGTGGGAAGGCTGATATGAGACATATTGAAAAATATACCTGACTTGAGTATTTGAATACCATACTCATATATATAAACACGTAGCAACTATCAATTTCTATACTTCACACTTATTCGAGTTTCATATTCAGAACCGACCACGCCAATCTCGCTCTCATCTTCACCAGATCTTTCTGCTTGAACGTTATGGGCCTGTCGTTGCCCAAGAAAGCCGCAAACATGCAGGTGAACACACCACAATCGTAACCATTAGTTTGAGACGGAGCGTTAGCCTTGAAAGTTGTCCACTCTTTCTTGTTGAACGGCTTGCCCTTGACGATATGTTCCCGCTCAATCCACTCCAACATCTCTCTCCTTGGAGTTTTGCGCTCTTTGTTTAAGCTGTCCAATGATATTACCTGCTTGTTTTTAACATCTATGACAATCAAGGTCCAGTGCGTGTTGTTGTGGTTAACCGGAACAAAAATCTGAACTGGATCCGTCGTTTTCAGACGACGAGTCATACCCGCCACGCGAGGATGGCGTACGGCCGCAGACTTTTTTGCATACGTTGGATCGTATTTTGAGACGTACATGCCGTAAAAAAGAGTATTCATGAAGACGTTTTTCTTACCCGCTCTGCTATGCTGGAGGAGAGCCATGTACGCGGTTATCACGTCGTCATTAAACCATTCCCTAGGCCGCATACTTTCCAGAGTCGACTGGTGTAAACTCAGAGAGACCCTTGACCTCCCCGTACCAAGGACTAAAGTGAAAACTTCCATGTTCTTTATCTTCTTGTACAGATTCCAACCCTTAGGAACTGCCCTCTCGGCAAAAAATACTTTGGCTTTAGATTCTTTAGATTTAGAATCTTTAGATTTAGAATCTTTAGATTTTCGAGCTTCAGTTCTTGCTTTCGCAGTCTTCCTACGACGTTCTCTCGTCTCCTTCAAATCCTTGGACGACTTTCGAGATCTAGCACGACGGTTAGACTCGGCTATATCCCGGCACAGTTCCTCGTTCATCTTGGCCTTTAAAGCGCTCTCGTCCAAAGTGGGGTTTTCTCGGTAGAACCTTAGCTTCCACCTTTCGTACATGTACGACACCATCTTCCTATCCAACCCCTGACCGCTCACGTTTATCAAGAACATGGACCAAGGGTTGGGCTTTATACACCTAGGAGGTAGGGTCCTTTTCCCAGGTCTTTTCCTTGGACGACTCAAGTAACAATCGGGGGGAGAACATGACGCGAGAGGCATTTTCTGAATTGTTTTAAATTATTTATTTTTCCATTGAATAATTACTTATATTATATTACATTTATCTACCCGTTTTGTGCTCACCAATTCTTACAATCTTGATAACACTGTGCCAAATTCGGGTACCTTCCACCGGGTTTGCGTTTGCAACTTTTAACTCTAGTAGCTGCAGTTGCGTTGGGACCATAAGGTGTTACACACTCCCATCCCAATGCACCTCCATTCCTCTTAGGATCGTAAGGGGGACGCCCGGGCTTAGATGTCGCCTTAGGCTTAGTGGTCTTAGGCTTAGTGGCCTTAGGCTTGGGCTTAGGCTTAG
>CALKLP010000012.1 GCA_937991965.1 uncultured Verrucomicrobiales bacterium
GCAAAGTACTTCCCCTCGATCGGCCCTCCGGCTTCGCTGTGCCTCCAGTTGAGACCGGATGCGGTAGGCTCGATTGTGATGTGACTCTTCGACATCTCCCCCTCCGCGATAAGCTCTAGTGTGTTTCGAGTCCCTCTGATCGTGATGTAGGAGCTCACGGTTGCCATCTCACGAACGTGCTTGGACAGCTCCGAGGAGGGCATCGAGACCACCCGGTCGAACTCGACCTGGGGGATGACGATATCTTCCTCGTCGAGGTCTAGGAGCTTGATCGAATTCACGGTCTTGGTCCTCCTCTCGGAGTTAGACAACTCGATCTCCATGCGGTGGGGCTCGTCCTCGTAGATCCTCCACTCCATGAAGTCACCGGACGTCATGGACCTGATCATGTGGTACAGGTGCCTCATGCTGATCCCCGCCGTCACCGTGCCCTTGGCGTAAAAGTACTCGATGTTGTTCACCTCGAGGTGAACCATTCCCACCCTTCCCGGATCGATGGAGACGAGGCGCATCCCCTTGTCCTGGATGAAGTCCACGTTGACTTCTATGAGCAGCTCCTTCAGGCATTCGATGAGTGACTTGAACTGGAGACACTGTGAGGTCTGCATGAGGAGGACGAGCCTGCGCCCATCTTTTTCCGGCTGCACGGACGAGGAGTTCTTGGAGATCTTCTTCATCTCCGACCCCTGACCGATGTCGCACTTGATAGGTGGTACGTCCATGGTCTTGTCGAGATCATTGGGAGAATCGATAGGTTCGCTTGCCTCAGAGGATTTACCCTTCCCCTTCTTCGAGTCTTTTATTGAGGGGGGAGACATAGGTATTTCTTCACGACACCTCTTGTTGCCTTCCTTGGAACCATCCTTTTGTGTACTCGCAGACGACATTGTTTCCTTGTATACCTGTGAAATATTTCTATAGTGTTGGGTACTTGTGATACTGATTTGTAAGTGACTACATGTGCGACCACATACTTCGATTATTTTGAGTACATAATGGTAAAACGGAACCCATGCATCTCATCAGAACCACATCGGACCTGCACAATTCTCGGGGATCTCGGCAAAGGAAGAAGAGAATGTCGTACCCTGTCGTGGTCAGTAACGAGGAGCCATCCTTCGATTCGATATTCGACAAGTTTAGAAATATACCGGGTGTGGATATGTTGTGGGTGAAAGAGAATATTTACGGTACCCCGTGTATACCCGAGTCGTGTCCCGATACTCTTTCTATCAAAGAATTGTGTGGTTCCCTTGGTGATTCCCTTGGAGCAAAATTAGATGTTGAGTTAGAAGAGGGGGAGGTTGTTATGGTTCGCGAAAATGAAAGACGAAATTAAATGAATGAAGACAGTATTACCATATCCAAGAGATGTACCCGTCCGTCGGCGTCGTTTACGCGAAATCCACCTCTCTTTCCGCGAGCCTGAAGGACGCGGCAAACAAGGTCGATTCTTTGAGGAGAACCTGGACAAAGAAGAATTCCGGAGATGACGAGATCGTGTACGATAGTCTAGAACACATATCTTCCATGATTTCTCGTGTACACAGGGAGATAGGGGACCTTGGCGATGTTATAGGAGAGGAGGTAGAACCCGAAAAAATCAAGGTTCCCGACACCGTAACCCTTACTTTCAAGGAGTTTATGTTCCTTCAATCCGTGTTTATGTCCTACACAGAGGGAATAACAGGAGATCTAGGATTCTTTGATCATGATGCGATCGACGAACCCAAAATAAAATCACAGTAGGTTCTAACCATAGAACCAGAAGCAACGACAACAATGGCCAGTCCGAACCAAGAGATTCAAGATTATATTCAAAGGGAACTCCCCGCAAGCTTTTCCTCTGATGAGATCCAAGAGATGTACGAGGCCGTAGCCAAGGACATGGTTCTCTTGAAAAAGGCCCCTGGGATGAACGACTCCAAGATGGGAATGATTCTTCAACAGAAGCATAAGAAAATGGCCTTTTCGTACCCCATGATTTTTTTTAAAACAATCAAGGGGGAAATGAAACCCGATGTTCTCAAGAGTATTCTCGGTCTCAAGAAGAAACTAGACAATAACGAAATATCAATCGATGAAGCCAGGATGGGGGTTATTGACGGAGCCAAGGAAGATATCAAGAAGAACCCAAAGGAATCTAGGCCCCAAAAACCCAAGGGGGATGTACAGGAAATGACTGTCCTGTGTAAAACCGATGGTTCGATCCAAGATTAGATGGTTCTATGGTTCTTTACAGAAAGAACCAATACCAACAATATTCACGAAACATGTCTTTCTAGGTGCGCACATCCGACCACAACCTAATCAACTCCAAAAAAACACAAGTTCAAGAAAGTTCAAGAAAGTTCAAGAAAGTTCAAGACATGTCTTCCTCCAACAACACTCTTCAGTTCGAGAAGCTTTCGGACCACGCCACCACTCCAACCAGGGCCCACCGGAATGACGCGGGGTTTGACATTTATTCTGCCTTTGACATGGTTATCCCCGCACGTTCTACAAGGGCCGTCGGTACCGACATTTGTGTGAGGCTTCCGGACCCTCCCATGGAGGGGATTAGTGTTTATGGGCGAATCGCGGAGAGGTCGGGATTGGCAAAGAAAAAGTCTATTTCTGTAGGGGGAGGCGTGGTAGATGTAGGATATACCTCCGAATTGGGAGTGGTCCTACACAACCATTCCGACGAGAACTTCGAGGTAAAGATTGGTGACAGGATTGCACAGTTTTTGGTTACGCTGATCATGACTCCCTGTGTGGAAGAAGTTGACAATATTTCCTCCGAGGATACTGAGCGCGGTGCTGGTGGATTCGGATCTAGCGGCAAGTAAACTGTAGGCAAGTAGATGTATTTTAAGACACTTTTAGGGAGAAAAAACATTGAATAATACATAATGATATGACTCTTATTATAAGATACAAGCTTAAGCCGGAAGATGAACCACTGGAGACGGATTCCTCTGGTAACGGGTATCACCTTACCAACCAGGGAGACGTTGTCGCATCCGACGATGGTACCGTGACCCGTTTCAACCGGACAGAGGGTTCCTACCTTACTCTTGCCTCTCCACCAGCAGAGACACAGGGG
>CALKLP010000013.1 GCA_937991965.1 uncultured Verrucomicrobiales bacterium
GCGGTACAAGCTGTCACTACGCGGACGTCAACAGGAGGAGGGGAGAAGAGCCGGACTAGCGTCGAACACATCAACACCAATGATTTGGGGTTGGAGTGTAGAACAAAATATGTGTTCAAGCACTGATACTCTGATAAAAATGCCAAGTAGGATACGTTAGGTTTGGGTAGGATAAGTGTTTCCATGAGCAGGAAGGACTAGGGTTTTTCGAGGAAGAGAAGTAGAGTAGAACGAACAAAGGTTTTGGTCGAACTTTAGATTCTAACGTATAACGTAGGGTCGGATACACATGAGGTGGTCAAACTCATAATAACATTAGAGAACACATTTGATTGGTACGGAGAGTAATCTACGCAGGGTGTATATTTATGTATCAATAGCATTAGCATCGTGAAGTGTGACGTTGAGTAAAATACTTGTGGAATCACCTGCAATTGTCGGATGGTGAACAAAATAACAATGAGAATAATAATTCACCGTGAGAGGTTTCGTGAAATCTTCCGTGGATCCTTCCAGAACACACAATGTGCTCTGATGGTAGCACGCTCACACTTTGATGATGTTCAAGTGCATCGCACGAAAGCCCATGGCTCCACCCCTGAATGTCGATGGGGATCCACGGAACGTTTTATGGGGAGCTGTCTAGCCCTTTTGTATTGGAAGCCGGTTTGGGGAATTATTTGGTGACTTCTTACATCTGGTCACTTCTCTCGACCTAGGCTTGAAATGTTATTCTTTGGAACCCGTATGAACGGGCTGGGGCACCTCACCGAGGGGTATGGACATTATACCGGCCCTACTTGCCCTGCACACAACCCCACAGCAGTGCTGGAGACACAACAATTGAGTTGTTGCGGATAATTAAAATACTCGCGAGAATAAATCGCCGCAATTCGGTCTTTCCGCAGCGCTCCTGGCGGTTCAACTGCTTCAAGCGGCACGGCACACAACACGTGGCTTCGCTGTCAGCCTCGAGAATCGCCGTCTGCTGGGCTTAGAGCGGGTTTCGTCGACCGCCACGCTCTTTCGTGCGCTGTGAGGGCTGCTGCGTGTGTAAGCACACGCAGCAGCTCAGGTTTCCCGTCGTGTCTCTACAGCAGAGAAGGTCTGTCTGTGTTATGTTATTACTCATCGAATGTTAGTTGTCTCACGTCGTATCAGTTAAAAACAGCATGGAAAGCGATTTCTTGTTTTTATCTTGTTTTTCCTGTTTTTTGTTGAATTCTTCATAACGCGTCTGCATTCGCAAATAAATATGCTACAAATACTCAACCCATCTCAAATAAGCTGCATATCGACATGCCTAGATGCCCTCTTCAGTTTGACCTAAGGGCTGCTGCTAACTTCTTTACACACAGAATGTTGCGCTGCACACTTTTGAACAATTTCATAAGCTCCCCGAGCACAAAACCCAGGTCAGACAGTAATATATCGGGAAGAAACCCTCCGTAAGACTGTGGTGTTACTTTCGAGCACAAGATAGGGACACGTCACACTAAGGGTGGGCTCTCCAAAGTGTTTAGTTGCGTGGGTTACTGCTGTGAGAAGCTCTTAAGCTGTCAGTCAGTAATTTCATGTGTCGAACGAATTTGTAGAGATAACTGCCTATTACGTCACACGAGTGAGGGCGATACATGTGCTGGTTTAATTACATGGGTGCCGCTGTAGGGAGTGTCGTTCGGTAAATTCATGTGACAAGCCTCTACACCGTGGTGAAAATGTGGGCGGGGGTGTTAACTAGCGTAGTGGTTTATGGGGATATTTTCGGTTTCCTGATGTGCTTAGAGTTCTTCGAACTAAGTCTAGGGTGCTACTGGGAGATTGGTAAGTAGCTACGGGATTTTAGAGGGCCAGTAGGTGTGGTTTTATGAGTGCGAAGTTTGTGTGTCAGTATGGGTGTGTGTGTCAGTCACGTACGTACGTGTGAGGCAGGTGTCATATTTATCAATTCTTGGTCCACTTCTTCTTCCCTGTGTTGTTGTAGACGTCGATCCTAGTGTAGCCGTGCTGGTGAGTTGAAGTAAGGCAGATGACAAACTAGTCGAACGGATAGGCTGGGAACATACTGGCAGTATGTAGTTGTAGACACGACCAGTTATTGCCCAGACTACTTATTGAATCCTTCACACCGTGCCCTACCTACCTGCGAACACATGCTCTTGCTCAATCAACTCACAATATGTTTTTTATCCACAACGAACCCTATGCCCTCTTCATCGTGACGCTTTCAGACTAGGGCTTGCTTCTTCACACACAGAATGTCGCGCTGCACAATACCCTCATGTTTTCAGTTGCGAAACAGCCCTTTCGCTCTTTGCCTCGTTTCCGCCATCATCACACATCATGATTGATTGCTCAAAAATGTGCTGCAGATGCGACTCATTGGGTTGTGAATGACCTGCTGCCGAATCAGATCCGGATCTATACGCTACGAGCGTGGCTGAGAAAAAACATTGATGACACCATGGTGGACTGATCTATCTAACTTTGCTGTGCTCTTGAGCTTCCGTGACAACCAAACCATGCTAGCCTACAATTCGCATGAAATCATCATGTCTTCTGCACATTCTTCTTGGTTCACAACGATTCGCGCGAAAACACCTTTTTTTTGCAAACCATGCAACTTCGCCTTTGCACGAGCTCGTTATCATCTCGTCTGTTCTTCACCATCCTACGTGACCAACACTGTATGTGTGCTATGGTGCGTGTACTATCTTCTTCGTGTGTGACTTATCCCTTATTCTGCCTCGATTTCAATTTTTTCGTGCCATGTACACTCTACTGCGACGAATTATATCTTGCAGCCTTCTGCCGCCATCTTCCCGTTCATCGTACTGTGAATCTAGCTATTTTGCATGCTATATTCGTCACGTGCAAATTTTCGCAAATGCTTACAAGTTGGTGTGCATTCTACGCGTTCAAGCAATTTGAAATGCAGCCAATCAAAGATCAAAGCACCGCATGATTTAGCAATAACGTTCCGTCTACGCGGCGCGACTACTTTCACTTGTTGCGTTTCGTGATTTCGCCGCAATACGATTCATCGATGCACACGCCTCGATCACTCCTCCG
>CALKLP010000014.1 GCA_937991965.1 uncultured Verrucomicrobiales bacterium
GGGATTGGTCAATCCACTTTTGACGGCGTGCAGCGGCATCAATAATGAACTCAAACGGCACGCTAAAGACGGTCTTATGCTTCGCCTTAAGATCGGCTGGAATACGCTCGATATCCTCGAGCTCTCCATCGAAGTATTTCAGATCTTCAATCATCTTCGTATCCCAGAGACCGATAGCCTTAAGATCGTAAACAAGCTGCTTGTTGAGCATGATGTATTTCCCACCCAGGTTCTCTTTCACAAAGAGGTTCTTGTAGTTCGGCTCGATACATGGGGTTGATCCCATGATGTTGGAGATTGTCGCAGTAGGAGCAATCGCTAAGACGTTGGAATTACGCATGCCGTTTTTCGCGATTTTCTCTCTAACCACAGACCAGTCCATCTTCCCGCCACGTGGAATTTCGATTTCGAGTCCACGCTCTTCCTCCAGAAGGTCGACGGTGTCTTGTGGGAGAAGCCCGCGATCCCATTTACTGCCCTTGTAGGAAGAATAGGTGCCGCGCTCACCCGCTAGGTCGGAGGAAGCCGCATAGGCATAATACGCTACGGCCTCCATGATCTCATCGTTAAAGTCAACCGCGGCCTCGGTATCAAAGCTTAGGTTGCGCTTATAGAGAGCGTTCTGGAGACCCATCACGCCCATTCCGATTGGACGGTGCTTAGAGTTCGAGTTCTGAGCTGATGGCGTAGGGTAGAAGTTGATGTCGATGACATTGTCTAGAGCACGGATCGCTATCGAGATCGTCTCCTTCAGTTTTTCATGATCGATCGTGCCATCATCATTCACGTGATTTTCTAGTACTACGGATCCGAGGTTACACACCGCAGTTTCATCCGCAGACGTGTTGAGAGTAATCTCGGTGCAGAGGTTAGAGCTATGCACAACCCCAACGTGATCCTGCGGGCTGCGGACATTACAGGGATCCTTAAAGGTAATCCATGGGTGACCAGTCTCAAAGATAGCCTTGAGCATATCCTTCCAGAGATCAATCGCCGGAACAGTTTCGCTCCACATTTCACCACGCTCAGCCTTCGCCTCATACTCGATGTAACGCTCCTCAAAGGCCTTTCCATAGAGATCATGCAGGTCAGGAGCCTCACTAGAACGGAAGAAAGTCCAGTCTTGGCGTCCTTCCATGCGCTTCATGAAGAGATCCGGAATCCAGTTCGCAGTATTCATGTCATGCGTTCGCATACGGTCATCACCGGTGTTTTTACGGAGCTCTAAGAAATCCTTCAGATCATTGTGCCACGTTTCTAGATACGCACATCCTGAGCCACGGCGTTTCCCGCCTTGGTTCACGGCTACGAGTTGGTCATTATGGAGCTTCAGGAAAGGAACAACCCCTTGAGATTCCCCATTGGTGCCCTTGATGTATGCTCCCATTCCACGCACTGCGGTCCAAGATCCACCAAGCCCACCAGCCCATTTTGAAAGGTAAGCATTGTCTGCGATTCCGCGCTGCATGATGGATTCGATCGAGTCATCAACCTTATACAAGTAGCAAGAGGAAAGCTGACTATGCATCGTGCCCGAGTTAAAGAGCGTCGGTGTGGAAGAACAGAAACGACGGCTCTTGTAAAGCTGGTAGAGACTGATTGCCTTTTCCTCACGGCCATCGACCTCAGCCTTAAAGAGACCGAGAGCAACCCGCATCCAGAAGAACTGTGGCGTTTCCATTCGGCGGTGCTTCTCTGCAGTCTTGTCGATGATCAAGTAACGATCATAGAGAGTGCTTATCCCGAGGAATTCGAAATCTAAGTCCGCGGATGGATCCAGAGACTTAGACACTGATTCGAGGTCATACTCGAGTAAATCTGGGGAAAGGCGGTTAATCTCTACACCGTATTTAATGTAGTTCACGAAGCCCTTTTGGTGAGCCTTCTTCAAGCCTTCACGCCCATCACTCACGATATCCCAATCCAGCACTTCCTCATAAATATAAGTCAGGAGAATACGAGCCGAGAAACGCGCGAAGTCTGCGTCTTGCTCTAGGAGTGTCTTCGAATTGAGAATGATGAGTTTACGTAAATCATCACGTGAAATTTCTGCAGTCACAGAGCGACGGAGTTCCGCCTCTATCTCTTGCTCGCTCATGTTAAGCTCTAACCCTACAGAAGCAAATGCAATCCGCTTACGGAGGTCTAAACCGTCCCAAAAGTTACTCGATCCATCTTGCTCTAGAACGACAATCATCGATTCTTGCTGGCTGTCTTCTTGTATAGTTTCCATTTCTTCTGCTCTCAAGCGCGATCGCTGCGCGCGGTAAAGGATGTAGTGCTCCGCGACGCGGAAGTATCCATGACGCATTAATTCTTCTTGCACGATGTCTTGAACCTCCTCGATGTCAATCTTCGCACTGCCTGAGATATTGACTCGGTTGGTCACAGCTCTTGCAATTTGATGTGACGGGCCTGGGTCTTCTTCCATCGTGAGGAAAGCACGGCGCACAGCAGTCTCGATTTTCGCCTCATTCCAAGGAACAATGCTGTTATTACGACGAATCAGCTTCACTGTGATTGGCTGTTCATCCTGGGAAAAGTCTCCGCTATTTTCATACTGACGAATAAGCGTCAGGGACTTCGCCACGTCATGGCGATTATTCTCGATCAGCGCCTTCTCGATCAAGAGATAGAGATCGTGGTGAGAGAGCTTCAACTGTCCGACTTCTTCCACCTTCGCCATGAGGCTGCTAGAAACCGCCAGTGCAGTTTTCGCTACGAAATCACGATTTTCTTCATTGAAGATCTCATCGTGATTTTCATCTCCTTTGGCAATCAGTAGATCGGTCAAAGCGTCCCCAATAGTGTCTGCAACAGCCTTCAGATCAAAGGCCATCTCGCCCTTATTGTTCGCCACCACGATGTCTTCGCTTGGCTTTGAGTCCGTAGGAAGGGTAGTTGCCCAATCAAAGCGTGATTCGCCCTTAGAAATGCGGGATTCAATGACTTGCTTGAGAAGCACGTCCTGCTCTAAAGTAGCACCGCTGGTATTGTATCGATTCATCATAATATTCGTTCTTAGTTAGGGATTATAGCTCGTCGTCCTCGTAGCCAGCAGTCTCGAGCGCAGTTGCTGTTTGGTATTCCGTTACCCGGCCTTCAAAGAAATTCTGTTCGCGCTTAATATCCATCATCTCCGCCAACCATGGGAATGGGTTATGCGTGCTCTCGTTCAGTGGCGCGAGCCCACAACTCTCGAGACGGCGATCAGCAATGTAGTCGATGTATTCCACGAACTCATCGGCATTCAGTCCAATCGCGCCAACTGGCAGACAATCACGGATAAAGGCTTTCTCGAGACGGATTCCCTCACGCATTGTATCACGTAAGTCCTCACGGAACTCAGGAGTCCAGATTTTAGGATTTTCTTCTACTAGATCCATTAACAGATTGCGGAACACCTCAATGTGGTTTGACTCATCACGGAGCGTGTATTGGAACATCTGACCAATCCCCATAAACTTATTCTGACGGTAGAGAGATAAGATCATCCCAAAGAGGCCGTAGAACTGCGTCCCTTCCATAATCTGACCAAAGAGGAAGATGTTTTTCGCTAATGCTTGCTGATTTTCCAGAACAGTCAGATCAATATCACGGCGCATGGCACGTGAATTGGAAACCACGAAATGGTTCTTCTCCTTGATGGTATCGACATCCTCAAACATCGCCTCACACTCATGTGGGTTAATTCCCAGCGATGAAATCATGTAAACTAGCGAATCAGCATGAATATTCTCCTCATGCGCATGACGACCGAGCACCAACTTCAGTTCTGGAGCGGTAACGACATCACGCACCACGTGTTGCACATTATCACCAACAATTCCTTCCGCAGCAGAAAAGTAACCAATCCCCATCTTGATAATCCAACGTTCTTGGTCAGTAACCTCTTTACTACGCCATTGCTCCACATCCTTTTGCATCTGGATATCTTCTGGCTCCCAGTGATTGGCCTTCATCGTCTTGTAGAGATCATAAGCCCACTGATACTTCAGCGGCAGAATATTAAAGAACATCGAATCCTTACCATTAATTACCCTTTTACCCGCAAAAGCTTCTTCCGCTTTCGCTTTGTCTAATGTAAACTCTCTATTCCCTAATTTTACTGTCGTTGTATCTGCCATTTTCTTGGATGTTGGTGCTGCTGTTTCATGCTCTATCTAGGACGCCAGTAGGGCTACTCTGTGAGACAGAAATCTCTAGATATTAGAATTGAGAATCTACCCAGAAAACTCAAGGAAGTCAAAGGAAGACTTGCTCATATAGTATTCACAAATTATTCACAATACAAGATGTTGTGCTTTTTGATAAATTCCGAAATTCTTCACTTATCCTTATCCTTGGGCTCGATCCTTTAAAAGCACACGCTCCATCGCTTTAAAAAACCTAAGCTCCATTAGTGGAATAATACTCAAAAAAATATCGAAGCCCTATTACCTTCTTCACACCTCACGGAAATTCTAAAATTTCCCTCTCAAAAATCAAAACTCACCCTCAAATCAAGCAGAAGTCTTGCATAAAAATTTATACCCCAAAAACCCTTCTTTTCAGACCGCTCAAAAACTGATTGGAAAGAGAAAGCATTAGCCTGAAAAACATAAATAATCAACCTCGCTTCACTTCGCTAAAATAAAATTAGAAACTTTCATGGGGAAGATTAAAGTGAGGGATTCAGTCTTTCATTTCATCTGCAGGATTTGGCTCATCTAGTAAGGGGGAGAAGCCAAAAATCCTTTCACCATTTATTAAAAGTGGCCGGGACGGCCACGCTCCCCTTCTCTCAAACACCAGCGGAGAGATCCTTCATCATATCTTCCAGCTCTACGAGTTTAGGATTTGGTTTTTGCTTCTCTAGTCTGGGGAAATTTCCTTTCGCCAGTGTGATGTAGCCGCCTTTACGCGAGATCATTACCCGCTCCCCTTTCACCTCAAGCGAGTCCACCTCAGAGAGTGCTCCGAACAGCTTGATGCGAGTAACGGTGAATAAGTTTCGTAAAGCCGTAGGATGCTTACCATAGCGATCACGCCATTCCGCTTCTGTCTGCTTGATACTCGAAAGTGATTCCGAGAGCGATAGACGACGATACGCCGCCAAGCGTTCCTTCCCATCAGAGATATAGTCTTTTGGGATAAAGGCCGGGCAGGTCGAGCCTCCTGGTTTGTATTGCGTCTCTGCGAAGGTCACAAAATC
Source organism: uncultured Verrucomicrobiales bacterium (assembly GCA_937991965.1). GTDB lineage: Bacteria > Verrucomicrobiota > Verrucomicrobiia > Verrucomicrobiales > Akkermansiaceae > WTJZ01. The sequence continues at coordinate 5,195 of CALKLP010000014.1, forward strand.
GAGACGTAAGGAGCACTCCGCATTCACACTTGCGCGCTCCCCCTTGAGCTTGGCAATCGACTCCTTGAGTAACTGGCAGTAGAGATCGAACCCTACTGCTGCGATGTGCCCACTCTGCTTCGTTCCGAGTAGATTACCGGCTCCACGAATCTCCAGATCTCGCATCGCAATTTTAAAACCAGATCCGAGAGCGGTGAACTGCTTAATCGCGGAAACTCGCTTCTTGGCATCACTAGTGAACAGCTCTTTCTTGGGCAGAAGAAGATAGGCATAGGCTTGGCGATCCGCCCGTCCTACCCGACCGCGTAATTGATAAAGATCGGACAACCCAAACAAATCTGCTCGATCGATCAAGATTGTATTGGCGTTCGGGATATCGATCCCAGATTCAATAATCGTTGTCGCCAGTAGGACATCGGCACGGCCTTCCACAAAGGTGTGCATCACATCTTCCAGCGCATCACGTTCCATCTGCCCGTGACCCACCACTACCCGAGCACTGGGCACGAGCCGTTGCACAACCTCCGCGACGGAGTGAATCGTCTTCACCCTGTTGTGGAGAAAGTAAACCTGCCCACCACGCGCCAACTCCCGCTCCACCGCCCGCTTAATGAGACGTTCATCATAGGCTAGGACTTGGGTTTGCACGGGATTCCGATTCAGAGGCGGGGTATTAAGCACCGACATATCACGCGCTCCCATGAGCGATAAATACAGCGTCCGCGGAATGGGCGTGGCGCTAAGAGTGAGCATATCGATTTGATTAAAGCGCTCCTTAAACTTCTCCTTATGTTTCACCCCAAACCGTTGCTCCTCATCAATCACCACCAGCCCCAGATTATTATAAGTGACCGCATCCGAGAGCACACGATGCGTCCCGATAACGATATCAACAGAGCCATCTGCTAATCCCTCGACCGTGCTGCGAGCCTCCGACGGTTTCCGAAAGCGGTTCAGCAAATCAACCCGCACTGGATAGGCGCTCATCCGCTCACAAAAGGTGCGGTGATGCTGCTCTGCCAACACCGTTGTCGGAGCTAGAATGGCGACTTGGAACCCTCCGCATACTGCCTTAAAGGCTGCACGAATCGCGACTTCGGTCTTCCCGAAACCCACATCTCCGCAAATTAGCCGATCCATCGAATACGGAGACTCCATATCACGCTTTGCCTCATCAATAGCCTTCAGTTGATCTGGGGTCTCTTGATACGGAAAGGAGGACTCGAACTCCCACATCCACTTCGAGTCTGGTGGGTGGGGCGTCCCCTCCTCCGCCGCTCGCTCGGCCTGCACGCGTAACATGCGGGCCGCGTAATCCATCACAGACCCAACTGCCTTTTCCTTTAACTTCGCCCAGCGCGCGTCGCCTAGCTTCGAGAGCTTGGGCTTGATCGTTCCGACTCCCACATACTTCGCCACGAGGTGCGACTGGCGCATCGGCACCTCTAGAATCGCCCCTTTATCATACTGAATCTGAATCAGCTCCTCCTCTTGCTCCTCAGAATACGTAATATCTAGCAGCTCCCCCACCCCATACTCAGCATGAACCACGAGCTCACCGGGGTTAAGCTCTGCGGTTTGCGCATGGCGAGAGGCGGCGGTCTGCCAGAATTCCGCATGGGCAGAGACTTTCCGCGGAGTTTGATATCGCCCGAAGATCGCCGAGAGCGAGATCAGTGCAAATTTCTGCTCCGGTAGTAATAAGGTATGCATCGTATTCTCTTCGATCAGCTCCGCTTGCTTCCGCCACTGCTCACCCATGATCTCAAAAAAACGATCGCGTTCACTCTGCATCCCAGAGGCAAAGACAATCTGCCAACCAGCCTCCCGCCATTGCTCTAGGTAATCCTGAACCATTTGGTGACTCGCATCCTGCATCACAAAGTCGCCAGGATCCAGAGTCGTAAAGGGACTGGCCTGCACCTCGAAATTAGTAACGGTCGGATCGGAAGACAAAATGACATTATTCAGCCCCTCATAATGCGAGGCCTCTTCCTGTGTAATGATCAGGTCGTCTTCTTTCGCATAATCTCCCAGAAAACCCGACTGATCTGCCTCCTCCGCAAAGAGATCCCACTGCTCGATCGTCTCGACCGACACCTGCGTCACAGCATCAAAAATTCGGAGCGATTTCACCGTATCTTGTGCGAACTCAATCCGCACAGGAGAAGAGGCGGATAGCAGAAAGACATCTAACACCCCTTTCCGCAACGCGAACTGGCCTTTACCATCAATACTCGACACAATATCGTAACCAGCCGCTTTCCACTCCTCACACAGCTCTGCGACATTGATCGTATCATTCACTTGGAACAAACGGCGGTTTTGTGCCATGGCAGAAGCAGGGGGGCATTCTAACCCCTGCCAATCGCTCGGCACGACTACGGCGGTCACTCCATCACTAAAAACACCCTGTAAGATTTCAACTTTCGACGCTCCCTCAGTGAGTGACTCATCCTGCTGCCAGAGAAAGCTCTCTACTCCCCAGGCCTTGAGTTCTTCTTGTAAACGCTCCCTATACCTCGGTTCAGAGATCTCAATCCATAGCGTTCTAGTCACTGATTCACTAGCATTCTGCGCGATGATTCCAGCGCTGATTGCTGACATCCCTTCGCCACAAACAGGCCCCAAAATACAATGATTACGCTCAAAACGTAATTTCTCGTTTAAATAGTTTGCGATTGATTGAATAAAAATGCTATGCAACGGCCTCTGATCACTCATTGAACGGTAATGGTATCATCATTTCACCGTTTAACAGAAAAATCCTTACTAAAAATTTTCGCTCCTTATGAAACTTCACTCCCTCCTCATGTGCACTGGCCTTTGCCTGCTCACTACACTCTTCTCTAGCTGTGGTAGCTCTCCGCCCACCTACTCGTATTCTGCTCCGTCCTATACGACATACCCAGAGTACAGCTCCTCAGGAGTCTACACCAGACCAGATACTCATAATGCGTATGAGATCCCCTCAGCAAATATTGCCAACACCCGCTCACCTCAACCTACCAGACGACCAGCGACATATAGCCCCCCTACTCAAAGCTATGGAACAACCGATAGCCGAAAACTCAGTAGCCTCTATGCCTCGGCCAATGTAAACTCTAGCATCCTTTCCCGCGGAGCAAGAAGCAGAAACGGACGTCCCATGTCTCCGAAATACATTACGATTCACAGCACACAGAACACCTCTCACGGCGCTGATGCCTGGCGCCACTCAGCCGCTTTGCGCAATGGCGCACTGGGTGCCAAAGGCTGGCACTACACCACGGATGAGAGTCGCACCGTTCAACACTTACCAACCAATGAGCAAGGAAACCACGCTGAAAACTACCGCGGTGGTCCAGGAAACGTCTATTCCATCGGGATCGAGATGTGTGAAGATGCTGGGAACAATAGAGGTCGCACGATCGACCGCACCGCCAAGCTGACCGCCTATCTCATGCACAAGCATAACATTCCTTTGGCAAACGTGAAGCCTCACTACCACTGGCCACGACGTGGCGTACGCGTCCCGAACAAAAACTGTCCACACTTCCTTCTCGACAACGGTCGCCCAGGGCAAAAGTGGCAGAATTATCTCAATCTTGTGAATGGTTACTACAAACGTGCTCTCTCCAGCAACAGACTAGCCCTTAAAGATTAATCTGGAAATCATTTCTTAACCACGGAGGCGCGGAGCTCACAGAGAGGGTCAACTGGGTTTAAGGTTCCCCGAACATTATAAAATACATCGTGCATCCTTTCTTCATTCACTTAGCCTTGAGGAAATAAAAAGCCCGACTGATAAAACGGAGAAAAAGCAAATAACACTTCTCTCACTCCATCGAAATCAAATATCCCTTAAAACAATCTGCGGATAAAAAACTCAAGTAACTTTTCACCTCGCAATAGTCACCTTCCGTCCGCCCTCCACGTGCTCGATCTTAATCCAGAGCGCATTAGCGGGAATAAGTTCTGGGTAAAGATCCGCCCACTCTGCAACGATGATGCCTTGCCGGTCCAGATAGTCATCCCAACCTAAGTCGTAGAGTTCCTCCACCACCTTAACCCGATAAAAATCAAAGTGGAAAATCGGGAGGTTGCCCTCCGTCATTTCATTTACGAGCGTATAGGTCGGACTCGTTGTATCACCTGCCTCTTGCGAAAGGCAAACTCCCTTCGTGAAATGCGTCTTTCCAACACCCAAGTCCCCCACCAAAGCCACGACGGCACCAGCCTGAAGTGTTGCACCAATATCTGCGCCAAACTGTACCATTTCATTACTGGTCTGTATGAGTAACTCCTCCATTTCCTCCTAATTAGAAGATGATCTCTTACTTATCAACAAAAAGAGAAAGTTTTCCCTTGCCAAAATATTCCATTCGTGTTTTTTTCTCATCCCCTTCTAACCAAGGAAAATCATTATGTCCTACGCAGTCATCAAAACAGGCGGTAAACAATACCGCGTCCAAAAAGGAGATCAACTCGATGTAGAAAAACTCGCTCTTGAAGAGGGAGATGAGACGTCTTTTGAAGCACTCATGATCGGTGAGGGTGACAGCGTTAAAGTTGGTGCTCCTATCATTGAAGGATCTAAGGTATCTGCGAAAGTAGTTTCCCAGTTCCGTGGCCCTAAAGGCGTTGCTTTCAAATTCAAGCGTCGTAAAGGGTATCACAAAACAAAAGGATACCGTCGTCAACTCACCAAGATCGAGATCACCTCAATCGCAGGATAAACTAACAATTAAACTTTTATAGACCAATGGCTCATAAGAAAGGACAAGGCTCCGTAAAAAACGGACGCGACTCACGAAGCAAGAGACTCGGCGTTAAGAAATTCGGCGGTCAAGCTGTCATCCCAGGAAACATCCTCATCCGTCAACGTGGCACCAAGTGGCACCCAGGAACAAACGTAGGAATGGGCAAAGATCACACCCTCTTCGCACTTGTTGAAGGGAATGTTTACTTCGACAAAGACGGACGCCGCATTAATGTAGCTGAACTCGAAGCGTAAGTTTCCCTCAAAAATATCAATTTCATGAAACGCACCTGTTCACGCAGGTGCGTTTTTTGTTGGGCTTAAAGGACTTCATTAAACCATTTCCGCCCTTTTCTTTTTGACGTTGGTCGGAAACCACTTTACCAGTCTGACATGGCACGGATTAACGAAAATTTCCTTAAATTGAAGGCTGGGTATCTCTTCCCAGAAATTGGACGTCGCGTAAGCGAATTCACCGATAATAACGCGGAAGCAGCTACAAAGATCATCAAATGTGGCATCGGTGATGTGACCGAACCACTCCCTGAGGCAGTGCGCGAGGCAATGCACAAGGCAGTCGATGAATTAGGGAACCATGACACCTTCCGTGGTTATGGACCTGAGCAAGGGTATGACTTCCTCCGTGAGGCTGTAGTAGCCAACGCTTACGAAGGCCTCGGCATCAACGCTGATGACATCTTCATCTCTGATGGATCTAAGTGCGATACAGGTAACGTCCTCGATATCTTTGGACCAGGCAACAAGATCGCAGTTACCGATCCTGTTTACCCCGTTTATGTCGATACCAATGTCATGATTGGCAACACGGGCGAAGGTGATGCAAGCGGACGCTACGAAGGACTCGTTTACCTCGCATGCACTGCAGAGAACGACTTTGTCCCAGCGATTCCTGAAGAGAAAGTAGACCTAATTTACCTCTGTTACCCGAACAACCCAACGGGAGCTTCGGCTACCAGAGCACAGCTCGAAGCTTGGGTCGCGTATGCGAAGGAGAATGATGCCATCATCCTCTATGATGCAGCGTATGAAGCATTTATCCAAGAGGACGACGTACCACGATCTATCTTCGAAATCGAAGGAGCACTGGAGTGCGCCATGGAGTTCCGCTCCTTCTCGAAGAATGGTGGTTTCACCGGCGTGCGTTGCGGATACATCGCGATCCCGTCTCAGCTAAAAGGAACGACCGAGTCTGGTGAAGAAGTCAGCATCAAACAACTCTGGTCACGCCGTACCTCCACCAAGTTTAATGGAGCTTCCTACCCAGTACAACGCGGTGCAGAAGCCATCTTCTCCGATGCAGGGAAGGCACAGGTCGCAGCACTCGTAGAGCACTACATGAGTAACGCAACCCTTCTCCGTGAAGCCTGCACTGAAATCGGGCTCCAAGTATTCGGCGGCGTAAATGCTCCGTATGTGTGGGTAGCCTGCCCAGAAGGCATCGACAGCTGGGGTATGTTTGATAAGATGCTCCAAGAAGCGCAAGTAGTCATCACACCAGGATCAGGCTTCGGTGCTGCTGGTGAAGGATACTTCCGCATCTCTGCCTTTAACTCCCGCGCTAACGTAGAGGAAGTCTGCAAGCGACTCAAAGCAGTCTTCGGGTAAATCCATTCGACTCCCCTTGTAACCAAAAAGAGCCCCAGTTTTCTGGAGCTCTTTTTTCTTCACGTATTTGACTCATCCGAGAGGAAGAATCTGATTGGCTCAAGCGTCCTCCAGTTGCACGTCAATTCCTCCAATCCAGCCTGCGGCTAGATTAAAGACTGCAGCAATAATAACTCCACCAATGAAACCAAAAATGGCGTAAAAGATCGGGATCAACACCAAGAAAGCAACTCCCATTCCTATACCTATCCCAGCTCCCATCGCACCAAACTCTTCCATTCCACTAATTCCACTCAGCAGTCCTCCCATCGAGAACATTCCAAAATATATCACGCCGACAATCAAGCCCATAACTGCGCCGATCACACTCTGAATCAAGCCGCACTTCAGAACTCCAATCCGAGTAATCTTCTTTTTAATTATCCCATTAATAAGACCCGTGCTCGGGGTGTTATATGGTGAAGGTGACATCTTATCTAAGTTACCAAGACCTTGTGACGTTTGAAGTTCAGTTGAGTTTTGCGTATTAGGATCTGTATTCATAATTTCGTTGTTCTGTGAAAATACAACACGCTTTCCGATGGTAATGCAAACATTGCTGCAAATTACTTTGGACGAATACGGATGATAATATCAGAACTATACCAGAAACCATCAATAGAATCAAGCCCTCGGGTCTGGCTCGACTTGCTTGCCTTCGCGCCTTCGGGTTTCAAAGCGGATTTTTGGAGCAATCATTGCAGTCGCAACAAGAATCATCCCTGAGCCAACCCACGCAATCGCAGTCGGCCCTACGGTTAAGGCGAGAGGTAACGCAATAAAAGGCGAAGCAATTCCACGCCAACCGGTCAAAAAGGTATGTACGCTCATATATTCGGCGACATGCTCGGGCTTCGAGAATTTCGTTACCCACAGGCTCCAACATACATTTCCACCAGCCTTTGCGACTCCCCAGAGCGCGATTCCAGTGACCAGAAAGGCCATGCCATGCCCTGAAAAGTAAACCGCGATTCCAGCAGCGAAAAAGAGATTAATAGTCGCGCGGAGCAGATAAAAATTCCAGCGATCAAAGAGGCGCCCCCAGATCATAACGACCGAGAAAAAAGCGGCCTCAGGCACAAAGGTGGTGATCATTCCAATCGTGAATTCATCGAGATCATACCCATACTCTCTGTTAGAAATGTATTCAACAAAGAGCGCCATTCCCAACAAGTTTCCTATACCTAATACCATCCAGGAAATTAGCAGGTGACGAAACTCGTGATCCGTCTTCACATGGCGAAAAGCGTGGAAAAGATTCACCGTCTTCGTCTTATCTAAATACAATGGCCCGAAGCGCAAACTAATCACCGCCGAGGCGAGGCACGCCACCATAAATACCATGAAGAGGTAACGGAAATTCGCTAAATCTTGACGTAAAAACCAGCCTCCAATCAAGGCCGTGGCAATAGCGAAGATCTTGCGGAAAAATCCTCCGTAGGCAAAGAGCTTTCCACGCGTCTCATCCGGATAATGCATACGATACACCTGCGACATCAGCGGCAGACAACTCGCCAGCCCCACCGCTCCAAGCGTATTCCCCACCACATAAAGCACCTGTGTTTCTGGGAAAAAAGCAATTAAACCAAATCCAAAAGCGGCGACTACATTCATAGTAGCCATCGCACGGCCGACCTCAGCACCACTCCGCCGCACCCCTTGCACAAAAAAGAGACTCAACAACAATCCTAACGGCCACGAGGCGACGATCGCGGCTTTCGAATATTGATCACCCTCGAAGACCCGCACCATCACCAATACCCCAAAGGTCGTGACGATACTCTCCAAGACCCCTTGCGGGATGGAGCGAATCAAGTCCCATTTGAGAGTCTGTTTAGCCTGAGCGGTCATAAGAAAAGAGATCGACCGATAAGCCACTCTTCAGCTGAAGTGTCGAGCTTATTTGTAACTAGGAAAGATCGTTTAGCTATGATCCCGAATTATGTTTGCTCATTTTCGAATCCTAGATTAATGAATGAAGTATGGATCAATTGGTTAACTGGGCGAGGAGAGTAATAACGGAATATGAAAGTGGCGCAACCGGGTGCTTCCTCCTTCATGGAAACATCAATGACCAGTTCGTAATGCCCCTTACCGAGGGCGCCCAACTCGGACGACTACAGGACTTTTTGAACGAAATTCTCCTCCCTCAGTTTGATGTCGTTTTCACCTATGACTTGGGTTATGGCGTGCGGGTCGAAAAAGGCCGCGAAGTTTATGATGAATGGCCGGGGCGCGATCAAGCGAAGGCACTCTCAGGCATGGCGCTACCCGCGATTCGATCACTGGGTCAATACTTACTCTATGCGCGCAACCTCTCCGCAATGGGTAAGCCATCACCACGGATCGCGATTATTCTCAAGCAAGCCCACCTCATCGTCCCCGCCATGCCGAACGCACTGAATTACGAGCTCAATGCCCTCGCCTCTGTGATTCGCTCATGGGCCTCAGACATTTCCCTGCAAGACCATGGTCAAGTGGCTTTCGTTCTCACCGATCAACTCCACAACCTCCACCCCCTTGTCACGCAGAACCCACGCGTCAGCTCCATCACCATTCCCCTCCCCGAGGCTAAGGAACTCCAACAAGCCTTACAAATCCTCCGACCCAGTTGCTCGAAGGCTCTACAGAAGTTCGACGGAGATCTCGCCCTACCAGCGGAACGCCTGAGAGGAGCCACCATCAGCTCGGTCGAAAACATGCTCAAGCAACGCCACTACGCAAATAATCCACTGGAGAACAAAGACCTCTCTGAGCTCAAGAAGCAATTGGTAGAAGCGGAATGCGAGGGTCTCATCGGCTTCGTCGAACCAAAGCGGAGCTTAAACGACTATCTAGGTATGCCCGACGTGCTCGAGTGGCTGAGAAACGATCTAGATCTTTGGAAAAACGGCCACACCCAAGCGCTTCCGATGGGCTACCTCTTCTGCGGCCCCGTTGGAACAGGGAAAACCTTTCTCGCCGAATGCCTAGCAGGAGAAGCGGGAGTCCCCGTCGTAACACTAAAGAATTTCCGCGACCGCTGGGTAGGAAGTACTGAGGCGAACTTAGAAAAAATCTTTAACCTGCTGCATGCCTTGGGAAAATGCATCGTCTTCGTGGATGAGGCAGACCAAGCCTTGGGACAACGTGCAGCGGCGAGTTCTGACTCCGGAGTCTCCTCCCGAGTTTACTCCATGTTAGCAAAAAAAATGGCTGACACCGATAACCGAGGGAAACTCATGTGGATCTTAGCGTCCAGCCGTCCCGACTTGATCGAGGTGGATCTGAAACGCCCCGGCAGAATTGATGTCAAGATCCCTATTTTCCCAGCCATCAGCCAGAAGGAAGGGCTTAATCTCCTCCTCGCCCTTTGTAAAAGACGGGGACTCGACCTCTCGGGGATTGATACTGATGAATTCCTCAAGGATATCCCAGGCCTTCTGACCCCCGGAGCGGCAGAGGCACTCAGCGTGAAAGCCTTCCGAATGTTCAAGCTTGGTAAACTTGGCACTGCAGATGCCATCGCTCAAGTTCTGGCGGAATACCGCCCTGCCATCAGCCCTGTTGTAATCAGACACCAGATGAGTCTCGCGGCTCAGGAATCCACCGAGAAAAAATTCATCCCTGATGAAGTCTTGCCATATATCTCTTTAACGTAAATAATCGACAGTCATGGAAAGTCCGCAGCGTAGATTAAGAGAAATCGATTCAGTAAGTGCCCTCAAGCGACAAGGAAAGAACTGGAGCCACTCCGTCATCCAAGGCCTTGACCTCAGTGGCTTTAATTTTAAGGAGGTCGATTGCACCAACACCGTCTTTCTAGGCTGTCATTTCCCGGAGGACGTTGCGCCCGGTCAACTCTATGAACGCGGCTCTATCGTATTCCCTAAACTCTCACACCTTCCTTACAAACCATATCGTGGACACCTCTATTCCCGTGATGAACTCATGGAAGGATGGACGTCAGAAAATGACCAGAGCAAGGACTTAGAAATCTACAATTACTTTTCGGAGCACGGCCGCGTGGACCCCAGTGTCATGGATGCACTCGCCATGCGCCTACACGACCACGCCATAGATGACGCCCTCGCAGATCTGCTAGAGGGGCGCACGGAGAACGATGGGAAAAAGAAGGTCATCGGCATCATGGGTGGGCACTCCACCCCGCGCACCGATCCATATTACGAGAAAGTCGCCCTCATTGCCCAGCAACTGACTCGTGCGGGATACTTCATCGCCACCGGCGGTGGTCCCGGCATGATGGAGGCGGGGAATCTTGGTGCCTACTTTGCTCAATACACCCAGGAAGACCTCCTCACCGCCATCGATCACATGAAGACCGCTCCCACCTACAAGGACAAGGGCTTCAACGACACCGCGCTAGAGATCGTTAAGCGCTACCCACTTGGTAGCTCCAGCCTCGCCATACCAACCTGGTTCTACGGGCATGAACCGTCAAACCTCTTCTCCCAACATATCGCGAAGTATTTCTCGAACAGCCTGCGCGAAGACGGACTCCTCGCCATTTCCCTCCATGGCGTCGTGTTCTCCCCCGGTAGTGCTGGAACCACCCAAGAAGTCTTCATGGACGCGACTCAAAACCACTACCGTACCTTTGAAAAAGTCAGTCCGATGGTCTTCCTCGGTGAAGACCACTTCTCCGCTAAGACTCTCATTTACGATTGCCTGATGCGCCAAGCAGAGGGAAAAAAATATGCCGAATACATGTTCCTTACCGACGATGTGCATAAGGTCTGTGAATTCATCGAGTCTCACCCTCCTGTATAAATTGGAGATCACGGGATTGGTCGTAAAAAAGCATTGGCGCAGCCTCTCATCCTAGCGTAAAGGTTCTTCCATGCGAATCGAAGTAATCAACACAGGCACCGAGCTCCTTCTGGGCACGACCTTAAACACGCACGGAGCATGGTTTGGCCAAGCCCTTTTCAAGCTCGGGCTGAGAGTGCAACGTCAAGTAACAGTGCCTGATGGCGACGCGATTGGGGAAGAAATCAAGACTGCGATCGAGCGTTCTGACGCGATCTTGCTCACAGGGGGGCTCGGACCAACGAGCGATGACATCACGCGTGAAATTGTAGCCGAAATTCTCGAGCGCGAATTAATCGTAGATGAGCACGCGTTGCGCACGATCGAATACTTTTTTGCCTCCCGTGGTTATGAAATGGCGGACTCGAACCGTAAGCAAGCCCTCCTCCCAGTCGGAGCGGAAATCATGCCCAACCCAAATGGCACCGCCCCTGGTGTCTATGTGCCTCCTCGCATAGGAAAAGGCTGCGCCCTCTTCCTCCTGCCGGGTCCTCCGCGTGAACTCCACCCTATGTTTGATAATGAAGTCGCCCCACGCCTCACCGCTCTTGTTGGTGGTGCTGTGCCGCAGGAACACAAGGAGCTTAAATTCACGGGAATTGGCGAAAGTGACTTTCATCAAGGCGTGGACGAAGAGCTGAACAATGTCCCTGATCTCGAATACGGATATTGTGCCCGCCCCGGAGAAGTGGATTGCCGTCTCATTGGCTCCGAACTCGCCGTTGCAGAAGGCGAAAAGATTCTCAAGCAAACCTTTGGCGAATACTGCTTCAGTGATGATGGAAAAACGATGGCGCAGGTCGTCATCGATCTCTTTGAGGAAGATGGACATACCCTTGCGATTGCAGAGAGCTGCACGGGTGGCTTTGTCGCTAGTCGCCTTACGGACGAGGCTGGCGCTTCTGCCGCTTTCGACCAAAGCGTAGTCACCTATTCGAATGCCTCAAAAACCGCCCTCCTTGGAGTGCCTGCGGAGCTGATCGAGGAACATGGCTCCGTCAGCCCAGAAGTCGCGGTCGCGATGGCAGAGGGTGCACTAGAGCTTTCTAATGATGACTTCGGCATCGCCATTACCGGTATCGCTGGTCCTGGCGGAAGCACGGAGGACAAACCTGTTGGAACAGTCTTTATCGCCCTCGCGCAATACGACCACCCTACCTATGTTGTGCGCCGCTATCACAGACGCTCACGGAAGGACTTTAAGTTCGTTGTTAGCCAAGAAGCCCTCGACATGGCGCGCCGCCGAATGCTGGAATTTCCGGATTTACAGGATAAGTTTTAGTGTTTCTCTCAGCACGAATCACGCGAAATCCCATTAACAATAAAGCCTCACTATCATCCAGTGAAGGAGTATTAACTATCACCTGCATCTCAAGACATTAGGTTAGGATCGTGCTGAAAAAACAGCTCCGAATTAAACAAAATTAAAATAAATATTAATTTTATTAAATATTAATTGCATAATGTTAAACTCTATATTAACTATGTTTCATGCACATTCGAAATCTTCTCAATAAATTATCTGATGATGACCTCGAGTTCATGCGACAATTCCTTCTAGCTTCAGGCTCCTTGAAGGAACTCGCTAAGCTCTATGGGATTTCCTATCCCACCATCCGTCTGAGACTCAATAAACTCATCCAGCTCATTGAACTAAATTCTCAGCAAACAGATGCATCCCCCCTAGAGCTAGAACTTCAAGCACAGGTTATCCGTGGCAATATTGATAAAAAAGCAGCAACACAAATTCTAAAAGCCTATCGTGAATCACTCTAATCTCCACAACTAATACCACTATGACATCATCCCTTATTAACTCTTCAACCATACTCTGGATCGGAATTCTTGCTATTTCTTACATCATCGCATTTTACATTCCCGTCATTTTGATGAATCGATCATCAAACTTGCCCAAGCTGAAGCAAAGATTCCTGATAGCATCTATTCCATGTGCATTATACCTCACATTAGCGGTTATAAATATCAGGATAGATTTTCCTTTCCCAAATTTCATCACCTATATTTTCACCTTGCCTGAAACAAATTCGGAACCAGCGCTGAATGCTCATTCTAACTACGACCGTATTGATTTCCTCCTCAAAGGGTTTAGAGTGCAATCTGTCATGAATATTTTAGGAATTCCAATATTTGGCTGGCTCAGACTCTCATATGAAATACATAAAAATGGCGCTCATAAAATGACGCTCATAAATGAAGGGAAATAACGGCTAATTCCACTTGATATGGAAGATTTCAATCAACATAAATACCCTCTTTTGTTTATCTTTGTAGGACCACTTCCTTTGTGGTTTGGGGGCTTTTCTCTATCCTTTATTCTAACCGTGATAATCCTGCTAGAAATCCCCTTTATATTAAGCATCTTTGCACAAGTTGGAAGATACCGGACGTTTACCCTCAACTGTTTACGCTTCTACATCTTAGCCAGCATCGTATTTCTCGGGGTAAATATTAAAAAAATCACATTCTCACATACGTTTAGTCTCGAGACCAAAATCGTATTAGCTTTATTTGCCATCCTCACATACACCGTGATCTATTTCAGCTGTAAAAGATCATACTCGAAAATTGAACTCAAAAAAATGCAACAAAACTAGGAGCATGCCGGAGTTTTCATCTACAGGATAAGTTTTAGTATAACTTCGATCCGCAGTTGCGGCAATACTTAGCGTCCTCTAAGTGACCGTGCATTCCACAGCCAGGGCAAGCGTCAGTGCTCTGGTCTTTGTCTTTCGATAACTCTGCTGCCACGATACCTGTAGGCACGGCGATGATGGCGTAGGTTGAGAGCATGGTAAGGGTCGCGACAATTTTACCCAGCGCGCTGATTGGGGCAATATCACCATACCCTACCGTCGAAATCGTCACGATCGCCCAGTATATACTCTGCGGAATGTTTGCATAGCCTGCATTATAACTTCCCTCCACCAAATACATGACCGTCCCTGCGATTACAGCAAAAACAAACACGGTCATAAAAAAGACAAAAATCTTGGCACGGCTATTATACAGAGCACGCATGATGATGTCTCCTCCTTCGATATGGTTGACCATCTTCATTACGCGAAACATGCGTAGTAGTCGTAAAATACGAATAACAAGCAGTGATTGCCCTCCGGGAATGAAAAGACCAATATAAGACGGCAAACAACTTAGTAAATCGACGACTCCAAAGAAACTTCTCGCGTAAGAAAGCGGGCGATCCACCAAGAAGAGACGCGCAACATACTCGATCGTAAACACAATCGTAAAGAACCACTCTACTCGAATCAAAAAGGAGCGATGTTCGAGCTTTACGGAATCAATACTCTCGATCATGACTGCCGCAACACTTCCGATAATCATCACGAGGAGGAAAAGATCAAACACCTTACCCGTTGGAGTTTCTGCCTCAAAAATGATCTCTCTGAGTCTGTGCCTAAAGGTTCTTTTAGTCATTGAGTAAGCTTTTGACATCTTCTACAGATCGACCACTTTGCGACTGCTGGCTCTTGTTGTCGATGATTTCAGGCTGAACGTAAACTTCTCTGCGCTTCTGCACGCGGTAATCTAAATCACGCGCGATTCGGTCCCCTGATTGCTCAAACGCGGAAGCTGTCTCATAGCTCTCTGAACTCTGATTATACGAGGAGCTTCCCTCCCGCGCATCACTCTCGGCATAACGGGAGTTCTGGCGGATAAACTCTGGGGAATACTCGTAATCCTTATTCGCATTATTCCACTCTTTGACAGAAGCATTCTTGGTGCCGTTCCAACGACGGCTGTCATACTCTGCGGTCGAAAACTCTTTATTACCAGCATTGTTGGTTCCTGAAAAGGGGTTCGTGTCACCACTGAAAGGTCCATCCTTATCTGATACGGGCTTCATCATCCCGGTTTCCTTATCTTTTACCATCTTATATCCACCCATGTATTTCGCTAGGCCCTGCTCGGGTGCTTTTGAGGTCGATGAACTCACCCCTCCAGTTTCTTCTACCTTCGATGCACACGAAGAGAGAATAAATAAGAAAGTAAGCATGAACAAGAACCGCACCATAGATCATCTAAAAAACAAATATCAGGCGGATTGACAAATGAAATTGGTAGAAATCAGATGATCTAAAGTTAACATTAGTGAGTTTCCTGAGAAACATCACGACAGTTTTCGCAGATTTCCGAGCCATCATCTCTGACTCTGAAGACTAGGTTTTCGTCTTGCGCATCCGTAGCGCCACATTGTGAACACTCGTGAAAGTAAGTAGGCTTTTTATTCTTCGCCTTATGCTTCACTTTGTGTGTGTGCCTCTTCCCTCGGTTAATCAGAAGTGGAATTGCAATCACCAAATAATGGGATAAGCAGAGTACGCTGTAAATCAGAAATGGAAGACCAATCATCGCAGAAAGCAATACCATCACCCCACTAATGATGGCAATAATCGCTATTGGAACGGGTAAAACAAAGAAGAGTCTTAGCTCAAACTTAGGATAATACGTGGCGAAAGCAAACAGAATGGCATAGTCAAAGAGAAGCCCTGGTTGAATGATCATTGGAATCGCTAACGCCACCTTCCCATCAGCCCCGTGATACGCAAAGACGGTGCTGAACAGAATGCTTGCGATCAAACACACCAACCAGCCTCCAAGGAAAAAGAGCGTGGTTCGAAACGCCCCCCAAGCACTCTCGATACCATCGCTAAAGCTCATCAAAATCAACGCCGCAAAAAGCGAAAACAACACCGTCATTGCCCCTCCAGCTCCCGTTAGCGAGCCGATCGGTAAAAAGACAAAGGAGAATAGTCGCCAAACTTGCCCTTCAGTAATGAGCTTCCAATCAAAGCCTAGCAACTGACTCGCAGCTGGATTGACAAATGAGAGAGCTAAGACTCCCAGCTGGAAAAACGCTAAATATCGAATGATCGACGGAAAGGCGATCCATCCGATTTTGCGCTCCAACCAGGTAATCATCGTCTAGCCTTTGTATGCATTTGCTCGAACGCCTTTGATGCCGAGATCCTTGATCACGAACAAACGCCCTGCATGCTCTTCTACCTCTGATTTATGCACTCCGGTAGTGACGTAGAGGTTTTCAAAGTAGTGACCACCAAAGGCCACAGCTGTGGTTTCTAGACATGGAATATCGATTTTCTTGAGCATTTCACCGCTCACAGGGTTATAACAAACCACACAGGCTCCATGACAGAAGGCAATCCAGAGATTACCATCTTCATCGATCGTCATCCCATCAGGCGAAGCATCGATCTCCTCCGTTGAGAAGGCTTCACGCTCGTTGCTCAATTCACCAGAAACTTGATCATAATCGAAGGCCGTCACCGCTCTGCGTGGGGTGTCGATATAATACATCGTATCACCTGCGTCATTCCACACGAGACCGTTGGAATTAGTCACTCCTGAATACGCGACGGCTAAGTTCTGCGCGGAATCTAAGGAGTAAAGGGTCGCATCGCCCTCGACCTTCTTCAAGCTGATCGTCCCCGCTAGCAAACGGCCTTCTGGTGAACATTTCCCATCATTAAATCGGTTATTCTCCTTTTCAGGTTCAGGATCGGTGATTGGGGTGCTTTCCCCCGTAAATTCGTCTAAAAAGTAAAAGCCATTATCACCAGCCCAGACCAGGCCACCATCCTCACGCGGCACTACCGTTCCGACACGTTGACCGACATTGAAGATCAGTTCATCTCCCGACTTCGGGTCAAACCGGATAATATTATGCTTCTCAATATCCACATAATAGAGAAACCCCTCCCACCAGATTGGGCCTTCTCCCCATTGTGATCGATACGACCCAATTGGTTCTATAGTCATGCTAAAAAATCTTAGGACATAATTTTCATGCTACCAACCAACTTCGCTCCAGGCTTAACCTCTAGCGTTTTGTAAGCAACATCACCCTTAACATCTGCGGTCTCAGCTAATTTACAGCTAGCTGCGGTCACAGCACCATCGACCTTACCGTGAACAGTGAGATTACTTGCTTTCACATCACCTTTGATATCGCTATCTTTATTGATGATTAGGTTACCTTTGTCAGATTTGACCTCGCCATTCACCTTACAGTTAATCTCTAAATCACCTGAAAACTCGAGAACTCCCTCGATTTCCACTCCGTTTGCCAATACATTTGTCGCCATATGGATCATATATCTACACGATAGTGGAGGGTTGACAACCTTAGAAATGCTCTGAGCGTGATTTTTTTGTGAATCACGGACAACTCATCTGATCACAATGAGATTGTTGTAAAAAATGTGAATATTCTATACGTGAAAATACTCTAAAGCAGTAATGAAAGCCTTACTCCTCCCTTCTCTTTTATGCGTATTCATCGTTTCATGCGCTTCCACCCCTACTTCTAGAATCCAGAAACATCCCGCGAAATTCGCTAATCTTTCCGAGTCCCAAAAAGAACTCGTTCAAGAAGGTCGCATCGAAGAAGGCATGCACAAAGACGGAGTTTTCATTGCCATGGGAAATCCTGACCGCGTCACAGAAACTCTCGAGAATGGAGATGAAAAAGAAGAATGGAATTACTTCTCTCTCGAACCTGTATACAACCACCGTTTTGGAGTGACCATCGGCCTAGGAAGCAGATATTATGATCGTTACGACCGTGGTTATTACAGACGTAACAGCTTCTGGGGAGGACCTAGCATCGATTACGTTCCACGCCTTTCCGCCGTTGTGCAATTCGAGGACGATTACGTAGATGGCTACAAAATACGTAATTCACAGTAAGTAATGTGACGCAGCCCCATCATAACAACTTATGAGAGTTTGCTCGCCCATTAGTTGTAGAAAAGCCAGCCTGAAACCTCGCACAAAAGACGAGTTAGCAGAAAAAACATCTACTTTAGCATTTTTCTCGAACATTTCTTCGGTTACAAGGACTAAGCTATCAAGCTTTCCTAACTAATGGCTCACGCTCCACATCTCCCCAAAAAGCGCAAACGCCCGATCCTATTGCGTATTCTTCTCCGCCTTTTTCTTTTTTGCCTCTTTGTGGGCATCATTGGAGGCATTGCATTCTGTGCCTTCTATGGCATCCGTGCGCAAAAATTTAATATGGAGGAAGTCGCCAACATGCCTGAACGAACCGTCGTGCTTGATCGCAACGGCGCTCCTATTGGAAAAGTCCATGGCGAAAACCGAGACGTTGTTTCCTTTGAAAACATCTCACCAAACTTCCTCATGTCCATCATCGCCCGAGAAGACATTCGATTTTACCAGCACCCTGGAATCGATTTCAAAGGGCTAGCCCGTGCCACCCTACGGAACATAAAAGATCGCGGTATGACGCAGGGAGCCTCCACCATTACGATGCAACTTTCTCGTAACACCTTCGATCTCTCCCAGGGAGAACGCTGGTATCATGAGTTAGACCGCAAGTTCCTCGAAATCTTCGTCACTCTCCGAATCGAAAAGACCTACGAGAAAACTGAGATCCTCCAGCATTACTGTAATCGTATCTTTTGGGGGCACTCTATGATGGGGGTCGAATCTGCCTCCCAAGCCTATCTCCAAAAGGCTGCCAAAGACCTAACTCTCTCTGAAGCCGCTATGCTCGCAGGTATTGTGAGGGGACCAAATGCTTTCTCCCCCTTTCGTTCAATTGAACTCGCGCAGCGAGAGCGTGACGTCGTCCTCGGCCGTTTAAATCACTACGGCTTCATTACCACTGCAGAAAAAAACACGGCCATGGCCGAACCCCTGAAGATTCGCCCAAAAAAGTTTCGCACTAAGGGGCAATCCTACGCCATGGATGCTATCCTTAGGGAACTCAACGACCACCTCGAAAAAAACAACTTCAAGATCGGCGGACTCACCGTTCACGCCACCATTGATAAAGGGCTCCAGACCATCGCGGAAAACTCCGTCAACAACCGCCTCGTGCAGATTGAAAAGCTCTCTGGTTATCGACATCAGACTAAGTATGCCTACAACATGCAGAGCTCTCCAGAGAAGGCTCCTGCTTACCTGCAAGGTGCTCTCGTTTGCATCGATAACGCCACGGGACAGATCATTGCCAGTGTAGGAGGGCGAGATGCGGACGACTCCCGTTTCAACCGCGCCTACAGTGCCCGGCGTCAGGTCGGCTCCCTTTTTAAACCCTTCGTCTTCCAAGCCGCTTACGATCGTGGCCTCCGTCCGGAAACATTTATCGATGATTCCCCTCTCAAACCAGGTGAAATTGATCATTCCAGTGACAAATGGAACCCTGGAAATTCAGACGGCAAAAACCTCGGTCTTGTCTCTACTCGCTCGGCACTTCTGCGCTCGCGCAACACCTCCTCTGTGCGAGTTGGTGACTATGCGACCTTACCTTACGTTATTCAGGCAGCAGAGCTGGCAGGGTTTAATCAATTCCAATGGAAGCAGCAACAATCCGGTAAAACCCCAAAATCAGCCACCGCTTACTTAGGGGATTGGGAGGCTTCACCTTATGAAGTAGCTCGTGCCTACACCATCTTCCCTAATCTTGGCAAAATGCGCCAGCCCTACATCATCTCAAAGATTGTCGATTCTCATGGCAAAGTTCTTTTAGAGAAAAAATCAGGAGTCGAATATGCCGATAACCCACTCTCCAAAGGTGCTACCTACGAAGTCTCCAAAATCTTGCAAGACATCAACATTAGCGGTACCGGATCATCCCTGCGTAAAACCTACGGCTTCACCGCCCCGAGTGGTGGGAAAACAGGCACCACAAACGATTATAAAGATGCCTGGTATGCAGGATATACCTCGCGTCTTACATGCGCGGTATGGGTTGGCCTTGACACTCCTAAACGCACGATCAGTCAAGGATACGGATCTCGTCTGGCTCTTCCTATTTGGGCGGATCTCATGAAGGCGGCCTCGAAAAAATCCGAGTTTAAGCCCGCCGTTCTTTCTCCAAACATTCCATCGACCAAGCTAGTTCTCTGTAAACGCTCTTCCAGACTCGCCAACACTTCATGCCGCAACAGCGGCGAGGCCTACGAAGACCTCGTGCCAAATGACCTTATCCGCGCCGTAAACTCCCCCTGCACCATTCATCAAGGCAGCGCCATCTCACAGCAGAAAAGCCAACCACTCCCATCCGCGCCTAAAGAAACGGCGGAAAATGTCGTTAGTGGCCTATTTAAGCGCATCTTTGGTGGTGGAAAAAAAGACAAGCCTGCGCAACAACCCGTTGCGGTAGAACCAGCGAGAACTCCTCCACCTCGTGCTGTCGTGGTAGAGCCCGCACGAACTCCGCCTCCACCGCCACGCGCCATCGTAGTCGAAGAACCTCAGCGCGTTGTGCCACAGCCAAAACGTGTCGCCCCTAACCCGATCCGAGTCCAACCTGCGACTCAACCAAACCCACCTCGCGCCGTCATTGTGCAAGAACCGACTCCTCAACCACCAGCACGAGCAATCGTAGTGGAGGATCCAGCACCTCCTCGTGCAATCATCGTGGACTAAAAATTTGATATGAAATCCTTCAGCCAAGCCGTAAAAGAAATCTGCACGCTCGATCCACGCTTTAATCCAGACTCTTACCATTTCCTCAAAGAAGCTCTAGACTTCACCGTAGGCGCCATCATTGAGAAAGAGAAGAAGCCACGTCATGTAAATGGAGCGGAGCTGATGCACGGCTTCCGTGACTTCGCACTCAAGGAGTTCGGACCGATGACTAAACCACTCCTCAAGGAATGGGGCATTACTAAGACACGTGACGTTGGGGATATGGTCTTCAATCTCATCCAAGTCGAAATTTTCAGCAAGGAGGAGGGAGACTCCCCATCTGACTTTGACCGCATCTACTCATTTAAAGAGGCTTTTGAGACTCCGTTCCTCCCGCAAGAGGAACGCTAATTTACATTTATGAAAACTTGGCTTCTCCTTCTCAGTCTTTTCGTGACCTCCTGTGCCGTCCCTGTGGTAGAGAACCCAGCAGCGGTAACGCCTGCTAATCCAGTGTCACTCCCCAAGGCCCCTGTGCCTGTAAGCCCTGCGCCGAGAATCCCCGCTACAGCTCCCACACCAGTAGTTGCGCCCTCGCCACCTAAAACAAACCACCCGCTTAACTACCATAGCCTGACCGTTCAGGGAATCACCCTTTCCATTCTTAGCTTTGACAGCTCACAATACCAGCTTAAGGTTGCGGACCAAGAGCCGGGCACCATCTGGACTTCTGCCCGAAATGCCACCACCGCTTTAGGCGGAATTGCCGCGATCAATGCTGGATTTTTTGGCACCGAGGGACAACCCTTAGGCCTCGTCAGATCTAATAGCAAAACCACTGGAGCATGGAATGGGGCCTCCTCACTAACCTCTGGAGTTTACCAACTCTCTGGCGGCATCGCAGCCCTCAAACGAAACCGTTCCGCGAACCGAAAGGCATCTGAGTTACTCCAGACCGGACCATTCTTACTGGAGAACGCACAACCCGTAGGTGGCCTCGCAACCACTAATCCTGCGCAGAGAAGTTTTCTCCTTTGGGATGGGCAAAACCACTTTGCAATCGCTCAATCTTCCTCGTGTACGCTCTCACAACTCTCCAAGGCGCTCAAATCGCTTCCTTCTCATCTCCCCAGAAAAACCGCACTCAATCTTGATGGAGGTCGCTCCTGTGACCTATACATCAGTGCCGCAGCACACTCCGCCCCTATTCAGCGCGGACATTGGTTAAAGAGCCAAGTGCGGAATTACCTAGTTTTGCTCAAGCGTTAATCTCACCATGCTCACAGAGGACTACATCAACCGTTTTGGCGGGGTCGGGAGGCTTTATGGGAAAGCGGCACTCGAAAAATTTAATGCCGCTCATGTAATGATAGTCGGACTTGGTGGAGTAGGTTCCTGGACTGTAGAGGCTCTCGCCCGCTCGGGAGTCGGAAAGCTCACCCTAGTTGACCTAGACGACATTTGCGTTACCAACACGAATCGCCAACTCCCTGCCCACCAAGGGAAATACGGACAAATGAAAGCCGAGGCACTGGCCGAACGCGTCAAAAGCATTAACCCAGACTGCGATGTGCAGATTCTGCTAGCCTTCTACTCTCAACGGAATTCAGACGAGATTTTAGACCACTCTCCTGACATTGTTGTTGATGCGATCGACACCGTAAGGGCAAAAAGCCATCTCCTGGCCGAAAGCCAAAAACGCGGGATCCCGGTGTGTTCCTGCGGTGGTGCGGGCGGCAGAATGGATGCCACCCAAGTCACGGTATCCGACCTCTCAAAAGCGCACGGTGACAGACTCATCAGCTCCGTCCGCAATGAGCTCCGCAGGAAATATGGCTATCCTACTGGAGCCGGCAAAAAGCCCAAAAAGTTCAGAATCCCCACCGTGTTCTCCAGCGAAGAAATGACCGCTCCACAACCCTGTATGATGGGAGGCGAAGAACTTGATATGCCAAAAAACCTCAATTGCGCCACAGGATACGGAGCTACTACCCATGTCACTGCGACTTTTGGACTAGTATTAGCACAAGTGATCTTAAATCAGCTAAGGTGATAGCACAATGAATCACTAGTGGGAAATAGGAACAGCGAAGATGCAAAGAAGGAATCAAGGGTCATACTTAGCAAGTCTGTCTTGAATCACTTTTTGGAGATTACTATAGAATTGAGAGACCTGTCTTTTCAGATTTGTGAAATTAATCCCCTATCTCTGAAAAACTGTGTTACCTAGCCTAGTTGCTTCACTAGAACTTCACCTCTCAGAGCACTTATGCCTTCGGACTCCCCTACCTTCGCCCTCACCACGATGAATAAACTGGCTAACGCCATAGCGGATACAGGGTATGGTGTGTTTCAGGACTTACTTTCGCCTTCTATTCAGCTAGATCTAATCCAACTCATGGCTGAGAAAGTTGAGACCGCAGAACTCATTCGTGCTGGAGTGGGAGCGGGATCAGGCTTAAAAGTGCGTGGCGAAATTCGCAGCGACTCAATTTTCTGGCTTGATTCCGAGGACCTCGCCCCTACCGCCGTTGCCTGGGTCAAGGCTATGGATGAACTCTCCGAACACTTCCGCAGCCAGCTCTTTCTACCCCTTGTCTCCTACGAAGGGCACCTCGCTCGTTACCCCGCGGACGGGTTTTACAAAGCTCACCTAGATCGACACAGCAACACCCTGTCCCGTGAAATCTCGATCATCACCTACCTGAACACTGACTGGCAAGAAAACGACGGTGGCCAGCTCCGCCTCTACACAGACATTGCCCTCGGCGCCCTTGGTCCCTATATCGATGTCATCCCTGAGGCAGGAACCGTGGTGATATTCCTAAGCGGTAGTTACTGGCATGAAGTCATGCCCTCCAGAAAATCTCGTCTTAGTCTCACCGGCTGGTTACGAGGCAGAGATTAAGACTAAACCTCCTCTGATACCACCCGGCCACGAGCCGGCTTCATTTCTCTAGGAGTAGCTTGTTCAACTGCACTTGATGGCATACCACTTACGGAAGTATGAATATGCTGCTTCATATATGTCACGAGCCTCCCTCTCACCAGCGCGCGCGCCTGTGGAACTAGTAGCGCGAACCCGACCGCATCTGTTAAAAACCCAGGGGTCAATAAAACGGCTCCTGCTACGAGAATCAAAATCCCATCCGTGGCCTCAACATGAGGAAGTTGACCAGAACCCAGAGCTTGCTTAAAGTTCCGTAAGGCAAGCGAGCCTTGCTTCTTCGCCAAATACGCTCCTAGCGCACCCGTAATAATAATGATCGCTAAGGTGACGGGTAACGAAATCGTATCCGCCAACGCCATGAAGAGCGCTAACTCAAGGAGTGGAACAACGATAAAGAGAAAGAGGAGTTTTTTAAAGCTCATAGGTAACGGTGGAATTAACCAGCAATGGCAGATATTAATTTGCTTGCTCTGATGTTATCGTCAAGCTCCGTCATCAGTTCATGCCGTAAATCGGTATCTCCAATGAAGTTGTGCGCAACATTGTCGATCAAGGCCGTCATCGATGACATCTCGTCCAAGCTCGTCATTACTGACTTTTTCACATCTGCAGAAACATGGTCGAGCTGCGTCTCTGTGTAATCGAGGATAAGCGACTTCACACTATCTGCCTTGTCTCTATCGATCAGAATACGCTCCACGGGAGAAATCTTTGCGGTTGGGTACGGAGCATCCGAAACCCATGTATCAAAGCGCACCGCCTGCACCCCCGTCACTACCATGGCCGAGCGACCATCTGGCAGTGTTCGAGAGGCGTTGATAAATACAGCTGTCCCAATATTGGCTACACATTGCGCATACGGCTCTTCTTCCTCAGCGATTAGATTCCCAATCACGAACATCCAAGAATCTTCTAACGCATCAGACAACATCGCACGATAGCGCTCCTCAAAAATATGCAAATCCATTGAACTATGAGGGAACAATGCTGTACCCGAAAGCAACATCACTCCACACTCTTTCGGCACCTCTAATTTCAATGAATCCACAGGATAGTATAGCACAGCTCCAAAAGAGCACAAATTGCGGCATAAGGTTTATCCTACAAACTGCAGTAAAAACTTAACCGTAAAGGAGCGACGACGCAAAGATAATTCAAAAAAGAGGTTATTCTGTATGTGAAGTCGATATCATGATGTTTATGAATGAGCAGGAAAGAGCTGTTTCCCCTGCCAGGTGAACTCCTGATGAAACTTGGCGTCTTAGCGCCTTCGTGGTCTTTTCAGACTGCGATATTTAAGATGATTACAACGGCCTTCCAAAATTCATCAAACCACTACTACAATCATAAAAAATGAGCCTTACGATTTCTCGCAAGGCTCATTGGAAAAGTTTAGTCGTGAGCTTAATCAACTCACTAAACTGAAGTTCTTATTCTGTGTAAGCTGGAGCACCGTGCTCAGCAACGTCAAGACCTTCTGCTTCTTCTTCTTCGCTCACGCGGATTCCGAAGATTATCTTACCGATGAGAGTAATCACGAAGGAGAAGATGAAGGCGAATGCACCTACACCAACTACACCGATGATTTGTGAAACAAGGCTTACGTCTTCGTTTCCACCATTGAAGAATGGAAGAGCAAGAGCAACTGTTCCCCAGATACCTACAACTCCGTGAACGGAAATCGCACCTACTGGATCGTCAATCTTAATCTTGTCGAAGAAGAGAACTGATACTACTACGATCGCACCACCGATAAGACCTACAACGATTGACATAGGGACGGTAATTACGTCAGGACCAGCTGTGATGGACACAAGACCTGCAAGGAGACCGTTGAGTGCCATTGAGAGGTCAGGCTTCTTAAGAAGAATCCATGAGAGGATGATCGCACCCATTCCACCACCAACTGCAGCAAGTGCGGTTGTTGTGAATACGAGAGAAACTGCAGCCGGGTCAGCAGAAAGAACTGAACCACCGTTGAATCCGAACCAACCGAAGAAGAGAAGGAATGCACCGATCGCCGCAAGTGGGAGAGAGTGTGGAAGGATTGGCTTAACACCACCAGATGTGTATTTCCCTTTACGTGCTCCTAGAAGGATTACCGCTGCAAGAGCTGCAAAACCACCGAAGGCGTGAACTACTGTAGAACCAGCAAAGTCATAGAATGGAACTTCCATCTTATTCAACCAGCCACCACCCCAGTGCCATGAACCAGCAATTGGGTATGCAAGACCTACAAGAAGAGTCGCGTAGATCATGAATGGAAGAAGCTTAACACGTTCCGCAACTGCACCAGATACGATTGTGGCAGCGGTAGCAGCGAACATCGCTTGGAAGATGAAGTCAGCCCAGTATGTGTAATCAGCATATGCTTTAGTCTCGTTAGCGGCCGCATCAGCAACGTCATAACCAGCAGCACCACCGAGAGAGAAAATACCCGCAGCATCATCAGCAAAACCAGGATAGTGTGTATTAAATCCTGTGAAGTAGTAAGTCAGGATACCCATGCAGATAATAAATACGTTTTTGAAGAGAACGTTGACGACGTTCTTCTTTTGGCAGAGGCCGGACTCCAGAGCGGAGAAACCTAAGTGCATGATGAACACGAGAGCCGCTGAGATAAGAATCCAGAGGTTATCGATGATGAATTTGACATCCGCAACTGCATCAAGTGTAGCTGGCTCTGCCGAAGCAATGCCTGCAAACCCGAATAGCGCTGTGATTGTTAGTAGTGTTTTTTTCATAGCTGTTTTGTTGTTTATAAGAGCTCTGTGTTAGTGAGCCTAGTAATTTAAAGCAGGCTCCATGCCAAATATGAAGGAAATTAATGTAACTTTTCTAAGCCTTACAGAAACAGCCTTTTCGTTTATTTTTAACAACTTTCACCACCTCAATATGACTTTTCCTCAATTCCACATATTGAAAATCACAACCCGACATAAATGCTCCCGTATTAATAAGGGTTAAATCTTCACCTTTTTGTATGAAAGTTCGGTGAAAATGTCCGAGCACGACTACTTTTGCGGCGGGGAAGAACTCTTGGCAAAACTTTCCAGAGGCCTTCAATGCTGTTTTTCTAACACGCAGGAGCGTCCAAAAGCGTTTCGGAGGCCAAACGGTATTGAGATAATAATCAAACTTTGACTTCTTGGGAACCCAGCGTTTTGGCGTCATCAGTTGGACAACTTCCTTTGCGAGCAAGAAACGATCATCGATGCTCTTTGCTAAAGGTAGTTTTTCGTCCAAGAGCGCTTTGACTTCCTGCTGCTTCGCGAAGTAATAGTTACTCCATGGGGAGACCTCCGGAAAAATCACTTGCCCATGAAGAATAACGATGCGCCCTCCATCAAGCTCCACTAAGTTCTGATCTGAAATACTGGGGTCATGGTTCCCCGGGAGGAAAACTGTTTCTACTCCTTCCTCTGCACACAGGCTTTTGAGTTCTGTGAGCATTGCCCCGGAACGCGATTGCATCGTCTTCGCTAACTCTTGCCACGTGTCGCCATTAAAGATCACCGTGCCAGCTCCCGTAATCAATGGGCGCAACTGTTCCACATGATCGATCAATGAGGCAGGATGCCCCAGATGTAAATCGGACAAAATTCGAATCGGGTATTTCATGACGGAGCGAATGAAATAGGAGAAGTGCGCTATGGCTCCTGCGTCACAAAATAGCTCAAGTTCTCCAACTCTAGCGCGAGATCAACATTGTTCACGGTAATAGAATCAGGCACTTGAAGCACTGTAGGCGAAAAGTTTAAAATCCCGCCAATCTTAGCAAGAGCCAGAGTATTCGCTACCTCCTGCGCGTGTTCACCGGGCACGCAGAGAATAGCGAGTTTGACATTCTTTTGCTGAATAAAGGTCGTCAGGTTATCCATGGGGAACACGGGAACATCATGCCCTTTGCCGTAAGACGCTTGTGGGAAAAGATCAAAAGCTCCAACTACCTGGAACCCCCCTTTCTGGAACCCATTATAACGCATCAATGCAGAACCTAGATTCCCCGCCCCTATCAGAATTACTGGTTGTAATGCTGATTTTCCCAAAAACTCGCGAATCGTGTTGATGAGGTCTTCTACAGGATACCCTAGGCCACGTGTGCCCAGCTGCCCAAAACCAGCTAAGTCCTTACGAAGCTGCGCAGCATTCACCCCAGCGGCCTTGGCGAGAGCGGAGGAGCTCACTGTTTCGATCTCATTCTCCAGCAGTTTACGCAAACATCTCTGATAAATAAGAAGGCGGTAAATGCTTTTAGAAGAGATCGTAGACTTATCCATATCTTAAACGGGTTATACTCTCAGCCAAGCAAGCACTGCTTTCTGCGCATGGAGACGGTTTTCTGCCTGCTGGAAGATCGTGTCAGCATGTGCCTCTAACACCTCCTCTGTAATTTCCTTTCCTCGGTATGCAGGGAGGCAGTGCAACACGAGATGATCTTTATTCGCCACCTTCAGTAAGTTCTCATTGACCTGAAATCCTTTGAACTGCGCTTCCTTTGCCTCTTGCCCTTCCTGCCCCATACTAAGCCATACGTCTGTGTTGACCACATCCGCATTTGCAGCGGCCTCTTTAGGCGAGGTTGTTATCGTGACATTTGGTGCATTGAGGCGCTCCAGAAACTCGGGCGTTGGTTGGCACTGCTTTGGCGCGGCGATCGAAAACTCAAAGCCAAGGTGCTTCGCAGCCCACATCCATGAAATGCTCATGTTAGAATACCCATCACCAATAAAGGCGATTTTCTTCCCTTCCCACGTGCCGTGCAGCTCCTGAATCGTCAGTAGATCTGCCAAAATCTGGCAAGGGTGCTCATCATCCGTAAGCGCATTCACCACTGGGATCTTCCCCCACTCGGCAAAGTCGATGAGGTCCTGCTGATCAAACGTTCTGATAATGAGTCCGTGCAACATGCGTCCCATTACACGTGCCGTATCCTTGATCGGCTCTCCACGCCCTAGCTGCAGATCATTAGCGGAGAGAAAAAGCGCTTTGCCGCCCAACTCATGAATCCCAACCTCGAACGAGAGACGCGTGCGGGTCGAAGCTTTATTAAAGATCATCCCCCAAGTCTGTCCTTGTAGCGGTTTATCGTGTGATTCACGAATCATTTTAAAATCGGCACCACTATTCACAAGGTCCGAGAGGATCTTGGGGGTCAGTTCCTCGATGGTAAGAAGGCTCTTCATATTAATATTTTTTGAGAAGGGAAAGAGCATATCTAAGTCTCAGATCAGTTTCGAGTCTTTTTTTCACTTTGGTTCGAATTAGTTCGACTAATCATCCAGCCCACTAGCCTCCGCATGATCGTCGCTAAAGGAAATCACCATCGGCCTACAGCAGATCTCACAATCGTAATCCACATCGCAGGGAGACTCCCCCGCGAATGGAAGCGTGACCAGAAACTGCTCGAAGCACGTCGGGCACGTCACTGCAGCTTGCTCTACCATACTAACTGACTACTGATATCTGTTAATTGCATCATGCTTACCTACTGAATATCTCATGAGGCGCGCAACCTCTTTTTTCAACACGCCATAAGAGCCCCCCTTCCTCCAGCCTGATAAAAATCAGATTTGCGAAATTGACTGATTGCTGATTCACGTTACTACTATTTCTCATGATCAGTGAACGAAATGAGGTAAAGGTTTTTGCACCAGCCACTTTAGCGAATCTGGGTTGTGGGTATGATGTCCTCGGCCTTGCGATCCATGGTCCTGGGGACATCATCATTATTCGAAAGAGCCCTGAAACGACAGGCATTACGATCAAAGAAATCACTGGCGACGAGGGAAAACTCCCGCTGGATGCGAGCAAGAACACCGCCTCAATCGCCGCCCAAGCGGTACTCACGCAGCTCAATTTAGAGGGTGGGTTCGAAATGGAAATTCACAAGAAAATGCCGTTTGGCTCAGGCTTAGGCTCGAGCGCGGCTAGTGCCGTTGGGGGAGCCTTCGCGATGAACGAGCTGCTCGGCAGCCCACTAGAGCGGATGGAGCTACTCCCCGCCGCGATGGAAGGGGAAGCTTCCGCGAGCAAGGCTTGGCACGCAGATAATGTCGCCCCTGGCTTGCTCGGCGGGGTTTGCCTCGTGAGAGATAACGCTAGCTTAGATGTTATCCCCCTCCCCGCTCCCAGTAATCTTTGGGTCACCGTTCTCTATGACCCAAAAATTGAAATTTTAACCTCCGAGGCTCGCGAAAAAGTCCCTACCGAAGTCCCTACGCACACCGCTACAACACAGGCGGGTCATCTCGCCGCCTTTGTTTCCGCTCTTTATGAGGAAAACTATGACCTATTACGCCGCACAATGGTTGATCACATCGCGGAACCCGGCAGACGCGAGTTAATCCCTAAGTTTGCGGAATACAAGGAGCGTGCCGAGGCCGCTGGTGCCATCGCCTTCGGAATCTCAGGGTCTGGCCCTAGCCTCTTCGCGATCTCACACGGAGAGCTCAGTGCCCACCAAATCGCAGACACGTTTAAATTTGATCCTATCGAAACCTATGTCTCTGCCATTAATAGACAGGGAGTCGCAGTTCTTTAGATAAATTTCCCTGCAATCACCGGCAAGAGCAGCGCTAGGATGATCGCAACGGCAGAGCCCAAGGTTGCCTTCCCCACATCCAAAAAGATCAACTTGGAGACTTCCTTTCCTGTTCTGTGATGGAGCCTCAGCGCAAGACCTATTTCACGTCCAGCCAAGAGGCCTAGGAACACCCAAGTCGTACTCATTGGGAGCTTAGCGGGCCACATCTTCAAAATATCCAGCTTAAAGAAAAGAAGAACAAGGGCGTAGAGGAAATCCACAAAGGTCGCAGAGCGAATATCTAGTGTGCTGGTCTTCGAGGTAACCACCTTCTGGATCTTTCCTCCTCGCTCCCGGAACAGCCATCCTTGAAAAACCACCATCCCTAATAGCGACAGAGCTAACCCCCACCAACTAAGCTCCCTCGGCAAGTAACAGAAAATATTGGCCAAATCCTGAATGAGCCACATCGACCACAGGAAACCAGTTGCACCCCATTGAAAAATCACCCATCCAACGTGAGGATTCTCCCGTTTCTCCAAAGGCTCTGCCGCGAATTTTTTCTCCAGTGTGCCCACGACCACGCCAAAAATAATAAGCCCAAGCACGAAGGCTATCGCATATCCAGATAACGACTTCTCCATCATCCCTTGGAAGAGATCTAACGCCCCCTTCGCGTCTTTTCCCTGTTGTGCCGCGACTAAGCCTTTAAACCCAGTAAGAACTAGTAAGGAGGTGCTCACAGGGATGCCGAAACGAGTCAGAATTACCAAGGCTAACGGAGGAATGACGAAGAGCAGATTAAATGCCCCACCATAGTCAGGAGGAAAAGGAATATTTTTCCCAGTTGAGGCAAGTCTCCCAAAGGCAGGATCACCACCATTTTGAAACCAACCATAGAGAACCGTGACCACTAAAATACTGGAAATCCAAAGCCACAACACCCACCACGGGCGCCGCGCATTTGAGCTAATAAAGGTTCCTAAAGTCTGAATAGAATCATTCGCCACAATCGCGTAGGCGGCCAAACCAAAGCCTAAAATCATAAATAGTTCGCTCATAGGAATGCAATCAAAGCGACTCTGTTAGGCAATTCAGTGAAAATAAAAAGCACTAAATTCTCTTAATCGAAATGAAGGAAATTCACGACCAGATAAAACAACAGTTAAAACATCAACATCACTCAATACAACTATCAGGCCTTTTTATGAAAAAGAAGTAATGATTTAAATTAGACTTCAAAGATTCCAGAAATAATATGTAACATTTTATTTAAGATTTACGTCATAATATATTGATAACGGAATTAAACCTGTTACTGTAAACTACCAATTACTACTTTAAGTGAGCCAATCAGCATCAATACACGTCGGGGAAACCAATGGATACTCATGGATCCGCATATGTGGCAAAGGAGACGTCTTTCTAGCCCCCACTCTCAAGAAGCTTACTGAAAAGCTCCTTAGCAGTTCTACTAACACGGCGCCAAAGCTAGTGGTCGATATGGAAGAATGCTCCGGAATGGATTCCACCTTCATGGGAACACTTGCCAGCTTGGCTATTAAGCTGAAAGGGATGGCTAACGCATGCTTCCAACTCTGTGGCGTCACAAAAAACAATAAGGATTCACTAGAGGAACTAGGCCTTGACTCCCTCATTGAGATTAACCCTGCAGATGCCGAATGGTCTGACAACTGTCAAAAAGTTCGCTCCGAGCTCAATCAATGGTCTCTGGATAAAAAGCCACCCGTAGACCGCGATCTCATTCTAGAAACCCATAAAACCCTGGGGGAGCTGAGTGAAAAGAATAAGATCGAATTCACCCCAGTGATCGAAACACTGGAACAAAATTTATAATCCGCATTGGATTTCCAAAATTACATTAACCTAATTCCCTATCTCCTCCTTGGAGCCTGTGTGGTCGGCATTATCGTCTCGATCCGCAAAATCAAAACCGCGAGGCGTAAACTCGTCGATTCAGAAAACAACCGCACGGAACAAGTCCAAGGCGAAAAACGCATCCTCGACTTCCTCCATCATTTAGGCGTTTCTATTTATCAAGACAACACACACCAAAAGCTATACGAAGTTATTGTCGATGGAGTCTGTGAGGTCACTAAAGCTAAAGGTGGCGCCCTCTACCTACTCGATGAAGGATCTGATGTTCTTCGCCCTGTCTACATTACTAAAGGTTGCGCCCAGCTCGTGCCAAACCCAATCACGCAAGACCCTGACAAGGTAAAAACAAAACTCCGCATGGACAAGGTCAACAAGCATGAGGGGATTCTAGGTCACGCCCTCTCTATCAACAGTGCCTTTGCCACAGATAGCTTAAAGGCGCACCCCACGTTTCTTGATCAAATGGTTCACTATTCTGGTGAAGGAGCCGCCATGATCGCCCCCCTCATCCACGCGGACAAACAAATCGGAGTGCTAGCCGTAACGAAGGACGAGGGCAAAAATGCCTTCTCACGGGACGCCCTCTACACTTTCACCCAGGTCGCGGAACAATCCTCTTTTGCCATCGGAAATTTCGACGCCCACGACCAAGCGGCGGAGAAAAAGCGCATGGAAGAAGAACTAGAAAACGCTCAAGAGGTTCAGCGGGTCCTGCTTCCTAAAGAGGCGCCTAAAGTATCAGGCTTCAAGTTCTACGGATATAACGTGGCCGCTAAGAGAGTGAGTGGTGATTACTACGACTACACCGAAACTGCAGATGACTCTACAGGCGTTATCATTGCCGATGTCTCTGGCAAAGGAGTGCCTGCGGGGCTCATCATGGCCACCTTCCGGAGCGCTCTCAAAGCCATTTCCACTAACTTTAGGAACCCTGCAGAAAGCCTCTGCAAACTCAATCGTATGATCTACCCTGACATTCGGGACGACATGTTTATCAGTGCTATCTACGCTCACTTTCATGACGAAAGTGGAAAGGTCACCCTCGCCCGTGCAGGACACAACCCCGCTTACTACTACAGTGCTGATAAGAAAGAAATTCATCTAATCAAGCCCCCGGGACTCGCGGTTGGGATTGATTCTGGTGACGTCTTCGACACCATCATCAAAGATCACGAGATCACGATGCAGCCGAGCGACAAGCTCCTTCTCTACACCGATGGCATCATCGAGGCACACAATGCAGAGAAAGAGGAATTTTCCTCCGCAAGGCTAGCGGACATCATACAGGATAACGGCATGCTAAGTGCAAAAGAACTCGGCAAGCTTATCCTCAGTAAAGTCGAAACCTTTGTAGAAGACGCTCCTCAATCTGATGACATTACGCTCGTTGTGATCGAACGGAAATAGCCTGACCACCTACAAGTCGCGGTTAGAATCCAAATTTTGTGATAAAAAATCAGAGTCGTGGCACTTTTTTCTTTGACTCTTACGCTCCTATGGCAACTTTACCGATAAATAGATATTGAATTATGACTAACCTTTCAGAAGACGAGCTAACCCCAGAAGAAGTTGAAGAAACAAACTCCGCTGAGCTAGAACAACCAGACGGCGAAGTAGAGGTAGAACCTGAAATCCCAGAGGTGCAGCTTACCCGTGAAGAAGAGCTCGAGTTAGAAGTGGCAAAATGGAAAGACCAAGCCGTGCGCACCGCTGCAGAGCTAGAAAACTACCGCAAGCGTGTCGCCCGCGATCTCCAAGAAGCACGCAAATACGGAAACCGAGGCCTGCTCGAAGACCTCCTCCCTGTTCTCGATAACTTTAAGATGGGCATGGATGCCGCTGCCTCGGAAGAATCCTCCATGATTTATATGGGAATGAAAATGGTGCAAACACAGCTGGACGAATTCCTAGGAGGTAATGGCGTAAAAGCGCATGACCCCACCGGACAAGAGTTCGACCACAACCTGCACGAGGCGATCTCACAGGAAGAAACCGAGGAGCACCCAGAGGGAACGATCCTCCGCACCGTGCGCCCGGGTTACACCATGCATGACAAGCTTCTACGCGCAGCGAATGTGATCGTAGCAGCCCCACCAAAATCTGAGGAAGAAACGGAAGAGGAAAACAGCTAAGCCATACGACTATGAAAGAAGACCTCTACGAAACGCTCGGAGTGAGCAAAACGGCGACCCAAGCCGAAATGAAAAAAGCCTACCGTAAACTCGCGGTAAAGTTTCACCCAGATAAGAACCCAGACGATCCAACCGCCGAGGACAAGTTCAAGGAAATCGGACACGCCTATGAAATCCTAAGTGATGAAGATAAGCGTGCGGCCTATGACCGATATGGACACCAAGCCTTCGAAGGAGGAATGGGTGGCCGAGGCGGCGGCGGTGGATTCCATGATCCGATGGACATCTTCTCCCAAGTATTCGGCGGCGCCTTTGGTGGCGGCGGTGGGTTCGAGGATCTCTTCGGTGGAGGCCGACGTGGTGGTGGACGCCCGAGAGCGCAGAAAGGAAGCGACCTCCGTTATGACCTAGACATCACCTTAGAAGAAGCGGCTACGGGCTCAGATAAAGAGCTCGAGATCGAAAAATTCGTCAGCTGTGATCCCTGTAATGGATCTGGCTCCAAGAGTGGTAGTGGCCGTAAAAGCTGCTCCGCCTGTGGTGGACAAGGCGCGGTTACGAGACAGTCCGGCATCTTCATCCAACAAATTGCCTGCCCGCAGTGTGATGGATCTGGCACAACGATTTCTGATCCCTGCACGACCTGTAATGGAAAAGGCCGCGAGCAAAAACTAGACCGCGTCAAAATCAAAATCCCAGCGGGGGTAAACAGCGGGAACCGTCTTCGCTCCAGTGGTAATGGTGACTCAGGCCTCCTCGGTGGACCTAGCGGAGACCTCTACGTCTTCCTAGAAGTTGAACCGCATGAAGTCTTTACCCGTGATGGAGATGACCTCGAGTGCGAAGTCCCGACTCCGTTCTCAACCTGCACCCTCGGCGGTGAAATCGATGTCCCCACCCTCACTGGCAAGGCCTCGATCAAAATCCCAGCAGGCACACAAGGCGGCACCATCTTCCGCCTTCGCGACCGTGGAATCCCAGGCTTACAGACCAGTCGCAAGGGAGACCTCCTCGTGGAAGTCCGCGTTGAGGTTCCTACAAAACTCAATTCCGAGCAAAAAGAGAAACTCACTGATTTCGCCGAGTCCATCGGCGATGAAAACGCGCCTCTCTCTGGGTCCTTCCTCGAGAAAGCGAAGAAATTCTTTGGAAAAGCATAGCGTTATGTAACCCATGATCTCACTCTCGGCAGTTATTGAATCTTACCTCATTGCTTCCAGCGATGGCGTAAGTTCTGCCCAGATTCTTGAGCTCTTACAGGCGCGGTATTCGCAAGCGCACGAGGAACTGGAAACAGCTCCCGCCGCACTACAAACCGCCCTAAAAGAAGAGATTGATAACCTCAAAGAGGTCACGATTGAGCGTATTGACGAACTCATCGCCGAGCTCAATACCTATTACGATTCCTCAGGGCGCAGCTTTCACATTGTTGATACCGCCTTTGGTTGGAAGATCTACACCACGCCCGTGATGGCGCCTTATCTAGAGCACCTGCACCCCACCCCGCGGGCCTCTAAGCTCAGCCAACCCGCGCTCGAAACCCTCGCGATCATCGCCTACCGCCAGCCGATAACCAAAGCGGCAATCGAAGCGGTGCGGGGAGTCTCCTCCGACGGGATGGTACAAAAACTTACCGAGGCCGAACTCATCAGCATCGCCGGCCGCGCCGATCTACCAGGGCGACCCCTCCTCTATGAGACCACCGAGTTCTTCTACGAACACTTCGGGGTCAAAAGCATCTCTGACCTGCCCAATAGCGAAGAACTTCGTAACATGGCTTGGCCTACCCAGGAAAAAGCCAGATCTGAAGATCAACAAATGCAGCTTGGCGAATTCCACCAGCGTCAACTGGAGGAGAAAAGCGAGGAGGAATGACGCTCACACTCAGGGGAAATCTTGACTTTTAGTTTATATGTCAAAAATTACCATTAAGTGTAATTATCTCTTGTTTGAAATTACCTCTTATGGTAATCTATTAACGTGATTCGAAGCTTCGCGAACAAAGAGACCGAAAAAGTATTCCATGGAGAATATTCGCGTAAGCTGCCACAAGACATACAGCAGCGCGCCCAAGCCAAGCTGAAGCGCATCGAAAATGCCGAAAGCATTAACGACTTACGAATCCCTCCCTCGAATCACTTAGAAGCCTTAACTGGAAACCTTAAGCAATATCACTCGATCCGTATTAACCGCTCTTGGAGAATTCAATTCATCTGGAGCGATGGCAACCCAACGAACGTAGAAATAACAAACCATTATGGAGACTAAAATCAAACCACTAAACTATGCCTCTGACCTCTTGGCAGAGATATTGGACGCATCCTCTTATACGCAAAAAGCCCTCGCCAAGCGTTGCGGAATCGACACCTCTCGCCTTTCCGAGCTTAAGAAAGGCACGAGAGACTTCTCCGTGGAGCAGGATTACCGCCTCACACTACTGCTTGGACTCTCACAGGGCTACTTCCTAAGACTACAATCCGATTACCAAAAAGATCTGTTCCTCTTCGAAAAAGCGGAACAGATTAAATCGCAAATACAACCTTTGGAGGCTGCGTAGATACTTTATTTCATCCGCTCTCCCTCATACGCCTCTAGAACCTGATCGCTCAGGAAGCGATCAGGATCCATGATGGCCTGGTCGG
Organism: uncultured Verrucomicrobiales bacterium; assembly: GCA_937991965.1. Taxonomy (GTDB): domain Bacteria; phylum Verrucomicrobiota; class Verrucomicrobiia; order Verrucomicrobiales; family Akkermansiaceae; genus WTJZ01. The sequence goes on from CALKLP010000014.1 coordinate 42,000, forward strand.
TGAGCTCAAAGGT
>CALKLP010000015.1 GCA_937991965.1 uncultured Verrucomicrobiales bacterium
TCATTTGCGGCTGCCGGCACAACTTCGGCGACGGTTCACGAAGGACGACAGGGCGAAGCCAAGCCCTGGATTGTAGAACCCACTACCTGGAAAGCTGCTCCTCAGAAACATTCCACCTTCCTCCTCACGCCCACGTGTGACTCGCCAAATTGTGTCATTGCTTTAGACAGCTGACATCGGAGAGTCATCCCACGGTAGGGGTTGCAGTTGTATGATTGCGCTAAAACGTCCCCGGCCAATTGAGTTCCTCATGTAAGTAAGTACCTGTGAGTGAAGCAATTTGACGAGTACAAAATATTTTAGGACCAAGGCATAGAAGCATGGTCAGGTTGTTCGAACGAATGTGCGATATTGAGTTCCTGCGAGGAACTCAGGGACTGATGCTGCACCCGTACTGTGGGAAGGCTCCGGTGTCGAAGAGGATGTCATGTACATACCGACACCATGACGCACCAACGTCCCCCGGAAGTGCTTGTTTTGCAACCCTGTATAGAGTGGGTGTGGAAGTAATACTTTATGTCCCACCACGTAGAAGGGAGGCCTGCCGCTTCGTTGGGTCTGAGCAAAACAGATGCCAAGACTCTGAGATTCGAAGACAGCTTTGCGTAAGCGAGGTAGCAGGAAAGGCGGCCGTGGCGAAAAAGCTGCGGAAGGGCAAGAGTGAGGCTATCAGAGCCCCCATAGCACGCCGAAAGGTCTCGCAGCAGATGGGGGGGTCAAGTGAGTCAGACGAGTCACACTCAGACGAGTCACGCTCAGACGTTCGCCCAAGGTTGTCGTAGACTTGTCGCAGAAGCATTGAGAAGCATTGAGAAAAAAGCGCTCGAGATGCAAATCTTTGTTTCTGTTTCCCAGGCAACTTGGGGGAGAGTTGTCTCCAAGCACCATGCTACCACAGGCGTCGCCAGCCCATGATAGATTATTACTTCAAACCTATGTACCTCAACCTATCTATTCGCATGTATTATCTCTATCTATCTGTTGGTATGTAGAACGTCTACGTGTAGTAAACCGAAGCACGCCAGCATTGGCATTGCGAGACCAAGGCTGGGAGAGGAAAAAACGCCACGAAATGCCAAGGGAAAACAAAACCTTCGGCCCTTGGGGGGCAGGGCGTCATAGAACGCGTGCTACGATAGACGTGCATCACGTTTTTTGCGGTTCCACACTTTGGGAGCTTAAGACATCTCAAAGGCGAAAACTGATAAGGAGAACAGTAAAATTGCTTCTCTGGATGAAGCATCCCATGGCCTAGCTTATAAAACGAGAACAATGTGAAAAAAAAGACGTTTTTTTTTCCAGACGATTTGGGGTCAAAGAGCCCCGTCATTCAGAAAAAAAATCGACGAAAAGTGATACCTCTGTCGTAGCACGTGTCCAACAGTAGGGGTAACGTTCCTTGTGCGCCCTTGGGAACTGCAACACTTTTCAGAGCTTTTCTCAACGTACCGCCGGCTATGATGCCATATTTATTCCACCTGTACTATCCGTCGTCAGCGTGGTTGGTCGGGCAGGGAACAAGAAGCAGTCGTGAAGGGAAGACAGAAGGAGCATCACCTCCACTCAATGCAAAGACGCCGGCTATTAAAGCGGATGGATCCCGTCAGATAACGCGTAAAAACGAAGAACAAACAATAACAGCCAGGAACTTCCATGAAGGCGGGATACATTGTCGACGTTTTTTATTCCGGTCCGCGGTCCCGCAGCGAACTCAATTCACGTTTCGTATGGGCGTCGATCACTGATAATCCCAAATTTTTCATTGCCAGCCTTTTGTTGACCAGTTTGAGCCTTATTTCTTACATCTATTATACTTTCATATCTTTCGTAGAGGGCAAGGAACCAATCTCTTACGACTGTATTTGTAAATAGCCGGTTTGACCCGCGTCCTACCATAGAGGGTGCACCACTTTTTTACCAGGCTCTCCATTCAGGAGCTCAAGACATGTCCCGAAAACTGACTTAAGAGAAAAAAAAGAAACCGCTCTCACATTTAAAATCCCCTGTACTAGGTACACAACAAAACGTTTACAAAAAAATATGTGAATGTCCAACAATTTTGGACTAAGGAGCAGGCCCAGACCATTCAGAAATCGTTTCGGATCAAAAGTGTTACCTCTAGTTACCTCCATCATCGTAGCACGCGTCTCGACCTGTTTCTGAGCTTCATATTATCTGGTCATACAAAGCTTTACGTACCCATTGCCTATTCATATAGACTATATATAGCGCGATCGGAGTATCACACACAGCTTGCAAAGATGAGTTTCGACGAAATCTTCGATCTCACAGCTGGAGTGTATTTTAATTTTTTATAATATATAATTCAAGAAATAAATGCCCACTTGTTGTGTTTAATTTAATTTTTGGTGTCTTCTGGTGGCCGTTGATCACTATAGTTTCACGTACATCGGCTGGTAGCTCTACCGACGTTGTCGAACAAAAAAAATGTCTACATGCTGGTGCCGGCCTAATGCATTTGACAATATTTGGATCTGAAGGTTACAAGCCGGAAGCTCCTCGGTGCCCTGGTGCTTGTGCTATTAGAAATATATCTCGTCCAGCAATACATCTTTCGGCGGGCAGACACAATTTACAGCGGGCCTATAGTCAAAAGCCGCAATGTGTTGTGTGAGAGTGGCAGAAGAACGAAATGCCTCACCCACCTGCGTACCTCGTTCACTTTTCTTTTTCAAAATATTTGGAACATGCTTCAAAATTTTCGTTCAGCAATAGATGGGATATATTC
>CALKLP010000016.1 GCA_937991965.1 uncultured Verrucomicrobiales bacterium
CTGCTGGGAGATAATAAAGATGTAGCGGCGCTGCTGAAACTCAACTCGACGCTGCGGACGAGCAATATGCACATGTACTCCTCAACCAACCGCATCACCAAGTTCGCGACGGTGGCAGAGATCGAGGAGGAGCATTTTCGAGCGCGGTTTGCGGCGTACGTTTTGCGCAAGAAGCATTTGCTTAAGGTACTGGAGCACGAGCTTCTCGTATTACAGTCGAAGGCGAGGTTCATCGAGAGCAAGTTGGGCGGCGAGATTGTCATCGACGATGTGTCCTTCGACGAAGCAATGCTCAAGCTGGAAGGAGCGGGATTCCCCAAGCTGGGGAAAACGTTTGATGATGTTGATCTACGTTACGATTATGTAACGCGCCTGAACATGTTTGACGTCACGTCGGAGCGTGTTGCCAAGCTGAGGAAGGAGGTAGAGAGTAAAAGTTTGAAATTATCTGAGTTAGAAAATACTACTGTTGCCGAGATGTGGGTGGGGGAGCTGGATGAGCTTGTTACGATGATGATCAAATAAAAATACAAAACTATAGCCATATGAATAAGTTCGAGAGATCAAAACTGGAGCGACCAAATACTTTATCGCCGGTCTCAATTGTCAATCCTTCGTTCATCATGCGATTCACAACACCCTTCGCATACTGCTGCTCATCATGATCGGTCAGTGTTTCTTGTTCAGGATGATTCTCCAAAGTTTGGGACTTTGATAGATTGACTCCTGGACGTCTTCTACTACCACTTAATGTTAACAATTGTGTACCCTTCATCGAATCAGCCACATTTTTTAGCCTCGTCTTGCGGTCAGTTGTTGCTTCGAATAAAAAATTATTTTGAAGGAAATTGTCTATCTGCGTGGCATTATATTGTTTGGGCGCAGCGCCTTTCCCAGATACCGATGCTTTTTGTCTTTCTCTTGCTTTTTTTTTACCACTATTTGCCCGTCCTACACTACTGCGTGGTGGGGTAGCTGCTGCTGCTACCGCAGCTCCTCCTCCTCCTCCTCCTCCTCCTCGTCCTCCTCCTCTTCCTCCTCCTCCTCCTCCTCGTCCTCCTCCTCTTCCTCCTCCTCTTCCTGCTGCTGCTGCCGCTGCCGCTGCTGCTGCTTCTGCTGCTGCTGCTTCTGCTGCTGCTTCTGCTGCTGCTGCTTCTGCTGCTGCTTCTGCTGCTGCTGCTTCTGCTGCTGCTGCTGCTCTTCTTGTCACTGCTCCTGTTGCTGCTGCTCCTGTTGCTGCTGGTTCTGCTTGTGCGCGTAGTTGTGCTGCTCTTTCCTCTTGGTTTTCCCGTAGTCGTTCCCTTTCTTCTTCTGATGCTTTTGCTGATTGTTCCCTATCTTCTTCTGATGCATCTGTCAATGCAGGATTAATGTTTCGGCGTGCACGGATTTCAGCAAGTTTCCTCTGGAGACTCGCAATTTTTTCGGTAACTTGTGCGGTGGAAGCACCAGCTGTAAGTCCACGTAGTCCCTCTACCGTTGTTTCTCCTTCTGCGTCTATTTTTGCCTGTTCTAGTTCACGCATCTTGTCTTCCAGCAATGCGCGCAGCTTTCTTTCGGTTTCACGCAACTTTTCCAATTCAGCAGTTGCAGCCGTACGTTGTACTCCATTTTCGTCTCGTTCAGCAGTAGCTTCCGCTACCTTCGCTTCTGCCCGTGCTAGTTCTTCTGTCTTCGTCGCCAGTTTTTCTTCCAGATCTTGTAACTTTCTCGACTCTTCTTCAAGTTTGCTTTTTACGATGTCGTGCTCATCCTGCAGTCTTTCCTTTTCTTCGTTGCATGCGTCGAGCTCGATCGTTTTCTGTTTAAGCTGGCCTCTGACCTTTGTAAGCCTACCATTGACCTTGTCCAATCGCTTATTCCATCCTTTGATAATTTTTTCCCGGTCTTTGATGGATTCATCACTGGTAGCGACCTCTTGGCGTAATATTTCCATGTCGGCCTCGAACTTTTCCCCGATGCGCTGTAGCCGTCCCAACTCCGCTGATTGGGCGTCTGCGAGAGCCCTGCACTTCGCCAATTCTGTTTCTGCCTTGTTAACTCTGCCGGTAGCCTCTTTCAAACGCTGTTCAACCTTCTCTTTTTCTTCGATCAGTGTTTCTCGCCCTGACTTATCTATGCTTCCGAACGCTTTCTGTCTAGCCAACGCTTCATTGCACCTTTTCAGCTTATCCTGTAATTCCTTTCTGGCTCCCTGGTTGTAGTCCCTTGAGTCTGATATCTTTCTCTCGATTTCCTTTTGTTTCATCAATTCATCGCTTAGCGTGTCTATCGTGCGCCGCAACTTATCCAAATTGTCCTCTGCATCTTTCCATCGCTGTTGGTTCTGAGTGTTCGCCTGTTCCTGGTCATTCCTTTCTCGCACACACTGTGCCAGCATGGCGCGGACCTTTTCTATCTCATCCTCGAGGGCTACCACTTGCCTCTCCAAGTCCGCGACGATTTCGTTCCGTTTTGACAATTCCTCCCTCGCCAAATCCAAATCGTCCTGTATATTTTTCAATTGCTGTTCATTCTTCAGCTTCTCCTTTTTCCTTTCTTCCACACACTGTCTGAGCTCGGTCTCAACCCTGTCTTTCTCCTTCTTGAGGGCGTCCACTTGCTGAGTAAGGCTCGTGACATTCTCCCGGGTGTTATCTAGGGCATCTCGACACTTTTCCATATCGCCGAGGGCATTTTTCAGGGCATCTTCACGATCTTTGATCTCGGCATTGGAGGAATCTACTTTCTGCCGACACTTTTGCAGATCTGCGAGACGGAATTTGGCACGTGCCACTGCTATGCGCGATTGCTCCTTCAGCCAATAGATCTCGTCATCGGTCGCCCTTTCTTTAATTTGAAACTTCTTCACTTCTGCGAGTTGCAATTTGGCAAATTCCTCTGATCTGCGTGATCGTTCCGTTAGGATGTCGATGGTTTGTTGGTCCTCCGCGGACGTCCCATGTGGTCCCTGCATCTTCTTCATGTTTTCTTCGAAGGCTTCGTCGATGGCCTCCTTGATCATGGAGGTTTGGACGTGCGCTGCCGCTCTAACAAGAGGGTAAGCCATGCCAAAAGGTATAGTTTGTGCCATGTGCGAATCGTTTGGTTCAAGCGTTGTTGATATTAGATGAGTTTGGTCAATATTTTAATTCCCCAAAATTGGCGTAAGTGTAATCATTCAATTTTATGTTGAGTACGCCTGGAGAATGTCCCGGATGTTTCTAGGCTCCTGGGGATGAACATCACCGACCATAGCACCACTTCGACGAGCTTCTCCCCTAACTCGGTTATAATCTGCAGCCTGTTGTGCTGTCATGGGCTTCAGTGGCTCACGCAAATTACTCGTGGGACAGAAGTCAGAATCAAACCCTGCCGTTCCGTACCCACACGTCTCGACATACTGGATAAGCAGCGCTTTTGACAACTCTTTGGCGGCCTCGGTCTTCTCTTTGTCGGTGGCTTTCATGTACTCTGCGCCACCCATGATGTCCCGTAGTACTTCTTTAGAAGTGGCACACATCGCCTTCGCGTTGGGAATGGGAATCACCAGGTCACACCCCTTGAACTTGAGGCCGAGAGGCGGGTTGGCCTTGATTTCGTCGGCGGTCATGGCCGGACCTCCGTCCAGATCCA
>CALKLP010000017.1 GCA_937991965.1 uncultured Verrucomicrobiales bacterium
CAAAAAAGGTCATGAGACCCTCCTTAATAGCATCCTTATTCATACTCGACTTACGGACGCTTTTACGAATACTAATCTTACCCTTCCTGAGATTGATAGTGTCTATACCCTGAGAAACCATATGCTTTTTTACAGTCTCCTTTAGGCGCTTCTCCTCTGTGTTGAGGATCTTAATATCAGATTTAGCCTCAGCTAATTGCTTTGTGAGCTCTACCAGTTTAGATACATTCTCGGAGAGATCAGGTGCGACGGAAGTCATTTATATTTATAAACGTTAAATCTTTAAGCGCAGAGACCGCGCTGCATGAGATCAGGAACGATAGTGGAGTTGTTCCACACGTAGGGGTCCTTGGGATTGGGTGGGTCAGACCTAATCTGCTGGTTAGCGTTTCGGAGAGCACCACCGACAGTCTCGGGGAAGCCGACCTGCTGACGAGGCTCGAGGAAGTTCTGTCCCTTGAGGATGTCCTCTGGGGCAAACTGTCCAAAATCCTCATCGGAGGCCACCTCCCGGGGGAGGAGGGAGGACGCAAGACCGGTGCCCTTGTTCATACCACCGCAGATGGTGTCTGGGGCAGCGGCGGAGGGACCAGCGGCAGGGCCAGCAGTGGGAGCAGCACCGAACGCCGAATACTCACGCTCGACGATGGCGTAACCGGACTTGGAGTTCATGTTGAAAAGGAGAAAAATGAGAACAGCGACGGCCACGAGCATAAGAATATTTTGCCTACGAGCCTTGTTGAACATCGACATCTTTTATATACTACTAACAAATTTTTTTATTCTTCATCCTCGTCGACAAATGCGTAACCGTCTGGGTATACATCGAGGATTGGGTCCTCGAGAACCTTGACCTGGACAATATTCCATGCGGAACCGAAAGCCTTCTTAGCAAACCAAAGTCCGGCAAACTCGAGGATGACATTACAGTTTTTACCCGACTGGACACCCTCAAAGTCGATGCTCTCCTGCTGTGCGTTAAATACCTTGGTCACTTCGATGCGATCAGCGGTGAGCTGACCGTTCACCACACTGGGGGTATAGGCACCCTTGATCACGTTTTCGGACAACTTTTTACCGAACCACGACTCGCAGTTCTCAAGGGCTGCCTCGAGATTGTGGGTATCGATACCCTCAATCTTCTGGGCATTGGTTTCAGACGCAAGATCGAGGACAATCTCGCCTGAAACATCAGTAATCTTCGCCTTGTTGAGCTGAACAAAGCACTTGCGCTTCTCATCGTTGAGAGCCTTCACGAAATAGAGACCGTCATCACCTTTGGCTGGAGCGTTGTAGATCATTTATGTATGTAATGTGTCTCATTTCTTTAACCCAACAAATGGTATAGCTGCGGACTTATTGAGAACATTTGTAGGAACCCATGTATTTCTCCTGGGTTTGTAACCGTAAAGAGTGTTAGATATGTCAAAATTCTTGGGTAAATTTTTTGCCTTCTTGGGTCTGAGATTAAACTCATTCTTCACGTAGGAATTATTCTTGACATTCTTCCACTTGAGAGACTTGAGATTGAAACGTTTGTTGCCACTTGACTTTTCGTAACCGTTAATCTTAACGTTCTTAGTGACAGTCTTTAGACCGTGAACAAGCTGCTTTGAAAGACGCTCATCAGAGGGTTTCGTGGTGAAATTCTTATATTTGTAAGGATCTACACGCTTCGCCTGGTTCATGGAGACCTTGGCATCTTTCTTAGTAGCCGGGGGACCCTTTCTCACTATTTTGGAACGCACCCTCTTAAACACATCTTCCATAGTATCCGTGAGTTTCACTCGTTTGTCAAATATTCTACCAAGTCTCACGAGACGCTGACGATCCTTCTCCTTCTTCTCGGGGCGGAGACGAAGTTTCTGCATGAGATAGATATCTTCTATCAAAAATTCCTTACTGGCTATGTATACCTTATTGTTGGTTACAAGTTTACCGGTATTAATGTTACGATAGGTAATACCTTTACGCCTGGAAAGAACAACTTCATAGCCAAACTCTTTTGGGCGCATGAAGGGAATATCGAGGATGCCTCCTAAGGTGAAATCTTCAACTTTACGAGTCTCAGGTGAGAAATAGCGAATATTCAAATCGAGTGCGAAAAGTTCTACATCTATGAACACATCTCCTTTACTGGGTTGATTGTTGGTTCCCAGCTTTTTCTTCTTAATCAGAGTGTAACGACGTGTCACAACTGGCCCAGATTGTTTGAAGTTGATACCCAGAAATTTAAAAAGTTTGGAATGCTTCTTTTTCATAGAGAGGATCCTCTTCTTGATGCGTGGACCAAGACGCTTTGCAATCTCACCCAATTTATTCCACAACAGGAGTTTGGTAGCTTGAAGTTTACCAAAATATTGTGGATTTACAGGCATACGAGGCACAAACTTGGCGTCTATATCACTTGTAACAATTCTTTCCTCGAATGGAACATAGAGGTTGAAAGCTTCACCTCCACTCACGATGACATCACCCATGTTCTTCATGTATTCCGAAACTTCACCGATAGTCTCGATGATTATGTCTCGTATGGAATCAGTCACTAAAACGTACATGACCTTTTCAAAATCCTTTGAACGAGGAACACGGTTTCTGAACTTACCCAAATCCCTCTGTAAATTCCTATCGTAATACTTCTTCAATTTTTCATCCTTGAAGAGTACATTTTCATTCAGGAATTTTTCAATGGTAGTCTTCGGATAAATTTGATCGTCCATTATTATATCATGATATAATAATATGGTCTGTAACATCATTGATGAATGTAGGTGCTACTCCTACAAAGGTGAACGGAATCAGTTCTGTGGCGTCCGTAAGGGACCCGATGTATTACCATGCCCAGCTGACTGCTGCTTTGGTGGATGCCCTGACGATGGTAGTAGATCACCATTTAGATACATAGATCGCCCAGCCGAACCAATCATAATCGAACGCACCGACCCCATAGAAGTTTACGCTTTAATAGTAATATTAATCGTTGTTCTCTTAGGTCTTCTCTACATAGACTTAAAGGTTAGGGGAGTAAGAAAGATATAATGTCTCTTGAAACTATTCAGACCGAACTTTCCGCCCTCCGTAACGATGTGAAGAACCTGTCCAAGCTTATCCGTAAGCTTAAGAATGCGCAAGATGACCCTGATGGTGAGAAGGCGAAGAAGCGCGCTGAGAACAACGGCTTCAACCGAAAGCAGGATGTGACACCTAAGTTGAGGGCTTTTCTTGGCCTTCCCGACGGCGATCTCATCTCTCGCTCCGAGGTTACCAAGTTTATTAACAAGTATATCACCGAGCAGGGTCTCAAGCATCCTGAGAACGGTCGTCAAATTGTCCTCGACGATACCCTCCGTGATCTCCTCGCTCCCCCTGCTGACGTTCAGGTTACATACCTTAACCTCCAGAAGTATCTCTCTCCTCACTACATCAAGAAGGTGGCTTAAAAAATAAAAACGTAACATAATAAAAAAACATGGTTGTCTTCGTTGATAAGACACGCATTGAACAACTTGTTGGTACAAAGATCAAAAATCTTGATTTGTACCAAAAGGCTTTTACGCACAAATCTGCTTTGAAAGAATATGAACAATTTACTGAATCCTTTGAAACTCTAGAATTTATTGGTGACTCGGTCCTAGGTTTTGTCATCACTAAGTTTTTATTTGATCGTTTCGAAAGTCGTCAAGAGGGCTTTCTCACAAAAGCGCGCACCAAGCTCGTGCGTGGAGAAACTCTAGCTAAGATTGCAAATTCCCTTAATCTAAATGAACTCGTCATCATGGATGAGAAGGGTATGAGGAATGGGTGGAATAATAACACTAAAATTTTAGAGGATGTGTTTGAAGCCCTCATCGGTGCCATTTATATGGATATTGGTCTCATTCACACTAAGGAGTTTATCCTTCGCATCTATCAAGATCCAAAGTTGGTCGATATGAATTCCATAATGGTGGATGATAATTATAAGGATCACCTTATGCGCCATTGCCAAGTAAATGGATGGCCTCTTCCAGAGTATCGTGTATCTGCTCACCACGAGGGTCTCTTCTACATAGATATCTATATACAAGACCTGTTCCGTTCGAGAGGTGTCGCTAAAAGTAAGAAACAGGCCGAGCAGAATGCGGCACAGATATATTTTCAGGTTCTAGACGAACTTAAAAGATACAATTTTAGTTAATTTAATATGCATCCAAATGTTAGAGCAGCGTTAGATCGAGAGTATGCAGCCCAAAAGTCAGAAGAGTGGCTTGCTCTCCGTGGCAAAATGTTAACCGCTTCAGATGCCGCTACGGCTATAGGTAAAAATAAGTATGAAACACCCGAAGGTCTTCTTCTTAAGAAATGTGGTCTGGGTGAAAAGTTCACCGGTAACGCAGCCACTCGTCACGGTGAGCTATATGAGGACGAGGCGCGTATATTGTATGAAGAGAGGCATGGGGAAGTTGTACACGAACTCGGTCTTTGTCCCCATCCAGTTGAAAGCTGGCTTGGTGGAAGCCCCGATGGTGTAACCGAATCAGGAAAATTGGTCGAGATCAAGTGTCCTCCTCAGAGGGCAATCATCCCTGGGGAGGTGCCTGAACATTACATGCCACAGCTTCAACTTTGTATGGAGATTTTAGACCTAGAATCAGCAGATTTTATCCAATACAAACCAGCTGCCACCAACTGGCCAAAGCCTGAGGAGTTTGACGTGGTTAACGTTCCCCGTGATCGTGAATGGTGGAAGACTTATCTCCCAGTCATGAGGGAATTTTGGGATAAAGTTCTCTATTTTAGAGAACACTTAGATGAACTTCCTAAACCTAAGTTGAAGAAGACTCGTAAGAAAAAGGAACCTGAACCAGTTGTCTGTGAAATTGAGGCACTCCCCGAAGAAGACTTCTACAATGATGACTGAGAGTAAATACACTCTCAATGGTCGTCTCATTGGCCCCTACCAGAAAGAGGGTGTTCAATGGATGTTTGGAATGGAACATCAGGAATCGGGGCCCAAAGGAGGGTTCCTCTGTGACGAAATGGGTCTGGGTAAGACTGTGCAGTTGATTTCCACCATTCTTTCTAATCCACAGCCTCGCACACTCATCATCGTACCCAAATCTATTATCACACAATGGCACGAGGAAATCGGAAAGTTTGCACCCGAATTGAGTGTGAACATCTACGATGGACCTGAGCGTAAAGTCAACGAAATGACCGATATTACCATCGCACCCTACACTGTTCTTACCGTTAAGGGTGGTGGGGTTGATGCATTGACACCACTTCATCGCATGAAATGGGATCGAGTCATCCTTGATGAAGCCCATGAGATTCGAAACAGGCGTTCCAAATTGTTCAAGAGTGTGAATCGCCTCAATACTGAAATAAAGTGGATTGTAACTGGCACACCGGTGTTTAATTCGATGGAGGACTTTGTGTCCCTGTGCACATTTTTAGGTCTTCCAAAGAATTACGTTCAGGGTAAGACTAAAGAAATCAAAGACATCTACATTCTCCGTCGAACCAAGGATGACCTGGCCAAGATCAATGAGCGTCTTCGTCTACCTCCCTGTCACTTTGAGAATGTTGAGCTTGATATGTTTGACGAGGAGAGAGCACTTTACGAGAGTGTTTTTCTCGAGGCTCAGGGTATCATCAGAGATGCATTTAAAAATGCTGTCAGTTTGAATGCTAAAAATATGATCATCTTGGAGTGTCTTCTTCGCACAAGGCAGTGTATGATATGGCCACAGATGTATCTAAATGGGGTGGCTAAGCAGAACGAAATCCAACCTGAGGTGTGGAAGGGTAGGTCAAACAAGATGGAGACACTCTTCAGGATGATTGAGGAGCATCCCACGGAGAAGAGTCTCATCTTTTGCCAGTTTAGGGGTGAGATGAATTACATCCAGCGACAACTGAGTGACACATGCCCAGTATTCAGGATAGACGGTTCAGTCCCAAAGGAGGAAAGGGTCAGGCAGATCGAAGAATTCAAAAAGACACACGGTGGTGCCGTATTTGTCATTCAAATCAAAAGTGGTGGCCAAGGTCTCAATCTCCAAGAGGCGACACGTGTCTATATTACTGCACCCTCGTGGAACCCTGCAACTGAGCTTCAGGCTATCGGTAGGGCACATCGAACAGGACAGACCAAAGTTGTTCACGTTAAGAAATTGGTCTATAAAGAGTGTAACAGATTTGTCAGTGTCGAAGAGGAAATGATGGCTCTTCAGGGTCATAAATCCCTCGTGTGTTCAGAGGTTCTCAACGATGATCGCGTCAAGACACAAATTCCTGTAAACAGGACATCGGCTAAAATCTCAATCTTGGATATCAAGAAAATTTTCCGTGCTTAATATAAATGACTGTTGGCACTCGCGCTGAAGTTTTCCACGGCACCGCTGATAAGACCCCCGGTGGTCTCACCAAGAAGGATCTCAAGATGAAGGATGGTCGTATTATCTCCAAGGCGGCCAGTAAGGCTTCCAAGAAGTCTCTCAAGAGCAATCCCGTGTTCCAGGCGTTCATTGACCGTGCTAAGGAGAAGGATGGATTCTGCCTTGTTCCCAAGAAGGGTAGCAAGACCTACAAAAAAATAATCAAGGATAATAAGTAAGAGATGACACTCGCTAAGTGGGAAAACTCTGTGACGATGGCTAAGATTAAGCTAGGATTAGACCCAAAGAAATTTACCAGGATTCAGGGTAAACTTCTTAAGGAGGCTCAGGCTATTTATAGTATTCTCCTTTTAAATAAATCTAAATAACAAATTGAAAACCCTTAAGATTTTGTGGCTCATAAACAATGAGCTGATGTAATTTCCAAGTGCAACCAAATTTCCTGTTCAAGAAGTAGACACTATTGATTTCAACAATAGCGTGCCCACTATTCCTTGAGTAGAGACCATTGGTCACCTCGTCGTGGCGAGGATTCTTATCAGTGTCGAAAACGTTCGCCTTGATTTGATCCTCCATTGTTGTATCCACCTTGACCCTAAACTTTGGTTCACGGTCAGGAGCTTCCTTGACGTTTGAGTTAAACATAGGAAGAAGCTCCTCTTTGGACATCTGAGTCCCAAAAATAGCTTCACTCTGTTCGACGACGGCGTCGACGATTCTATCTTCGAGTTGTCTCAACGAATCGTAAAACTTCTTCATGTAGCTTCCCTCTTCATCCCAACCCTTAATGGCAAAGTCAATGTTATATTTAGTTGGTCCAACCTCAGGTGTAAACCCGGACACACCAAACGGCATGTACATCCGAGGAAACTGGACACGGAGGGGTGTTCCTTGCTTTGTAGTTATAACAATCTTTCGATTATTGAACTGATTTATTTGTATATTATCAAGGGCTTTGTCCATAGTTCTATAGAACTTTCTATTTAAAACTTTAAGCTGAACAAGCCACACACTCTGGTTCTAAACTGAATTGGATTGGACGAGCCTTTGCCTTTGAACGGAGATAGTACATCCCAGTCTTTAGCCCAGCTTTCCATGCATACATGTGCATGGAGCTAAGCTTTGAAAGGGTTGGGCTCTCTACGAATAGATTCATCGACTGTGACTGGTCAATGAAGTGACCACGATCGGCTGCCATATCTATGATGCACTTCTGACTAATTTCCCATACAGTTTTGTAAAGATTCTTAATATCGTCGGGTATATCCACAATGTTTTGGATAGAACCACCAGCCTTCACCATGAGATCCTTCATTTCTTTTGACCAAAGTCCAACCTTCTTAAGATCTTCGACGAGGTGCTTATTGACCACAACAAACTCACCGGCGAGGGTGCGCCTGAGGTAAATATTCGTCGTATATGGCTCGAAACACTCATTATTGCCCAGAATTTGGGCCGTAGAAGCTGTAGGCATGGGAGCCAGAAGAAGACTGTTCCTGAGACCCTTCGTCTTTACACGTTCCTTCATAGCATCCCAATCGTAGCGACCACTGAACTTGGTGGGTCCCTCCCACATATCGGGTTGAAGAATACCTTGGGAGGCCGGAGATCCTTCAAAGCTCTCATAGGAACCCTCAGTTTCGGCGAGTTCGGAGGACGCCTCTAGAGCGGCGTGATACATAGTCTCAAAAATATGTGCGTTCAGAGTTCGTGATTCCTCACAGTCGAAAGGGAGTCCGCATAGGATAAACACATCAGCGAGACCCTGGACACCTAGACCGATGGGACGATGTTTCGTGTTGGAACGCCTCGCAGTCTCCACTGGGTAGAAGTTACGGTCGATGACCCTGTTCAGATTCTTAGTGACCGTCTTGGTGACTTCATGAAGTTTGTCGAAATTGAAGGTCCTTGTCTCCTTATTCACATACTTGGGAAGGGCAATTGAAGCAAGGTTGCATACAGAGGTCTCATCCTTGTCTGTATACTCCAAGATTTCGGTACATAAATTGGAACTCTTGATGACACCTAAGTTCTTTTGGTTGCTCTTGGCATTGCACGAGTCCTTGTATAGCATGTATGGGGTTCCAGTCTCGGATTGACTCTTAAGAATAGCCTTCCAAACTTCCGATGCGGGTAGGGTTACATTGGCGAGACCCTCCTCTTCGTATTTGGTATACAACTTCTCAAATTCCTCTCCATAGCAATCAGAAAGACCCTTAGCCGTGTCGGGACAGAAGAGAGACCAGTTACCACCTTCCTCAACCCTCTTCATGAAAAGGTCTGGAATCCACATGGCTGTGAAGAGGTCACGGCATCTCGCTTCCTCATCCCCTTGATTGAGACGCAACTCCAGGAAATCCATGATATCCGCATGCCATGGTTCCAGATATGCAGCTATTGATCCTTTTCGTCGCCCCGCCTGATTTACATATCGAGCCGTAGCATTGAATACACGAAGCATTGGGATGATACCATCAGATTGTCCGTTTGTGCCTCTAATGCGGGACTTATTCGCCCTAATATCATGAATATGCATACCAATACCCCCAGCCCATTTGGATATTTGAGCACATTCAGTTAGAGTTCCATAAATTCCATTAATGGAGTCCTCTTTGTTAGCGATGAGGAAACAACTAGACATTTGGGGTCGAGGTGTTCCCGCATTGAAGAGGGTTGGGGTGGCATGAATGAAGTAGCCTTGGGACATTTTGTCATAGGTTTCGATGACTGAAGGCACATCCTTACCGTGAATACCAATGGCCACACGCATAAACATATACTGGGGTGTCTCAATGAGCTTTCCGTCGACCCTTTGAAGATAGCTTTTCTCGAGAGTTTTAAGACCGAAATAACCAAAGTCAAAATCGCGATCTGTTTTGATCTGATCCTTGACCTGCTGTGCAATTTCCACAACTTCATCTGTTATGACACCAGCCCTCTGTAGCTTACGCATAGCGAGATGGAAGTTGTTGGGACATACCTTGTGAATGTTACTTGCAATAATACGAGTAGCGAGAGTCTCATAGTCAGGGTCAGACGTGATCATCCCCACACATATTTCAGCGGACAGGGTGTCAATTTCCTGTGTAGTGATGTTATCATACATCGACGAAAATACTTGTTGAGCAACCTTGGAAGAATCACAATTTTCAGAAAGTCCATTTGTTAAATTCTTGATCCTATTGGTGACATTATCAAATTTCATATCCTCAATACGACCTGAGCGTTTAATGACCCTCATATATCTAAAGTTCCACTTTTATTTTTAACTTACTTCCTGCACTTCTCAAAATCTTCGGACCTCACCGAAACGGTGCCGACGGTTTCGAACTTGCGGTTGGGTTGGAGAAGATAGGTGTTCACATAGAAACGACCCTCTTCTCCAGGCTTAGCCACGGGAGGGTAAGAACCGACGAAGCAGTCTGGGGGGTTGCATGGAATGGGTTCGACATTCACAGGTTTGTTCGCATAAGCTTCGTCGAAGTCAGCAATGTTCAGCATTTAATATCTACAGACAATTTTTTTCGGCGACTATATTAAATGTGTGATAACCTCCACCTCAGTTCCCTCAAGCAGTGTGAGACTCCACTGAACACCCTGTTCTTTTCCGACTTCAACAAAAATCTTCTCCAGCGTGGAATTCGTCAGTCGTTCAAAAATAAGACTGGTATCTCCATCGACTATCAAAATCCGGATGACCTCTATGGTATTATGAGGGTTGTTTTCATTAACAACTCTGGTGACCATTACACCCTAGTGAACGAGCAGGTCAAGGCGATGAACGCCCGCGTCATCTCTATTGCCATGACCCAAATTCAGACTGGCGTCTCCCAGTACATTGCCTACGCTGAAGACATCGATACCATTAGCACTCCAATGGACCGACCCATTAATACCAGCACCACGGGTAATAAGATTGATTACAATGATAAAATTGGAATCAATTAAAGTTTTGGTTCAATAGATTGATAAGATGAGTCTAAACTACTACAAAACAGAAACCGAAAAAGTATGTAAATCCAAAGGTTGGGATCGTGCCGCGATCGATACCGTTTGGCTTCTCCTGACGGAAGAGGTTGGTGAACTGGCAAGTGCCATTCGGCAGTACAAAAGAACATATAAAAAGACAAATTTGAAGAAGGAGCGAGGCACTGATGTCATGATGGAAATGGGGGACGTATTTTCATATCTCTTCCAACTCGCACACATGTTGAATGTCGACCTCGACAAAATGTGGGAGGAACACCGATGTAAAATGGTAGACAAAAAATATAATCTGAAGTAATAACAAGAATGAGTAAGTTTATGCTCAACGATGAAGATGCTATAAATGACGTGAACCCATTTGTCGTACACGATTTTTCCCTTCCAGGAGGTGTGCGACAGACGGGAGATTTTGAAGATTTTCAGGAAGTTCCTCCATACGGGGGTATTCCCACTGAGGGTAAAAGTGTGTTTTGCACCACCGGTCTCTGCACGGGTGAGAAACAGCCTTGTCAAATTGACAAGAAGGTTCAACCCCGTAGGAACATCGATTACGGTCTCATGTGTGGTAAGAAGCCCGTTGTGGTAGGTGTTTCGAACAGAAGCATTCCATGGCGTTGGATTTTCATCTTCCTACTCTCTATTGTTCTAGTTCTATTATTTTTAAGACGTTGAAGAAATACTTGAGACGAGACTGTTTAGTGCATTCCTGAATCGCGTCGACGACGCTCTGTTTACAAAACTTCTTAACAAACTCCATCTGCCAAGCACTTCCCATGTTTACTCGGGGTGGTTGGAACGTTGGATCTAGAATCTTAACTGCGTGGGCTACACGCACGTATTTACGAATATCTTGGTCGTAAGTTAAGAAAATTTCGAGTGAAAGTTCAGCCATACGCTGCCTCACCTCCAGTGTCTTCTTAACCATTGTATCAAGAAACTTCTCGTATGGAATTGAACGCTTCGTTGACTCTAGGTAAGTCCAGTCTGCGAGGGGTTCAGTATTCATATAGTCCGTGTAAGTGCTGTATCCTTTTCCCATAGTGTAGCGATCGTATACTATTTCAACATAGGAGAGATCAGACTCCACATCGAATACATGCTTTGCAGATTTAAGGAATGACGTCATTATCTTTATGTAAAATTTTATCTCTAAGTAATATATAACAATGAAGAAGGAATACATAGCCGCCATTGTCGTGATGATGATGTGTTGTTCGTCCTCTAGTGTAGCTTCTATGATGATGGGTGACGACTCGGGTGCTGGAGCTTCTACCACAGTCGACCCATTCCCAACGAGTATCACAGGACTCTCAGGACGCTATGACGTGGGGTCGGCTACATCGTCTGCATGGAACGATAAATCTAGTAATGCCAATCACGCACCCGTTGACCGCGGAACCCTAAAAGTCACCGCTACGGATGTAACAGGTACAACAGCGGATGGTCTGAAATTCCCAGCGGCAGTTCTTGGTCCGGCTAGTGCATACACACTCCTCTATGTTGGTAAATACAATGGTGCGGCGAAGAATCGCATTTTCGATGCTACGGACAATAACTGGCTTTCTACCTGGTGGGGATCACGTGTTGGTGTTGCGCATCATAATGGGTGGATGACTGCACATGAGGCAGGTGTACTACCCAATGGAAGCACTGAACTGGTACAAGGAACAGATTCGATGGGAATTTACAGGTTAAATGGTGTTGATAGGAAAACTGCCGAACCCGGTGCGGCGAAACCAACTCAAATTACTATTAACTCTGGTCAATTTGTAGCTGGGGAATCGTCTGACTGGGCTATGAAGGAGGTTATATTTTATAACCGTGTACTTACACTCGATGAAATTAAACAAGTTGAAAAATACCTCAAAGATAAATATATGGGTTCTGGAACCGAGACCTATATAATCGGTGATGATAAAGAAATCGAAGCATTTTCATTTTAATTTTCCCTCTAAGTAATATATAACAATGAAGAAGGAATACATAGCCGCCATTGTCGTGATGATGATGTGTTGTTCGTCCTCTAGTGTAGCTTCTATGATGATGGGTGGTGGTGGG
>CALKLP010000018.1 GCA_937991965.1 uncultured Verrucomicrobiales bacterium
CGCTGAAGAAGAGTTTCGGGGGATGAAAGGCTTTTGGTTGGTGTGACCAGCTACGCGACTTTCGGGCGATCAGCTCTGAACGAATGTTCGGCTGCTGCGGATGAAGTAGCTGCTGCCATTTTCTCGATCTCACGTCAAGCCCTGAGCTATATGACAACAAAATCGTCACGGAGATTTCCATTGCTGGCCGGAAACATAGAGAAGCTCCCACCTGTTACAAAAGTAAGGTGACTGACGAAACAAATGACGTCCAATCAGTCGAACAGGGTTGGGCCGAAAAAGCCGCAAGTTCTTAGTAATAGCAACTCAGAGAACCTTGCAATCAGGAGCGACATCTATCCCGATGAACCTATAGATTTAGCCGGTGCTACGTCTGAACGAGCGGTCTTCGTGGTCCAAAGCTCAGACCTGCGCTACTTCATTTTGGGATTGTCAGCATGCACACCATCACAGCCGTTGATCCCAACTTTTCGAGACAACAGCCGTGAACGCGCACCGAACCTTTCTGTTCGTTTTGTCGCAATCTCAAAGGCTTCTAAATAAGTGTGGTAGAGATGAAACCTGACAACACGCCAGCCTAGGGATCCACCTACAAGATAAAGTCCAATTTCGATTCGAAACGTCTACTGACAAGATATGTAGCCTCCAGGCGAACAAGATCCTACTTAGCTACATGGGTTTCAGGGCTTGGCCCGTCAGAGCCAATCCCGATCCCATGAGGATATATTGAGTGCCACAATTTTCGTTTATCGCGGTCGTCCGATTTTCCTTGTCGTATTGTTAAGTTATACAAATATGCCAAGCACGACAAGGACCACGCAAAACGTTTTTTAATCATCAAAGAACGGTGGTGTTGCGACGTAAGCTTTTACCGGGGCTCCTTGCTCATTTTATCTCGTTCGCCACCTCGGAGACGTAAACACAAACGGCGAAAAAGGCAAATTAGAACTGTGTACACAGCTCGCTCACAATAACATGACTTGTTCAAAAACAGCAACAAACCCAACGGCTAGTTCCGCCAAGTGTTGTGTGGAATATTCTGTGGGCACTATTACAAATATGAACTCGCTGGAAACGACGCAGTTTGTGATGGCGCATTCTTTCGTCACCGGCGGGTGATTTGTCTTTTGTGGACAGGTGCCGCTTAGCGAGTCTGGGAGCGACAAAAAATGTTCCTAGTACGAGATACGACTTCGATATGCTTCATGCAGGGACGGGCACGCTCTTTCTACGGTTTGAGGTGAGGGAGATTCGATGAGTGCGTTGAATATTTCGGCTGACCCCTGACAAAAAAATCACTTCTCGGCATTAGAGAGTTCATTATATTTCGTCCCATGGATAACAAGGCCGTATCCGATTGTTTTTCGAGTATTGTGTAGTCGTGGTCCATCGAACGATGCCTGATAACCAGAATGAACACGATTGGCAGGAGAAGGAGCCATCGCTGGCAGCAGTAGCACCAGCAATAAATAACAGATCAGAATCGGCATGCAGCAGCAGCAAAGAATAAACACCACACGAGGTTTTTCGGGCAATTTCAAGTACAATAATACTGGGCATTTTACATACATATTTCGGAGACAGATGCAGAGTCCATGGCACTGCGAGGCGGGAGGGGTTCGGAATGGTGCGGTGCGCAGACACAGCGATATACTTGACAACGGCGAGGCACTAACATGAACCACAACTCGCGAACCCGTGGCGGCTGGAGCACAGCAGTGACGAAAGAAGAGCGGGCGAACCCTCATGAACACACGGTATATATGTACAGCTGGTTATGATGCAGAAGCTACATGGTAGGCCTCTTGAAGATCCGAACAAATGCCAAAAGCGTCGAGTAGCCGTCTTAAAGTGGTGAAACTTCAGACTTTCACTACATACAACTATTCTTACCGGTCTTACGGAGTAGCACCATCAAAATCCCAAAACTTCCCGCATGCGGTAGCCGCAACCCAAAAATCCAGCATATGGCGAAAAAACGATCGGTTGCCGCCAGTCACGAAAAAAAAATCATAAATCGACTAAATCGCTCCTATTCCAATGCGATTAGGATCACCGGATCGCTTCTCGAAGTCGCAAACAAGGCCGGCGGTGGTATGTCTCGCATCAAGATCGAAAGAATAGCGAAATTTATGTTATCTCCCCCTGCCTTCGCACACCCCCTCGCTCTCCCAACAGTCTCCTTTTCTCACCTCGCTCTTCTTCTTAACAAAGCAAGTATCATTTCCTCTACTCATAAATTTATCATCAACACGATCAACAACGCGGCGGGGGCGTATCTTCGAAAGCGGGCTTGCTTCGCGAATTCGTCGACGGCAAGGATTTTGCCTTCTTCCCCCCCTTTTCCTCTTTTGCTTCTTTAGGTTGCTGCACTTATGAGGTTTCTGCGTGGTTGGAGTATCTCGTCGTGTGCTGGTTGCGCACAACTCAGGAGCCGCGCGTTAAGAGGACTTTTGGAATCCTATCCTGTTCAAACGTCAACCTCGTGGGGGCTTTAGCTCTTCTTGCCTTCACATCCATCCCCGTTCGTGTGGGATGGTCCAACATGATGAGGGGATAAAGAAATGTATCGCCTCCTCGCCACAACCAACAAAATCAAAACCTACCCGGGGTCCCGACACATCACCGTATTCGAATAGAACAGACAAAAATATATTCCTTCATATATCGGGTGTTTGCGGCTATGCAGATTTTTTCCACCCACATGTGCATAGCGGGGGAATAACTACCGACGGAACCGCAAATGCTTATAAATATTTCATCCAAGTTTGGAGAAAAATGCACAAGTTATGCACACTCCCACCAATATTTTTTAAGTGGAGATGCAACCATTGCCCAACGGTCAAGACCTCCGAGGCGACATGATTGGTCAAGCACGCCCGAGCGGCTAGCTTTTCCGTCCCGCTTTGCTCCGACTACCCAAAAGTAACGCGC
>CALKLP010000019.1 GCA_937991965.1 uncultured Verrucomicrobiales bacterium
TGTCGCGGTCGCAGTTCAATGGCTCCTGGCGTTTACGTTCAACCCTAATCCCTCATTGATCACTAGCAGTCATTCTGATTTTCGATAGGATTCGACGTGGCTGCGGCGACCAAGTGTTAAATAGCGGTCGACAAATAATACAATGGTCGACACATCCTACAGTCAAGGCACACCATTTCGTTTACTCTTGAGGAGCTTTATACATCGTCCTCATCCTCGTACCGATGGCGAGTAAATGAATAACGCAACCATGTTAAGAAGCCTATAGCCCCAGCCTTCCAAAAATCAGAAATATCCATTGGCCTTAAACGGGAACGCCCCTATCCTAGCACTGTACGATTGCCGTCTCTGCAGGCTGATCGGTTTTACTCTGCATGATACCGATGTTAAAGCAGCATGTGTCGCTATATATGTCACCGTGCCGTGATATTTCACGCCGGGATATTGTATCAGGAGGAAAACTCGAAGCCACCACGGTGGCCGCCGCCGCCTGCAACCATCTACCTCGTGTAGTGACTACAAGCCAAACGAATACGGTTGACGCGTACGTGTTCATCGACCCCGGCGAACCTGGCGGATGGATGAGAAACCAAGATACATACAGGTTTGATCTACGTTGGTGCAAGGAGGCGTCACACAGAAGTGGTAAAATGAAGGTGAAAGTCGCGTGCGGTGGGCTCTACTTGATCCTATAGCGCGGTAGCAGTGCGCAACGAGATTTCGTCCACCAAGAAGCTGCCAGGCGCCCACACAGCGTAGAATATTTCGATTTGTTCCGATCGGCTCAGCTGTCGCCTGCTAAAGAAATTGAGTCGAGGTGTCGCGTCATTTGGACAACAGCTTTGCCAAACGATGCCACCCCTACCGAATGACGCGTCCTTTTGAAAATGAGATATTGGACAAACAAGTGGCCGCCTCCTTCAACACATCTTTTCAGAAACCTACGAGGTCGACCCCATCAAAACCCCGTGGGTTGCGCGTGTACAAAAATAATAACCTTGATCAACAATAATGACGTTCCAACGATCTCGTATAGCGCCCCATTGTCATCGACGAATTTCGGCCTGAACGCGCTACCTCTACATTCGAGTAAGGTCACCACTGTCATACCCTATAGAATAAAAAAAACTCAATGGACGAGTCACCAGTTTACGGCGCACATACTTTTGTCTCTACCTAAACTGTTGCAAGAGAGCCATCCAGTGGTTTGTCGTTGCCCGTGGCGCCATGGGCAGTACCCATCCTTTCTTCTGTTCTAAACGGGTCCTGCAGTCTCCGTTCACAGAAACTCGAAACACCACGATTTCCATCGCTGCTGACCCCGGTACTGGGCGAGTGCTATAATCGAGGGGGTACTTTGTGGATGTTTTGAATTCGTCGAAAGGTCAAAGTTATACGGAATGAAGTCTAGGCCACAAGTGTGGTCGTCAGGTTGCTCCTCCAGTTTTCTCGAAAAAGGCGTGTGACCTCTCGTTTTCATGCCATGCCATAACATGTGCCGCTTGCTACTACTCACCGAACTATGTTTTTCGTGAGGACTTACAGACGACGCAACATTATCCCGAGGAATGCCACACACAACTAACAAAGCTAGACTATCATGTCGACCTCACAGTTGAGGTATACGATTTGTTTGCCGCAATCGAAGGCCAGGGGGGCTGTTGACAGGAGTACCCCCGGCTTTGAGCAATTGCGGCTCCGTACTATTCGGCTTCAGACAATGCACCGATAACGCTTGAGAGTATTAAGTGCTACGATGCGCCCAACATCTTTGTTTCAAGTGCCCGTTTGAAACAGGAATATAACGAATCATGTGAGGGGCCCAACTCCGCTGGCGAAACAGGGGAAAAAATGCTAGTTACACAGCAGGATCTACGGTAGAGGTATACCTACGAATTTGAGAGGTCTCCTCACATGAGGGGATCTACGCCTCACAAAAACGTTTTTTCCTAATATGCAGCATAACAACGAGATAGCCAGTTGAACATCAATGACCTCCGTAGCTATGTGAATAAAATGAGTGTTTGATATTTTCGAGGTTCCGACAATCCGCGGTTGCAAAACCCGATCATTTAGAAACAAGTTTAGACCAAAACGTGTAGCTTGATCGCAGCTCGC
This sequence comes from uncultured Verrucomicrobiales bacterium, assembly GCA_937991965.1. Classification (GTDB taxonomy): domain Bacteria; phylum Verrucomicrobiota; class Verrucomicrobiia; order Verrucomicrobiales; family Akkermansiaceae; genus WTJZ01. The sequence goes on from CALKLP010000019.1 coordinate 2,119, forward strand.
GGCTCGTTGCCGACCTTACCTCCTCTTTCCCCTGCCCAGTTGTTGGTGTGGACGGTGCTACCACCCATGTAGATAACTGATTCGGAAGCGAACACACCTCCTGCGGTGGTTTGGTGTTAGGCACACATATGGAAAACATATGGGGGGCGTGAGATGCTAAACTTGTTAGGCTACCGAGTATCTAGCCAGCATTTGCGGCGCACATCGTGCTTAACGTGAGCTTCACCCTATACATTGTACTTCGTATGATATATGCAGGCGGTGCGCTTCCCGAAAGGAGTTCCGTCGTTTACGATATCAGTTGGTGATTGCTTGGTTGATATATAGTTGATGTGTGACGATCATAAACAAAATATTTCCACTTCGTGTCGTGTCGGGTTGGAATCTTTACAATTGCGTGAGGCAGAATTCGTAGTTTTCGTCGTTTGCGTGTGTACCAAACTCAACTGAGTAACAAACGCGTAAGATTAAATCACTCCAACAGACGAACGTTACAACCCAAGACCAACCGAACCAACGGACAGTATATATATAGAAGCTCCATTGTGGCCTGTGACTTCCTGCTTTCATTGGTTTGGTTGGCCGGGGTTAAATCCGTCCGTCGATGTCAAAATCGATAGTTTTCTGTATCGATTATCTGAACAATCTCGGCATATCCCGCAAACGTCTCGTTAGTACCACATAGAATGGAGACCTGGGGCTTCTCTGACGTTGAAATGACCTACCTTCTACGTAAAGACATTTTAGACTCGGAGAAAACAGCCGTAAGGACTACTAGGCGAGTCCAAGGTGCACAGCAGGACGGGTCATACAAGTCCCAACGTGATCGCTTTTATGGCGACACGGCTTAAGGGTTTCCTGCATTCCCTCCTTGGGTGGTGACATGTGACCCAGGCTACGGTAGGGGGGTCCCCTTTTGGGCCTTTTATTTCAGTGGCTAGGGGTCACTCGCGCGAGTAACCCCTTTGTTTCTATGCGATATTACGTTTCTTCTTGTTTTACATTGACGAAATTAATCCGCGATGCAAAGGTGATCTAAGCTGCGCCAAAACAAGTGCCTAAATCATCTTCATTCGTAGGGTACAGAGCCACTCGTGCGAGTGGCTCAAACACATCAGTGAAAATGGGGGTACCCCCCCTACCGTAGCCTTGGTCATGTATGACATGACAGTACTCAAATAGAGCCAACGGGAGCCATATTGGATATCGGATACAGTGGCAAGATACACCGCACGCACAGCATTACATTATTAGGGATCCATCGTTCCCCGACGGTAGAACAAGAGTTCATTAGATAACGATTCATTCCCCTTCGAGCAAAACCACGGTTGGCCTTGCACGTGAGTGACTGATCGCGTGGCGTGGTTGTATCGTCCTCATTTTATACCGGAAGGGCATAGATATGCCGTTAAAATAAAGGGATTATGTCCTACAGCAGATCGAGACCTGAAATGTCTGGGGTCGACGTCGTGATAAAATATAGTGTCCGGGGTGGTTGAGACGACTGGAACCGGTTAAACAACCGAGGCGGGCAACGGGGCGGTAATGTGGGTCATATTTCCCAGCGATAACTGCCCAACACACCTCAACAAGAAAAACAAACGGAAGACGATGTCGGGCGTCGTTAGTGTTGTTCATGTTGTTCTCACGTTAACTCGCATGACCGACTAGGGCAGGCTCTACTAGATTGTTACTTTCGTAAAGTGAACTATTACCCACCGACGGAAAAAAAAGTGGTACATGTATAGCGGAGTCTTTCTACGGTAGCCTCTCCAACATTTGTTTAACGACATCTCGCCGGTATTGAAAGCAACCCCCGGCCGTACCTTCTGAAATACGATGCCCCCTGCCACCCCGACGTCATTGTTCGATCATGCTTTGCAAAACAAGAAAATGGACAGAGATGTTTTTTGAATAGCACCCTTCTTTGTGTCGAGCAGCCATGAAATGTTCGTTGAAGAAAATCGCTGTTTTGGGGCGGGCGGCTATCGTAGAATCAGCCAGCGCATAGCATGAGCAGGTCTTCCATTAGACACCAAACATGTATAAAACGTTTAACGGATATCACCGCATGTGCATACCAGGTCAATAGTCTAAAATACGTTTCAACGTTCGCGACTGAAACCGATTTCGTAGCATCCCATCGTGGGAGTCAAATAGACAAGCCGAACCAACACGCAACTGATTGCAAAATGAACAAGGCGAAAATCCGTGTGGTGGTCGGGGCCAGCTATTTGAAGAACCTCGGCCGTGCGACGGAGAAGGGGTTGCGCCTGCTGGCGGCAGTACATTGATTCGGCCGTGACACGTTCACGACTTGGATGATAGCTTCAAGTAATGCCTCCACCACCAAGGTTCTTGCATACTTTACCTGCGTAATAAACCGCAGAGTTGTTTGCGAAATAGTTGCTGCCATCCATGTAGGCCTCCGATCCATTAACCCACACGGCACCTGCGGTAAGTCGGGGCAATGCAACAAAGATTCGACGAAAATTGTGGCGGCGATCACGAACGTGTTTCGATAGTCGATCGCGTGAAGTGTCTGAAGCTCCCCCTGGGAGGACCTCTACGCTTATCCAGGATAATTGTATTATTTTTTTATTAATACTGACACTTGCCTTTAACCGATCTAACTGGCTCCACCAGGCACTATAGAGTGTAGAAGAGACGGACGCAGCAATAGATGTGCACACGTTGTCCCGTCAATGGATGGTCATTTGGGATTCCCGCAATCTCACTTCAAGCCCAACACTGGCCTATATGGTGAGCACTACACCAGTTAACTGGCCCGTGGTCGAGGTATACAACCAGCGATACGGCACACGGTATGTGGTACGATAACGGGTGGGATTGGTCGATATGAATGGCGGGGCTCGTCAACTCCAACCGGTCGGTGTAGAGTTAGTTTACGAGTTTACAATTGTGTTTCGTTCGTTGTAAACCTGCTTAGCTATGGGATCCCCATCGAGATTCTTATGGACTTGAACAAAAACATTGTTTACGGCGCGAAAGAGATCTCCTTAGAGCTAAAACACCATAGAGTATGTGAGCAAGCCCCGAAAACATATCGTTGAAATTAACCGTAGAATGCGTTTGAAAAAGTATAGTCTAGTCTAATTTATTGTGTCCGACCTTTTGGGTCAAGAAGTTCTGTTGTTCACTCATATTACTAATATTAATTTCCCCACACAAAATATCTAGACTACTGCTGTCGTATACCAAGGAAACAGGTTATCATCACGACTGGAATCGCAGTGAATTTTTGTTTTAGTATTACGCAATATGTTTGTATTTATTGCTTTCTAACCCACCTGGCACCTGCTTGGAGCAAAACACAGGCGCAACCCTTAAACCATGTAATGAAACCGGAGGTCTCGAATCAGATACGACGTATTTGGCTTTCGTGTGGTGTTGTGGTTTCGTTCCGACATTCTAAGCCCATCGCAAAAGTGAGGGAGGTAAATATCCTCTCGAATAATCATATAGCTTTTAAGGGGGCGTGAACAAATTCACACTGTTCCGATAGCCCAGACCATTACATCGCAAGCTTTCCAGAGATGACATATCCGTTCGCCACACGTTGCGAGTTAGATACGCGAGGAATCCGAAACGTCAAGTTGGACAGTACCTTTTAGTCGTTTGGATCATGGTTTTCTGCACGCTGGATCCGATAATTGAGCATCAAACTATCACCAGATCAAAGCTGCATTAGTCGCCTTTCAGCGAAGGCGCGTACTGCCACGACTTGTTCAGTGTTGACACCTGTAGATTGTTCAAGCCCGTCGCCAAATATTCCTTGGTGGGCGATGCTAAAAACACGCAGGACACATTTGTCAAAGGGAAAAAAAATGACAAGCGGATTTAGTCGAGGTAACTATCTCCCACCGCAAGGCCGCTTTCAATAAATTGGGCAATTTTTCATCTGCCGTGTACCATCGATCAAACAGTGTTGATATGGTTCGTCGTTCTTCCACTAGGGCAACACGTAGCCTGTGCTGTAGACCTGGCTACCTATTCCCTGTAGGTATGTAGGGGTAGGGTAAACGGCAGACGACATGATACACATTCACGTTCGAGTCCGGATTAGCGACGCGGAAAATGTGTGGATACAGCTCCGTCTTAAGGGCTACGACACTATTTTCAGGAGCCTTTTACAACATATACGTTATATCTCGAATATCTGACGAGGCTTCGCATAGTTTCCGCGGGAATACGTTGTCAGTAATAGTGCGGTTAGGACAGAAAATATGAGAGTAACGGTTGTGAAAGGAGCAAGCAGTGGATGATACAAATGTTTGAAAATTTTTCGAAAATAAATTGAAGAAACGGTACAATATACACAGTGCTAACAATAAACGTCAAAGTGGCTTCAATGATAACATGTCAAATTTTTTAGACTAAAGCAACTTAACCCTTGATCCTCGACCGGGAATGCATTGCTCCGCATGATAAAGTAAAGGTTTACCTCAATTTACCAGTTCTCACAAACATAACCCAGTAGTGGTGAAAACGGAAACCTATATGGTTCGTTGGCCGTACCGTCATGGGTAGCATAGGCAACCCTCCAAACTGTGGGATAATCATGCGGACGTGCACATAGAGAATATTTATGGTAGCATACGAGGCCTGGCGCAGACCGGTTTACGGCACGTTTGCCGGACAGGTAAGGACATATCCAAATACTGAAACAAAACGCAGAGGCCAAGAGGGGGACGTCCTTCTCACAACATAGCTGAAAATACCAAAACTCTGAAAACGTCCTTGAACCATCTGCCGTGCCAGGAATGCAGTGCTACACATTGTTGAGGGTTTTCAACCATCTTATCCCAGTGGCGTCATTTGGATAGGGTTGGGGCAAGGTATGGGTTAGTTGGGAAGCGGGTTATTCGTTCATTTGTTTTGAAAATGCCAGCAATAATGTAAGTCACCTCAGTAATGACCCTTAGGGAAACGTGGGAAAACGTTAGTGATAGTGTTCATCCATGTTTCAAACACTCCGCGTTCGAGAGATCGTGCATGACACTTGCCCTTGTGATCGTTTGCGAAACGACGAAAACCGGCACGATTTGGGGTATTGGTTGTTCACCTGCTCACTCCATTTTGTGATGCACGTGATCATCGATTCCGAAATAATGCGTGATAAACGCTACTGTATATGGGTGGACCATGTTTTAGTGAGCCTCCCCCTGTGAGACCAAGAACCAGAGTTCGAGAACACACAACGCTTAACCTTCTAAACGAATCCGAGGGCCAAGGTCAACCGAAAATATAATCAGAATAGACGGTTTGTGGTTAAGGAGCTCCGACATCCAGAACATATTTGTTCCAAAACGTGCAACCTCTACCGTAGCACCTGTCGCATGCCTGCTCTGAAGTGTAACATTGTCCTTGTGTCAGACTAGACCGGGCATTTGCGGACTCGCGTTGGCTTGACGAAGCCCGTTGCCGCATAGGTTTACTACTCTCTTAGACTCTGTTGCAAATTCCTTGAACATGAGGACATATTGCTTGTCGCTAGACGAAGCAGCTACTCAAACAGCTCAAGCTAAGAGTGAGGGAACGGGTTTATTTTCATTGATTGGGAATTTTTGCGGCATTACGACGATGGCACATCGCACGAAAACTCGCGTCGTAGTTGCCCGCACAAGAAGAAGACCGTCATCATTGTTCCGTGGCGACAAGAAAATATAATGTCGGCATGAATCCATGAGATTACCGTTGATATGCCGATTGATTACTGCCTTTGCTCATTCCGCAGCAACATAATGCAAAAGGCGGACGGTCCAGCAATTTCGTTACGTTCCCGGCGCACAATTCGGACATGATCGGTTTTTTTCCGATGAAATATTTTCAGGTGCTCGTGTGGTTTAAGCATTCGTTTCTATTGAACCACAAATACAACACTTGTTTACCGTTCATGTCTCACCTCCATTATCGCCGGCCCAGTTGTTGATGAACTCAGTTTTCCCGGACATGAAGAGCTCTGACAAGTCTGCGTACAAGCCGCCTTTTCACATTCGGAACACCGGGGTGGGTAATCTGTGAGTGATGCAACGACTGCAGCTGAGTTGATACCAAATAGACATATCATCAGATTCATACCGTACTTGGCTAACTATGTGGGTGGTCGCGTGCTGAAAGGAGATGTAGCGTTCTGCGGCCGCGAAGTGTATGCGGGACGACGATCCTCATCACCAGAGCAACCACAGGTTATGGTCTGAACGCTGTTGGTGTTGTTAGGTGGGATTGGTTCCATGCCTCATTCGGGGAAACATTCGCCCGGCAAAGTATTGACTAGCACTGTAGGTGAACAGTTAAGCTGACGTGTAACTTTCTGCAAGGAGCCAGAGCGACACGGCTATGAATCCTAGGCATAAATTTGAACCGCGCGGTACGCCCGCGAAGGAGCACGATACTTTGCGGCCTGGAGGAGGTACGTAGGACAGCAGTTCCAACCCGCATGCTGCTTTTTGCTGAGAAACCTTTGCTGAAACCGTTACATAGCTAGAGACAGAGTTGCAGTAGAGAGTACGCATCTGGTGTATTGATCAGTGCAACAGGTATCGACGCCAACCAGCCCCTCACATGGAACATCATGCCAGGTGTTAGACAACCTTCCTCTCTGCCATTGCGACCGGCCACGTCATCGGGAATCGCAGTGCATCCGGTCGTGAAGATTTGCGACAGTTTGGCACACACACCAACTTCGCAGGTCAGCGCCCATGACGAAGGATAGCATGTGTATAGAGGAGCAAGCATTATGAGGTAGTTCAGTGGACTACATGTTTTTGGTACGTTGATAGTTTACGAGACGACAAATGTCTACTAGATTGCATGGGAGGCGAGGTTTCCGTCACCCAAATTCTGGACGGGGGCGTGTTAGGACAGCGGCAGCAATTTTTTCAACCGCTTGGGTTATGGTTGACGACACGGAATATTCTGTATCGCCGAATAGCAAATTTTGGCTTTAACTTAAATGGTTTCACACCTGCGGAGTGCATCTGTTTTTCAGGTTGAAGTTTCGATTTACAATAGGTCAGTATTGAATGATGTACACAGAGCTTTTTCAAGGCAGGAGACGCAGGAACAAAACGGCGAACCTCTACCGTAGCGTGTGACGCGGCCGTGGATGTTTTTCTTTACATAAAACGCATGTGAGATACTCCACCAAAGGTTTACCAACGCACGGTCTATGCTCTACCGGTTTCTTGCGCATTCTCTTGAGATAAGTGCGACTGCATAACGTCTGCGGAGATGTCAAAAGCGTACAACTGCCTGCAAGTTCGACGGTCGCAACCTTCGGCATGTTCGAGCTGACCCCCCTCTGTCTCAGCCAGTCTCTCGTCTGTCTACCGCTTATCGATCGTGTTGTGTTTCAATATGGGTGGTGGATAGATAATGCATATATAGATATATGATACCTCCCCTTGTGAGCGTTTGATGGACATGGTTCGTGCTATCCCCCCCCACCTCGCGAGGAAACCGAGCCCGTGCCTCTATAACTCACTCATCCAAAAGGTGACGATATTACCAACGACAACGCTATAACAACCCTACCATCCAGTAAGGGCTAAGTCGCGAGGGCACAGGGCGCGTCTACTCATCAGAGTCTTCACGCTCGAGATGATTCATACCGTCCCCATAAATGATGTCGTGTAATAACGTTAAAGTGAAACCCGATCAATGATCCCATCGCCTAGGTATTGAACAGGTATCATACCCGCGTGAGTTTTACAATAGAGGTTAAAATGTTAATGTTTCGGTAATCCGTATTCCGACCGAGGACGCCGATCGTAGTCTTCAAGGTAGGAACTGCCTCAACTCCATGAAGGAGGTGAATTTTTGGTGCCGGATATGACTGACAGGTTGAGAACTATCAGCTAGTATCATAATCGTGCGAGCATTGTGTTTTACGACAGGCCCATAAACGCACTTGTCGGGTTGCGTCAACGAAGGCCTTTGAAGACATGTGCCGGGTGATGATGGATGATGGATGATGGATGATGGATGATGGATGATGGATGATGGATGATGGATGATGTTGAGGTCCTCATGTTAGGAACTCAGAAAATTCTTAGAAAGTTATACTGCACCCTTGCTGTAGAGTGGGATGAACACCGAGAGCGTTCAAGTTTTTTGTAGTTTGTGTATCGCACTCCTAGGCCAAAAGATTGTTTATCGGGCTACGCGTACACTAGCTCTAAATCCCGTTCATGGCTGAAGTAGAGAGGTCCTTCTCTAAGGATCCTGGGGAACGATTCGGTCCGCCCCTACCGAATTTTTCAAGGTTACGTTTTGAAGGGTTTGTGTATTCCGGATAAGAGCATGGGAGTCTTACGGAACTTCAAGAAGTTGAAGGTACTGGTATGAAAGTGTGACAGAACTTCCACCAGTTCCGGGTATTGTGGCACGGGCGTACAGAACCCACAATAGTTCCGGGCGGGTACAAAAGGTGCTGTACCCGTACCCGGAGTATTGTGGAACGGGGTGTACAGAACTCAAAAACGTTCCGGGTACGGGTATGAATGTCCTAGAGAACTAACAAACGTTCGGGTACGGGTATTAAAGTCCTACAAAACTTCCAGACGTTCCGGTACGGGCATAAATGTCCTACAGAACTTACAAATGTTCCGGTTGCAGGTAAGCCCCGGGTAATTACACACCCCTTCGGCGGGGCGTTTCATTTAAAGTGGAAGATTTAGAATTCAATACAATTTTCATGGCATGTTCTCGCTGCGTCAATGTCCCCGAGGCAATCTGTTGTACCTTAAAGGCGTAATAATTACCGACAGAACAATCACCGAGAAAGGCGATAAATCGTGACCTTCAATGAGTGGCGACCGAGTCAACATGCGCGCTCACTGTTATACTGCCCTGTAGCAGATCATACCGAAGCGTACCCCAGCTGTGGCGTTTCAAGTTGTACAATATCGGTTGGAAGCCCATTATTTTTCACGAGCTCGATGAAGGCCAAGTGCCGCGACAAAGAAGCGCAACTACCGAAAACACAGAGTACAGTTCAAGACGTCGATGATACCTGCTTCGCCGTCACGGCAGATTTATGTATTATTCAGATCGAAAAAACACATTGACAATACGCAACACGTGGTTTCCCGATAGGAGCTGAATTCGTGCGTTTGCAACCAATCGGATTAAATTCAATTCACATGATAAAAATAGAATATGTTCTATCCAAATGTGCTTTTCGCTAATACAATACGTGCCCAGGGGTTAGAAACAAAATATTTATCGAACAGGACCTACAGCAGTAGGAGTAGGTGCTACTGTTAAGATCATCACTATCATAATATACGATTTTCGATCCATGAACAACAAAAGATTCCGAAGATTTAACACGTTATTTAAACACTTAAACCTTCTAGAATAGTAAACATTACCAGGCAGATGGTATAAAGGGATGTCTTATTGCTACAATCGTCAGGTTTGTCCCCTTTAAGGATTTAGAGTTTCCGCGCACATATTGAAATGTCGGGGGGGGGGGGGGGGGGGGGGGGGGGGGGGGGGGGGGGGGGGGGGGGGGGGGGGGGGGGGGGG
>CALKLP010000020.1 GCA_937991965.1 uncultured Verrucomicrobiales bacterium
GGTCAAACCATTGATATCGGCGTCAAAGCAACTCATCGTGAACTCGAAGGCTTTATCAATTATGGATCTCCAATTCCAGGGGTGAGCATCGATGTATTTTTAGAGAATTCATTACGTGATCAAGGTTTTACTTTACAGCAACTAATCCCATTAATCGGCAATGGCGATGGTGGTTTCGATGAATTTTTCAGCACTGGCGATAACGCCACACCTCCTGGTCCAGAACCATTTTTTGGCCCTGTAAGTGTCGAAACAAAACTTTTCCAAGCCTCTGAAAATAAAATTGTGATGCCCGTCTTCCAAACCATCAACACTGAGACCAGTGTTACAATTTACGATGGAGCGACCTTAATTATTGGCGGGCTCATTGAATCCACTCCGATCAAAGTTGAAGACCAAACACCTATATTAGGTAGAATTCCTCTCATTGGAAATTTGTTCAAAAGTGAGTCTGAAACCGCTGTGAAAAAGCAAATCATCATCGCAATCACGGCGAAAGTGATTGACCCCACCGGACGTCCGATTAAGGGTTCTTTATAAATGTCAGAAAATAGTAAAAATAGCGAGTTCTCCTCTGAGGACATGCTCAAAGTTGCTCGAGCTAAAACTGGTAATACTGGTGGAGAGTCTGAAACCAGAGAAGTTGTCGTCCAAGATGACGGCTCCAAAATTGTTAGAGTGAAACGTCGACGGAAGAAAAAGACGAATGCCACAAATGATATTATTTCAAGTAATGAAGCAGATCAGGCCTTTCATCTGAAGCTACTATTATGGTTTGTCATTGGGCTTGTCGCTCTTGCTGCAGTTGTTGCTGGCATTATCTTTTTCAGAATCGTCTCTCTTAACAGTTCTAGCGAAATTGTGAAATTGCAAGACAGTGCAGAAAAAGCCTTCATCGCAGATGTATCCATCAAAGGATACAGAGTTGGAGCTAAGAAAACTAAAATAGATCATCTGTCGATTAGCAACAAAACAGAGAGCGCTCATCCGTACTCTGTTGAGATAAAGAATATTTCCGTCCCATTAAAACCAGAGTTGTTACTCCTTGGAAAACTAAAAGGAGATTCTCCCTCAGCTGGCTTCAGTCTTCTTAAGGTGAATTCAGCATTTTTCCAGAATGAGCGTCTATCTCACAGTGCGAACCTTGACCTACCTTATACCCACAAAAACGTCTCTGTAGAAGACGCCAATCTCATCTGGGGAAATTCCGGAAAAGAAAAGCATCGCTTCACTATCTCTAATGCCGAAGGGAAATTTAGTAAAAGAGACGACCAAACGTTACAAGCAATTATGCGCAAGGGAATCATTTCTAATTCGGGCACACTCCCTCCCGTTTTAAGCAATGCGATTTTCGTTTTTGATAAAGACAAGATTACGATCCAGTCACTTGTTTTCGGAGACGGAGATGTGGGTAAACTCTCATTGTCAGGGGAGTATATGAAAGACGGTGAAGGCGAGCAAGAAATCGAATGCAAAATCGAAAAAATGCAATTACAAAACCTTCACCCCCACTTGAAAACACTTTTAGAAGCTCGAATCACTACTAAAAAAGGAACAGCTAAAGTTTCAGCTCAAAATCAAAGCTTCAGTATCAACAGTGACTTCCAAGCCTCCAAGAGTGGATTTGTCTTAAAAAGCTTCCAATTCTTACATGATATTTCAAGCCAGATTGGTAGCTTAGCGGCACCTTCTGCAAACTTTGGGAAACTCTCCCAAGGTACTATTGAAATCACTGAAAAGGGTTACCACTTTTCAAACTTAAACTTTGAAAGCATCTCGAATCTGGCGCTAATGGGGGATTTCGATGTAGACGTCGATGGAAAGGTAAGCGGTGCACTGTCCGTAGGAATACCTGTATCCAAGATCAAACAAGCATATCCTGAAGTAAACGAAACCGACTTCAACGTAGCGCGAGGTTTCGTCTGGATTCCTACGAATATATCAGGAACAGTAGACCTTCCAAAAGACGACTTTTGGGATAACTTTAAGAAAGAAGTCTTGAAGCGATAACTTTTTTCACAGTTGGCTCCTCGTCTGCTTTAACTCACCTGTCATGAACATCGGATTTGTATCGACCCGCTTTGCCGGCACGGATGGCGTGTCGCTAGAGGCATTGAAATGGGCTACTATTTTAGAATCCCAAGGGCACCAAGTCTTTTGGTTCAGTGGCCTCTCTGACCGAGATCCTCAAAACTCTATGTGCGTGCCAGAGGCATTTTTCGGACATCCAGAGATTCAATGGATCACGGATCGAATCTGGGGCGTTACCAGCCGCCCGCCCATTGTTACCGAGCGTATCCAAGAAATGGCGAACTACCTAAAAGCTATGCTAAAGCGCTTCGCAGATACGTTTCAGCTCGACTGCCTCGTGCCAGAGAATTGCTCGACCATTCCGGTCAACATCCCGCTTGGTAAGGCCATCGCCGAATTCCTCGCGGAAACTAACATGCCCGCCGTCGCGCATCACCACGACTTTTACTGGGAACGCCAACGCTTCTCCGTCAATGCTATTCCTGATATCCTAGACACTGCGTTCCCGCCACGACTTCCTAACCTGAAGCACACCTGCATCAACCAACAAGCACAAGAACAGCTCTCGCTCCGAAAAGGGGTCAGCTCTACTCTCGTCCCAAATGTCTTCAACTTCGAGGAATCTCCGCCCGAAATCGATGAATGGTCAGCTGATGTGCGTAAAGAAATTGGCCTCGCCGAGGATGATATTTTTATTCTCCAGCCCACCCGTATCGTGCCACGAAAAGGGATTGAGCATGCCATCAAGCTCATCGCGATGATGGAGAATCCGAAGTGTAAACTTATCATCTCCCATAGCGCGGGTGACGAGGGCTATGAATACCAACATATGCTGAAGCGCCTCGCAGAAGATGAAGGCGTCGACCTCTATATTATCGCCGATCGCGTCTCTGAACAACGCCATTATAACAAGAACGGAGAGAAAATGTATACGCTCTGGGACATTTATCACCATGCCAACTTGGTGACCTACCCGTCGCTTTATGAGGGCTTTGGAAATGCCCTCCTTGAGGCCTTCTACTTCAAAAAGCCCGTCCTCATCAATAAGTACTCTGTCTACACCCAAGACATCAAACCCAAGGGATTTCGCCTCATTGAGATGGATGGCTACATTACCCGTGATAATGTCGCCGCAGTAAAACACCTCCTAGAGCACCCTGAACTGCAGCGTGACATCGTGGAAACCAACTACGAGCTCGCCCAACAGCATTACGGATACGCTGCCCTGAACTCCATCTTAGCCCCGCTCTTTTCATGAAACTTCTTCGTCGCCGCACCTTCAACAACATGAAAAAGCGCTTGGCCTTTCTCTATGGCCACGAACGCACGGATGAACTTGCAGACCGTCTCTACATGATGATCGGGCGCTACGGCCTACAAGCCTACGGTGGCGAACGCGGAAGCGCTGATATCCCCCCGTGGGATGAGAAAGACGCCGTTTTGATCACCTATGGCGATATGGTCTCGACCGAAGGAGAAGCCCCCCTCGCCACCCTGAAAAAGTTCTGCGACCGACGTCTCGTGCACGCGATTAACACCGTGCACCTCCTCCCCTTTAATCCCTACTCCTCTGATGGTGGTTTTTCGGTCATCGACTACCGCGAGGTCGATCCAAACCTAGGAACTTGGACCGATATCGACAAACTCCGTCAGTCCTACGACCTCATGTATGACCTCGTGCTCAACCACTGCTCCGCCAAAAGCAAATGGTTTGATCAATACATCAACGGCGTCTATCCTTATAAGAATTATTTCATCGAGGAAGACCCTGCGGACGAGCGTCTCAGCCTTGTCACTCGCCCGCGCCCTTGGCCCCTTCTCACGAAGACCGAGACCAGCGATGGTGAGCGTCACGTGTGGACTACCTTTTCTGCAGATCAAATCGATCTCAACTTCGCCAGCCCGGATGTCCTCTTTGAATTTCTTGATATCTTATTAAATTACGTCAGCAGCGGGGCACGTATCGTGCGACTCGATGCTGTTGCCTTCCTCTGGAAAGAGCTCGGCACAGACTGCATTCACCTCCCACAGACCCACCAGGTAGTGAAACTGATGCGGGAAGTGCTCAAAACTGTTTCACCAGAAACAATCCTCCTTACAGAGACCAATGTGCCGCATGATGAGAATATTTCCTACTTCGGCGAAGGGGATGAGGCCCACATGGTGTATAACTTCGCCCTCCCGCCTTTACTTCTGCATGCCCTCTTGCGTGGCAACTCACAACACCTGCAGGACTGGGCCCGCTCCCTCCCTCCACTCCCCGAGGGGTGCACCTTCTTTAATTTCACGGCCAGTCATGATGGCATCGGCGTCCGGGCTCTCTCTGGGCTTGTGCCAGAGGAAGAGCTAGACTGGATTATCGAGCGCGTCAACGAGCGCGATGGCCTCGTAAGCTACCGCTCCATGCCAGATGGTTCCAAGAAACCCTACGAGCTCAACATCACCTACCGTGACGCCTTAGATGACCTAGACGACTCTGAGCTTGGCGTGCGTCGTTTCTTATCCTCGCAGGCCATCATGCTCGCCCTCCAAGGCATTCCTGGCATCTACATCCAATCGATCATCGGAGCCCGAAACTGGACTGATGGGCCACCGCGTGAGGGCGGAGAGAACCGCGACATCAACCGCCAGCGCTGGGACTTAGACGAACTCGATTCCGTCCTAGATAGCGAGGATAAAGGCCAGGCCTGGATCCACTGCCTCTACGTCTCCATGTTACGCACCAGAAACGCCCACCCCGCCTTTCACCCGAACGCCGCTCAGCACATTCTCGAGACCAAGCCTGAGATCTTTGCCATTCAGCGCAGTTCCCTCACTCGCCCTCGCGAAGTCTTGTGCCTCAACAACGTATCAGCTACCCCGCAGGAGTTCTCGTTCGGAGAAATAGCCGCTACCCTCGGAGATGTGCCTACCTACCGCGACATTCTAGCAAACCACACCCTTACGAAAGAAGGAGATTCCCTCACCCTAGAGCCCTATCAAACTCTCTGGATTGAAGCCGCGGAGCGCGATTAAGAAATCTCACAATCAAAAAACTCGGCAAAAACCTGACGGTATACCTCCTGCTTGAACTCTGGGAGCCACTTGAGCTTAAAGTCTTTCGGCTTAATCCATTTCAGATCTTGAAACTCCGGAGAGGGCTGATTGATATCGATTTTTTTCTTAGAGGAGAGTAGCTCACAGATGAAATACGTTTGCTCCTGACCAATGCAGTTATGCTTCTTCTTTTTCTTCTCACGCACTCCATGCGGGTACTTATAACGATACCCTGCGCGGAAGTCGATCAGCTTGTAATCCTTCGGCTTTAAACCGATTTCCTCCGATACTTCGCGCTGAAAAGCTGTCAAAAATCCTTCACCTGCATCCACCCCTCCTTGCGGGAATTGCCACGCACCATCTTCATCAATCCGCTCACAGATCAGCACCTTTCCTGAGTCATCAACTAGCAACAAGGCAACATTCGGGCGGTAGCGCTCACATACGGTTATGGGGAAGTCTGGCATATGGGTTAATATTTAGCGCAGGGAAAGAAATGAAACTCAACATGAAAATCTGCCATTGTGCTCATGAGTCCTGAAATTTCTATAACATCTTAGACTCCTTCGTAGCTCGAAGATTCTGATGAGATTCCTGTGCAAGAGTCCTGATTATAGCATTAATACTTCTTGGGTTTCTTGCCCTTTGGAATAGGCGTTCCTTTATATTTTTGCAATTTTCGCTTCTTGTTTTGAAGGGGTTTTGACTTGGGTTTTTTCTTCCCTCTGGCGCTGGTGCTATGCTGCTTGGGTGACTTTGGTGGATCGGACATATGAGGTGTGAGAAAGTTTTGAAATTTAGCTGGCGCGTAATCTCGGTCATAGAAGCTAACAAAAAATATAAAGGTAACGAGCCATTTCTTATCAATCGCACATTACTCCAATAGAGGCTAGAAGTCATCCTCCACGCACTCATTCTAATGCCAAGCCCCCCCCTTTTCGGCATTAATCTACAGAGAAAGTAATAAAAATTTGACATCATAGTGCATTAAAGTGTATCAAAAAGCACTGATATTTTAAATATTCTCAGTTTTGAGTGCCCAACGATCAAATTTTGAAGGGGAATATGAGCACAAGCTGGACAAAAAGCTTCGTGTTTCCGTTCCCTCGCTATGGCGCCCCTCAGCAGGAGGGTCGTTCGGGCTTCGCCTGCTCAAATGGGAACTCTCAGGCATCCCTATTATCAAGGCCCTGACCGAGGAGGCGTTCGATGCCGCGCTGGAATCGATCCAAAACGCAGACCTCCCTGCCGGCGTGAAAAGCCGTCAAAAGGCAGCGCTCCATACCCACAATCAACCTGTATCTGTCAACGAGCAGGGAAAAATCCTGATCCCAAAAAAATTCGCCGAAGAACGCGGCCTCACTGCGGAAGGCAATATCCACTTTCTCGGACGTGGTAACTACTTCGAAATCATCACCCCTAACCACTACGAGGCTCTCATGGCGAGCGAGCAGGACGTGCTCTCCTCCCTCTACGACACCCTCGACTTTGGCTAATGACGACTGCCCCACCATCACCAACTACACAGCTCGGCGGATCGGATTACCATATTCCGGTACTCCCGACTCAGGTTTTAGCGGCCTTCGACTTTGCTGATCCTGCTGACCGGGTAATACTGGATGCCACAGCTGGCGGCGGTGGACACTCCGAGCTACTTCTGCAAAAAGGCTTCCGGGTTATTGCCCTAGACCGTGATCTGGACTCGCTCCAAGAAACCGCAGCACGTCTCGCTAATTATGGTGACCGCTTTACAAGTGTGCATTCCAATTTCTCGGATTTAGATCAAGCCTTAGAGTCTATCGAGATTTCGCAGGTTGATGGCATTCTCGCTGACTTCGGGGTCTCCTCCCATCAGCTAGATGAGGCCGAACGCGGATTCTCCTTCATGCGAGAAGGCCCTCTGGACATGCGGATGAATCAAACACAAGAACTCACCGCAAAAACGGTGATTGAGACCTACTCTGAGGAGGAGCTAAGAGAAATCTTTCGCGAATACGGGGAGGAAAAACACGCTTATAAGATCGCTCGCTGCCTACTAGAAGATCGCGGAAAGAAGACCTTCGAGACCACCCTCGATCTCGCCAACTATGTCCTCAAACTCATCGGTAAGCGTGAAAAGATCCACCCTGCTACTCGAGTATTCCAAGCACTGCGGATCGAGGTTAACGACGAACTCGGGGAGATTAAAACCCTAATGCATAAATCGATCGACCTGCTCAAGCCCGGAGGTCGTTTAGCTCTCATTTCCTTTCACAGCCTAGAAGACCGTCTCGTAAAACGGTTCATCGTGCAACACAGCGCTGCTTCTATTGATCGTCCCGAATGGCCTGCTCCGAAGCCTAACCCAGATTATTTTTTCACTCCCATAACCAAAAAACCCCTAACGGCTGATGCCGAAGAATGCGTGCGGAATGTTCGATCTCGCACCGCAAAACTCCGCATCGCGCAAAAACGATAAATCATTATGTTCAAAAAACTCAATAAACTCTTCTATATCTGTGCCTACAGCTTAATTTTCGCTGCCACCGTGGCCGCGGGAATCAACTACGTCGTGATCAAAAACAAGCAAACCCTTGTCCAACGAGACATCGACAAAGCACAAAAGCATACAACCAAGAATACGAATTTGTTAAATCAGTATAAGGCTGAACTGCAAAACACGAACAACCGCTTCTTACTCAAAGAGCGCGTCAAAGCGATGGACACTAACCTCACCCCCATTCATCAAAATGACGTAGTTACCATCCAAAACGTTACCAAGCCAAGCCTCGTGCAATCCGAGTAAGAGGACTAACTGCCTTGAAATCAAATCAGCAAAGCCGTTTTCTAGTATGCGGGGGGATTCTTATCCTCTCGCTTACGGTTTTATCCTCACGGGTTATGTCTTTGCAGTGGCTCGACCGTGATGCTCAAGCGCAAATCGCGAAGAAAAAGCCCCACTTCCGCACTGAAATAAAACCCGCTCATCGGGGACTGATTGTTGACCGTAGTGAAGAACCACTGGTAGTGAATGTCCCCCTCAACGATCTCCATGTGGATCGATACCACCTCGATGATGAAAACCTAATTTCCTGGGGTGTAGCTTACAAGCGACTCTACAAAACCGTAAAATGGTTACAGGCGAGCAAAGATGAGAGGAAAGATATGCTGACCGAGAAGCGGTTTTACCTCTTGAATAACGCTCTTGCTCGCGAGTTAATCGAGGAGCACAAAAGCTTTGTGGTCTCCCTGATCGCTAAGCCTCTGAAGATGGATAAGGCTGAACTTTTTGAACAGCTGAATCATCCTAAAAAGAAGGCCTTTCGGCTCAGTAAAAACATGTCTGAGACTGAGGCGCGTTATATTGAACGTATCTTGGATGAGCACTATGTTTTCGGCTTTGATTTCAAAAAGCATCTGACCCGACACTACCCTTCTCCCACTCTGGCGACGCATCTCATCGGATTCACAAGAGACTATCAAGGCATGGCAGGTCTTGAAAAACGCTTCAATGAACAACTCAGCGGAGTCGATGGCTTCCACAAACGACGAAGCAACCCTAACAACCTCTCGATTTACTCTGAGGATGAAGAAATTCAACAGCCAGTTCCAGGCCTTAACATCGTGCTTTCTCTTGATGCATCACTGCAGAGCATTGTGGAGGAAGAACTCGAAGTTGGTCTAGCTTACGCGGAAGCCGCCAAAGGATGTGCGATTTTAATCCAACCAGAGACTGGTGAAATTCTCGCGATGGCGAGCCGACCACACTACAATCTAAACACCAAGGAAGGCATCGCGGAGGGAAGTCAAAACTATATCTTCAAAACGGCATTAGAGCCCGGCTCTACGATCAAGGTTCTCACCGCCGCGGCGGGACTCAATGAGGGGCACATTACGACAAGAACAGGCATCAACTGCGAAAATGGCTATTTCAAAGATAATGGCGCAGTAGTCAAAGATGATCATCCAAAAGGACGACTCACGGTGACAGAGATTCTCGCGCAATCCAACAACATCGGCACCTATAAAATAGGCCGCCAAGTCGGTAAAAATCGCTTCTTCCACTACCTGGATTTATTCGGACTTGGCGGCCCCACTCTACTGAACTGGAAAGGAGAAGTCCCCACAAAGGGAAAAATTGGCGCCTCAAAACAAGACTTCGCCAGTGCTACCTTTGGGTATGCAATTTCCGTTACCCCCATGCACATGGCCATTGCCTATTCTGCGATCGCTAACGACGGGGTCATGATGACTCCAGTGCTAGTGAAGCAAGTGGTCGCCAACGATGGAACAATTATCAACGACTATCCGATAAAAGAGCAGCACCGTGTGATTAAAACCAATGTCGCTCAAAGCTTGCGGAAAGCGCTCGTCTCCGTAACCGCACTAAGTGGCGGCACCGCCAAACTCGCTCGAGTAGATGGTTACGAAGTCGCAGGAAAAACCGGAACCAGTTATAAGTGGGATAAGGGATACGATCCAAACCGTGTGATCTGCTCGTTCGGCGGAATGATGCCCGCTAATGACCCAAAACTAGTCTGCTACATCGTAGTTGATGAGCCAAAAACCAAGAAAGTGAGTCGCTACGGAGGAACACTAGCGGCGCCGATCTTCTCAAAAATCGCAGAACGAGCCGCTATGCATATGAATTTGCCTCCAACAGAACCTGTGGAAGCAAAGGATTAAGCCTCCTTGACAAGATCTGAAGCTTTACCGACCTCAAAGAAGCTACAGCGCTTTGGCGCAGGGTAAGTCGTGCCGGCAACCACAGCCAAGACCGCATCTTCCTTGACTAGTCCTTGCTCTAGAAGCGACTGCACGCAGACCTGAACGAGCTTGTCCGTATCCTGGATGATTTCCTCAATGTTATTTACGCGCACCGCATGCTTAGCCATAAGCTGGCGGAGAACACGGTCATCATAACTAAAGGCATAGATGGGCTTGCGGGAACGAAAGCTTGAGATATGCTCAGCGGTTTTTCCTGATACCGTAGGCACGACAATCGCATCGACATCGAGTTCAATCGCAGCATCAAAGGCGGTCTTCGCGAAGAAGTGTTCACGCTTAGAAACTCCTAGAATTTCTTGAATCTGATAAGGGTTGGTGTGCACTCGGTTTTTCTTTAGATCCAATGAGACCTTCGACATCGTTTGCACCGCTTCTACGGGGTAGTCACCGTAAGCCGTCTCACCACTCAAACAGGTAGAATCTGCGCCATCCAAAATCGCGGTTGCAATATCAGAAACCTCCGCACGAGTTGGGCGTGGATTTTCGATCATACTATCCAGCATTTGAGTCGCCACGAAGGAGAGCTTCCCACGTTTCGCTGCAGACTCGATCATTCTTTTTTGGAGAAGCGGAACTTCTGCTGCAGGAACCTCTACTGCTAGATCTCCACGCGCGACCATTACGCCATCCGCATGATCTAGAATCTCATCAATGTTCTCAACGCCTTCACGGTTCTCTATTTTGGCGATGATCTTAATTCCTTGCCCACCGTGCGCATCTAGGACGTTACGCACTGCAAAGACATCTTCCTTAGAGCGCACGAAAGAATGCGCAATGAAATCAACATTATTTTCCGCGGAGAATTTGAGGAAACTGGTATCCTTTTTGGTCAAGGTAGGAAGGTCAATGTGCGTATTAGGCACGTTCACAGACTTACGCTTTTTGATCGATCCGACGTTGTCAATGTTACATACGATCGCCTCGTTCTCTAATTTCTCTACCGTCAGGCCGATCGACCCATCATCGATGAGAATCTCGCGTCCGATAGGAACCTCGTTATGGAAATTCGGGTAATCAACCGCAATAACGTTATTCGCGTAATCATGGAGATCGACCTTGCCCGTAAATCTTACCTTATCACCGATCTTAAAGACTTTAGGCTCTTCGTCAAAATTGATGGTGCGCACTTCAGGCCCTTTCGTGTCAATCATGATCGCGATCTTGTCCGATACTTCACGGACATTTGCCATCGCGTCTAGCGTCGCCGCTTCATCTTGGTGCGCCGTGTTAAACCATGCTACATCTAAGCCCGCATCGTAGAGCGATTTCAGAAAATCTGGCTCACATTTTTTATCTGATATCTTAGCAGTGATCTTAGTATTCTTTTCGCGGAAGTTCATAGTGGTTGTTAGTAAGTTTTTTTATTAAAGAGCAGCGTATGTTTCACGCACGAGTTCTACTGTTGTATCCCAATCAATACACTTATCGGTGATTGATTGACCATAAGTGAGACCCTCTAAGCCGCTGATCAGCTTTTGGTTTCCAGCAACCAGGTTACTCTCTAGCATGGCGCCGATGATGCGCTTATCGCCATTCGCACGTTGAGCGAGAACCTCTCGATACGCTGCTGACATTTGTTTATCATCCTTGCCACAGTTCGCATGTGAGGCATCGATCATGATACACTCTGGGCGTCCTCCCTTAGCGAGAGCCGCCGCTGTTTCTTCAACGAAAGGCGCCGTATGGTTTGGCCCTTTTTCTCCTCCTCTAAGGATAAGGTGACAGTCTGGGTTCCCTGCAGTAGTGACAGCTGAAGCTCTCCCGTTAGGTGTGACACTCAGAAAAGTTTGCGGTTGTCCTGCCGCAAGAATGCCATTCGTAGCAGCCTTCAGGTCACCGCTAGTCGCATTTTTAAATCCTAGCGGCATGGAGAGACCAGAAGCCATTTGACGGTGCGTTTGACTCTCAGAGGTGCGTGCGCCGATCGCAGACCAGCAGATTAGATCCGCAATATATTGTGGCGTGATTGGGTCCAGAAGCTCGGTCGCTGTTGGCAGACCAAGATCCACGATTTCACGTAAGAAGGTTCGCGCTTTAGCCAGCCCCTCAGGAATCTTACTCGTATCATCAAGATCGGGATCCATGATTAGCCCCTTCCACCCGACGGTTGTTCTTGGCTTCTCAAAGTAGACACGCATCACGATCAAGACCTTATCCTTCACCTCTTCTGCGAGAGCGGCAAGCTTCTTACCGTATTCTAATCCCGCCGCGGGATCGTGGATCGAACATGGTCCTACGATGAGTAAAAACTTGTCGGATTTCCCATGGACGCAATCGCTAATTTCCTTGCGCGCATTCGAGATAAACTCCTTTTGCGCATCGGACTTAGGAATTTCAGCGCAGAAGTCCTCCGGGGAGAGAAGCGGCTCATAACTTGTGATGTTAACGTCAGAAATCTTTGGCATAAGCCTAGTTCTAACCATGACTCCTCAAACATTGGCAGTAAAAAATGAATTATTTCTTGAAACCAATCTCATGCGTTAAAAACACGACAGATTACACCATATATCCTATCGTCAACTCGAACACCTCCTCATGCACTAACTCAGGCGCGCGCTCTGCATCAATAAAGAGGACATTATCATCCTCCAACGACATGAAAATATCCGCGCATTTCTCTAAGTTCTCACGCTTCTCAAAGGCGTCCCCCTCTCCATCTCGCACGCCTATGCGTTGGAGGCTCACCTCGACCGGTAACGAGAGCACTAAGACGAGATCAGGCTTCGTCGCGAAGGCTTCATTCTGCGCTCGGATCACGGCCGGATCCATGCCTCGTGCGCCTTGGTAGGCCATCGTGGAGTAGTAATAACGATCCAGGATCACAATCTCGCCTCGCTCTAAGGCGGGGTTAATAAGCTCATTCACATGTTCCGCGCGGTCCTTTAGGAATAATTGTAACTCCTCCTCTAGCGAGTAACGCCCCTCTGGTCGAGTTGCAGAACTGCGTAACATGGTGCCATAGGTCCCGTTAGTAGGTTCAAAC
>CALKLP010000021.1 GCA_937991965.1 uncultured Verrucomicrobiales bacterium
ACCTGGCCTTGGCGTGGTGTGCCCCTCTCCTCCCCTTTTTCCTTCTTTTGTTGGAGCTGCACCATGTTGTCCGTGATGGGTGTATCAGAGAGGAATCGTTTCTCGGCCACACGTAGTACCGCCGTGAATAACATATCGAACAGTAGAGGCTCGAGCGCACCCTTTGCTTAAGACCTTGCCCCACATCGAACATTTCCGAGCACTCCTCATCATCAAACCGCACGCGTGCTTGCATGCCGTCGTGGAGTTGGCGGATGATGGCATCACACAAAACGAACAAGGACATCACACAGAAGGTTTGTTCGACGAAGTCATATGCTTTCGTGATATTGGTAAAGCACAAATACCAGCGTGTGTCCTTCTTCCACCCCGGTTCCTGCAATCGTCGTTCTACGAACATCATGTCAACCGTCTATCGTTGGTGTGTCAACCTACACTGTTTTTCCGGCAAAATGTCTTGCATACGCAGTAGTAGTCAATAAGGCGACCGGGGCTGACTTGGAGGAGTACTTTGCCTGCGTGACCCTCAAGGGAGATACCACGATTGTTGCCACACCCTGTACGATATTTCTTCTTGTGCGGCGCCTTCATCGTTACACCTGCCCATTGTTGCGGCTCGCCACCTGCCCTCGACACAGCGACAATGACGTCGCGGAACTTTCCGAGCGTATACAAATATCCGTCGTGGGTCAAGACCTTCAATGACTCAGCGGGAAGGCCATCGGGCCCTCTTTTCGATCCACCAACGCGCGGATGGCCTCTTATTTTTGCACCTGGATGGGACATCGTCCATTGGCCTGCACGGGGGCCACTGCTTAATCAGGCTCGTCCACATTGCTCGGATCAAAGGTCGGCGACTTGGTGTTACGCAATTGATGAAACCACCTCATCAGGTAAGAGGTAACGGATATATATTTGTTGCTATCTTCTACTCATATACCAGGTAGACAGCAGGATGTCATAATAAGATACAGCAGGGTTTTCTTCACACCACACGCAATACCGGCATCCTTTGCATCGACCGTCATGGTATGAGAGTAACTGTCGTAGCAGTTTTCCATCGTAACAAGGGGTCGATCCCTAGGGATCAAGAAGAGAGGCGCACAACGGGCGACACAATCGGCTTCTCCGTTTCTTGTGTAAAATTTGTTTTGTCTTTGTTTCCATTTGCCATGCTCAAAATTCAGAATTTTTTATTAGACTATACACTTCTATTCTTCGCATACCTGGTGCAGTAATATCGAGAACGCAAGAGCGAACAGACCGAGGTACAGCAGTGTAATCGACGCAGTGCCTTTCGTAGCACCCTTCGCCCACCACACCACCTCTTTGAATATTGTTTTAGGGTATCCGCTTTCTGGGTCCAACGCATGCCCGACATAGTGTCTTAGGTGGCGAGAGGAACCGTGGTAAAAAGCAAGTGAGATGCTCGATAACCTGATCCTGACCGTTGGGGTACTAAGCAATCTCCGGGCCGCGTCTTCTCAATATCATGATTCAAGTGTGTGAAGATTTTCATTCGTCATTTTCAAGAAAGCCGTTGCGTTGACATATATATGCTACCTGGTGTGATTTAGAAGAAATGAACAACACTCAACGATCATCCAGTACACGCTAGGGCGTGTTTTCGTGAGACCTGGGCACAGGAATATCAGGCGTGGACGAGACACCCACAGGACCACAACATCTTCTTCGACGTTGAAATACAGGACCTATCGTAATAGAATATTTTCCAATGGCAAGAGGAAATACAGGCAGATATGTTATAATTGTGACAAACCACACTACTTACTAACAACTTATCAGTAGTTCGTAGGGTAACTCGTACGTACCGTCTGCATGATCGCCTCCCAACCTGTACCGAACGAAGTAATATATGCCGAACGAAGTAGGAACGTGATTGAGCGTGGACACATCAAGCGCCCTTTGAAAATATTTGAGCCCGTGTACTGGTTTGCACTTCTCCCCCTCGTGTTCTCCCCCTCAAGTTCATTGGCGGTGTGGGTGGCAGTGCATGATCACATCATCTTGCTTGCTGTATTTGCACTATTATGTATCTCTGTCTTATAATTGGTGACCTCAGAAGTTCCACATCGGCAGGGTTATTGATTATGCTGGGTGTGTATGGGTGAAATATCAGTTTATCGTAAAAATCACATTCCTGTTGAAAAACTGATCATCATGCTTGTCTGGCACGCACCTTTTGTCACGAGGCTGTATGTAGAACCCTGCGCTCCCCGCCACGTCATAGATTTATTTCCTCCTTTCCACTTCGTAGTTATTCTTTGATATAGTGGGCATCTGCACATGACACGCAGGTAGTCTTTTTTGCTGTAATCCACATCCGTCCCCCCCCACAATCACCACACGCGCACGCACCGCCCCCCCCCACCCCCCGCCTCTTCACCCTCAATCAAGTCGTGCTACATACAGTAGTGAACACTACCAGGCGGATGATACCAGCTCATTACCTATCCAGCCAGCCATGCCGTAGCTCCAATTCATTTAACCTCCCCCCCCCCCAGCCTCCTCCTTCCCCGCCACCAGGACCATCGTCTAGACCCAGCGCGTATCATTGTAAATGCCTATA
>CALKLP010000022.1 GCA_937991965.1 uncultured Verrucomicrobiales bacterium
ATCAAGACTGTCTGCGAGGGCGTCTTGGAGATTATGTGATTTTCGTCTATTAAATTTTAAGCGGGTGTGTACTAGGTACATCCCTATGTTTGCTACAACACTACCTGGAATGGAGATTTGCGTAGGTTTAATGTAGCGGTATCGTAATCAAACTCCTCAATTTTGAATCTATGGATTCTATGTCAGATAATATGCTTTTTTTCTTCTTGTCTACCCCCATTAAAGCTGATAATCTCTTCCTCTCAGACTCATCTTTCTCTAAGGCTATTTGTATCTTCCTGTCTTCTCGCTCTTTTGATTTCTTTTCCATGTCCAATATATATTTTGATAATTTTTCATCCGCTATTTTTCGTTCCATTTCCAGCTCCTCAATATCTAACTGAAGCTTTTTTGTCTCCCTTTCATAGTCATGAAAAATGGTTATTGGTGGGATAATGATAAATGTTTATATTAATTGATCCCAATGTTACGTACATAGAATGGTTTTGTGTATTATGTCTCATAAATAATGCTATGGGTCCATTGTAACATTGTCATAATCCTACCCAAATGCCAGCATCATATCATCCATGTCAATGTCTGTGTCGTTTCGGGGTCTCTTCGCATCACGTCCAAACAGCGCCTTTCGGATGGCCTCCATCGGTTTTTCTTCTATAGACCACGATCCAAACACCCTCTTCCGTATTTCCCCCATGACCCTGTCCTCGCTTCCGGGTCCTTTGTAGAGTCTTTCTTTGATTTCTAGGAGGGTCTCGTCGTCACCGACTTGTCGTTTGTAGATGCGAGACCTCACCTGACCAATCGTCTCGTTTCTTCGTTGATTTCGCATCATTTCTGCGATGGATTCATCCTCGCTGTCGGCACGTTGAAGGCGGTCTCTTTTCGTGGATCTTCCAGAAGGGTCCGTGTCTCTGATAATTCCCATCGCCTCTTCCCACTCATCCAACCGGTTGAATCGTTTGATACATACCCCGACGTTTTTTTCGTATGGGGTTGAAGTGTCTTCAGTGTTATACACAACTTGTGTTTCACCTTTACACCCGGAGATAATCGACTCGTTGAATGAAGGACGCTCTACTTCACCATTGATAACTCTTGAATCTTCAAAGAATATATGGGTATTCAAAAATAATGTCAGGAACGTTGACCGTACACCAGGCATATTCATGTCAGTATAGAAGAGAGGCTTATGAACAAACTTCGTGAAGCGGCTGGTAGATAATAAATGTTTACTAAAACCATGGGCCCCATAGAGAAACCGGAACAGTCGGTCGATGACTGGGAATAAACGCCGTGCGTCATCGTCTTTAATGTCCTGTATAATCTTCCCCCCAAAGAGTCTTCTGAACCAAGGCATGTCTGATAATAGTACGGGTTGCATGCTAGTATCCTTATCCGAGTACAAGAAAAACTCGAAATCATCAAGCATAAACTTAAGAAATCTTTCAATTTGGGATATATTCGATGCCTCATTTGGTGACAAACACGGTATAAGGACATGAAGTCTGTCTCCGCTCTTGAAAAGGTGTTTCCCAATTTCTTGGATGTTATTAGAGGTAGTTTTGTTTGGGAATGCGACATCGTCCACGTACAGGAATGTCATGGGACCGCGTGAATCTACGTGGAAGGATTCGCCGCTAATCGATTTGTCTTTGATAATGATGCCCTGGAGCAGGGAATTGAACTCTGGGTTCAAGATCATGTGTAGCACCACGGTGATGAAATTAGAGCTAGACATGGGTGTGTGGCTAGTATACACGACATCGGGTCTAAGCACAATGTAAAACCCTTTCCCACCCATCTTGGTCACGAACTCTGTCGAGAGTTTCTTCATGGATGTCAGCATTTTGTCCAGGCTTACGTGCTTGATCGAATCCAGGAGATTCCTGAGGATGTTGTTGGCAAGAGGATCTCCTTGTTTCTTCTGTTCCTCGATGTACCTCCTCTTTGCTCCCTCGTCGATGCTCCTGTCAGCCATTTTGTTCTTGTACGTAGTCAAAAAGTCATCCCCGTTCGTCTTTACCCATGCCTTCAAGCGGTCAATGATATCGGATTGATTCTCGAATTCTTCGTGTACAAGTTGTAATCCTGCATTTCCATAATGTTGATAAATGTCGTCATAAACTTGGTTACTTGTCGCAGATGAACCCAGTCCTTGACCACTCATTGTAGAAGAGTTAATATTAAATGTATTATATATATATTTAAGAATATGGTACTATTGCGTACTTTTTGTGAAATCGCTTGCAAGTCACCATGTGACTTACTTCAGTTTAGGCACAATATGGGAATATAAAATATTGGACTATGTCCATAACAACCTAGCAACCCCAAGTCATGATGCCCTTTATGGGACCATTGTCCCATAATCCCATGGATTTCGCGAAACTTGCCGCTCTAAAGGGGAGCACACACTCCAAGGAGTTGGGAAAACTCGAAAGTATGCATGGTCAGTGCATGACGCGAGTAGATCAGCTTGAGAGCAAGACAGGATCGGAGGAAGACAGGAAGGAAATACAAAGGCTGAACAAAGTTGTATCCTCTATCGAGGGCTCTTGGAAGAA
>CALKLP010000023.1 GCA_937991965.1 uncultured Verrucomicrobiales bacterium
GGCGAAACCACCACGGCTAAAACGCTTGTGACCTATAACCACCTGTATCAATACTTTCTCACCCCCGCGCTGATTCTGCTCATCCTCGCCTGCTTCACCTCTAAACTCTGGAAACTCATGAAACATATCTTGCCTGTTCTCATCATTGGATTCTGCATCATGCCCCAGGAATCCTCGGCTCAAGGAGTGTTCACCTCCTACCAAAAGGGACAAGACTTGTTAGCGGAGGAAAATTACGAAGAGGCGATTGGCGAGTTTGACGCGCAACTGCCTAACGCTAAAGACGAGAACGCGAAGAAGCTAAACTATTCCAAAGGCACCGCCGAATACAAAGCCGAGCAATACCGTGATGCCATCAATTCCTTTTCTAACAGCCTCCTCTCTGACGAGCCAGAGCTCCAAACGGAGTCTCACTATAATCTAGGTAATACGATTTATAAGAACGGGGAAGAAAAGCTCAAAAAGGTCATGGAAAAGAAAAAAATCGGAGAAATCATTGAACTTCGTGAATCTGTAATTTCAGACTGGGGAGACTCTTTGGAGCATTACCGCAGCAGTCTTCATCTGGCTCCCGACCATACAAAGGCGCGGGAGAATTACGACTACGTGAAGAAAAAGCGCGATCAACTTGAAGAAGATCAAAAACAATTGATGGAACTCCTCCAAAAAATGCAAGGGCAGGAAGAAGGTGACAGTCAAGAAGGGAGCGAGGGCAAAGGGCAGCCTGGTGAAGGCGAAAAACAGTCCGATGGCATGACATGGGATCAGCTGAAAAAGATTGCTGAAGAAGAGCAAAAGGGTGGCCCTGATGGGGACGAGCCTGACTCCGGCGGAGAGGAAGAGCAAGCCGAAGCCGAAGAACAGCCTGGGGGAGATGAGCCTAGTGACGAAAGCGGTGCCGGTGAATCCGAGAAAGAAGACGCACGTGAAAAATTAGAAGAAGGCAGTGATTTTGAATCTGGCAACCTCCGCACCAACCGCCAACGCTTCTTTTCGAGACCCTCTAAAGACTGGTAAATGAAAACATTTTTAATCCTCCTCCTCAGTTGCGCTATCTCATGGGCGAAGCTTCCGATCCGCACCTATCTCAACTCCTCCTACCTAGTTCCGGGGGAAGTGACCTACTTTGTGATCGAGACAACAGGGCAGATCACAAGTGACTTCCAGGTTCCAGACACAGAGAATTACACCCTCCGATACCGCTCTAACACCCCATTCAGAGGGGCGGATAATGCTACTGGATATCGTTATTTCTTTGAGCTCTCCTCGCTCTACCAAGGAGCGCACGAAATTCCGGCTCTAGAAATTAAAATCAATGGTGAAAGACGGGTTTCTCACCCTCTCACCTTCCAAGTCGTCTCCTCAGACACGCTCCATTTCGATACCGTAAAAATCGGGAACCAAGACATCACTTATGCGACCAGCGTCTTCCTCCCTGATCGCGACCTCTATGTGGGCGAAACGGTTCCGTCAGAAGTAAAAGTTTATCTCCCTTACATGCCGCGTAATTTCACCGTTATCGAGTCAGGCCTTCCCGACATTAAGCGTGATGGCGTTTCCGCCTGGCGCTTCCAGACCCCGCGCGGATCTGCAGCCAACACCCCCTTTCTCTTTGCTAAAGGACGCTACTTTGCGATCACCTACCGTAGCTCAGCCCGCGCCCTTACTCCAGGAAAAGTAAGTCTTGGAGGTGGTAGTGCTCGCCCCGTCTTTAAGTCTGTCATGAACAAGAACGGACGCACGCAATGGGTCGATCAACCAATCTACTTACCATTTAAAAAGGCCGAACGCACCGCCCTCCCACTACCTGCTGGCGCGCCCAATTCATTCAAAGGTGCGGTTGGGAAATTCGACCTTGAGGTGGAGTTAGATGGTACCGCGGATGCTAACCCGAACTCCCCACTATCCTCGCGCTTGATCGTCTACGGCACAGGAAACCTCGATACCATCCAAGCTCCTGTAATTACCAACAGCAAGGACTGGAAGC
Source organism: uncultured Verrucomicrobiales bacterium (assembly GCA_937991965.1). Taxonomy (GTDB): domain Bacteria; phylum Verrucomicrobiota; class Verrucomicrobiia; order Verrucomicrobiales; family Akkermansiaceae; genus WTJZ01. The sequence continues at coordinate 1,988 of CALKLP010000023.1, forward strand.
TCTACCCAGCAACGAAAACACAACGTGACTCAGAGCGCCGCTTCCTCTCTGGCACCGTTGAGTTCACGCAACTCCTCCGAGCGAAGTCAAAACAAGATCGCCTCCCGCCTTTTGAATTCAGCTTCTTCGACCCTGCTACAAAATCCTACCAAACATTAACTTCGCCAGAAATTCTTCTCAACTCTGATGTGCAAGCCATTATTGTTGAAGATGAAGAGCTAACGGGTTCAGAAATTGCTCCTAACACGGAAGACAATGTCATAGAACCGCCAGCTCCAAGCTTAAGAAACCTAGAGGCCGCCGTTCCGCGTGAAAACATGGCCGACGTGCTCGACCTCCTGCAAGAGCCAAACCTAGCCACAACCTCCGCAAAACGCTCGGCCTGGCGGTTCTGGCAGATTATTCCTGCTCTCATCGCTCTTTTCTTGCTCATTAAACTTATTGGCCGCTTCCTGATTCCAGCTCTGAGCCCCTCGAGAGAAAAAATAGCCGCTACTAGCGCCATTAAATCACTGAAAGCAGAGAGTGACCCCATCGCATTTCTCAAACAATCTGCTCAATTCACCCAGCTTTTACCTGCGGGTTTCGATGACTTGAAAAAAGAGATTACCACCCAACGAGACCAAGCCTGTTTCCAACCAGATAAATCGAACGTGCAACTCAATAAAGGAGATCGCTCATCAATCCTCAAGAAACTCTCCACCGCCGCTAAGCAGCTGGTTCTCATCGGAATGCTTTCCCTCTGTTTCATCTCAGAATCGCAAGCAGAGTCACCAGCAGAATACCACGCGAGCGCGATGTCCGCGGTAGCAGAAAAGGACTACGCCACGGCTCTCTCTTCTTATCTCAATGCCTACCCTGACCTTAACTTCCCTGCTGACGTACTCTACAACATGGGAACACTCTACGCAAAACTAGACGAGCCGGGGCAAGCCATGCTCTACTACCGACGCGCCCTCCTACAAACCCCAAGCCACGCAGAGGCAAAGCAAAACCTCAACTACATGGAACGAGTTCACGGCTCGATCGTGATTCGCCGCTCGGGAATCTATCACTTTCTTAGCAAGATCCCGCTATCTGCCGTGAAGACCACGCTTTACGTCCTAGGCTGGAGCTTTTTATGTCTCTTACTCGCCCTTCCTTTATGCAAAAAGTCATCATTCCGAACCCTCGTTTTGGCCAAGCTGCTACTCTGCGCATTTCTCATCCCGCTCACCATTGCTGCCATTTTAGTCTATCCCAACGATGGAAAATTCTGCCCCACTCATGAAATGGCGATTATCACTGCTCCCGAGGCCATCTCAGCTAAAACAGGCGCAGCAGATGATGCTGAACTCGTCATTACGGCGCCTCCTGGCAGCACGGCCAAAGTTCTACTCCAACGCGGACTCTGGGCTTACCTCGAGCTTTCCGATAGCACCCGCGCATGGGTAGATACCAAAAACCTCTCCATGCTCGCACCACAGGATAATTTCGAAACCATCACACCTGTCGAATCAAAATCCGACCTCTAACCCACCAAACAAATGATAGGCGTTTTAGATTCAGGTTTAGGTGGACTCTCAGTGCTTAATGAGATTCATAAGCTCCTCCCGCACCATTCCTTCCACTACATCGCCGACTCCGCTTGGTGCCCTTATGGTAGTAAGTCTTACGATCAGATCCAAGCCCGAGTCACCACCCTTGTGGATTACCTGCTCGACCAAGGAGCAGAGATCATCGTCATCGCTTGTAATTCAGCCACCATTGCCTGTGTCGAATTCCTCCGCGCCAACTATCTTGTGCCCATCGTAGGGATGGAACCAGGCGTTAAGCCCGCTGCCAAGCTCTCGCATAACGGCATTATCGGAGTCTTTGCGACTGAGGCCTCACTCGCGGGTGAAAAATTCCACCGACTCGTTTCCACCCATGCGCAAGGCGTACAGGTCATCACGCAACCCTGCCCGGATTTCGTGACTCTCGTCGAACAAGGACAGCTCGAGGGCGAAGCCGTGAACGAAGCGATTCATTGCTATATGAAACCTTTAATTAAGGCGGACACCATAGTTCTCGGTTGCACGCACTACCCTTTCCTCAAACGAACGATCTCCGAATTTTACCCGGAAAAAACACTTATTGATACCGGAGAAGCCGTCGCGCAGCAGGTGGCACGAAAATACGCACTATCACCAAAAGAAACTGCATCATACCGCTTCCAAACCTCAGGTAATCCTGAACGTGCGACAACCTTGCTTAAAACGCTTTGCCCACAAATCCCAGAAGCGCAGTTCCAGCATTTTATTGAAACGATCTGAAAAAAATCGTGTCTTTTTCCGTGCTGCGTGCTTCAAAAGAAGGAAATGATTACGCTCCTGATAAGAAACGCCAGTGAATCTAAAGTTCTCCTGCAGCTCGCTCTTAAAGCGGCGCATGGACTTGAGCGTGAGCTCTCATTGATCCTGTTTACACGTCAAGAAACGAGCGGGCTGCGCGAGTTGAAAGCAAAAGATCCAACATGGATGCAAGAGCTTAATACTGCTCAAATCGCTAAAATCCATGTTTGTGGCGGCTCGCGGCGCTATGCCTTGACGGAGAAGCATCTAGAACAGGAAGCCCCGAAACTCTTAATCCTAGGAAAACACCTGAGCTCTAATGCGGAGACGGATGACGCAAAATTCTCGCGCCACCTCTATGAATCACTCTCCTGCCAAACCCTGCTTATACGACTGGGGAGCACTGAAGAAAGCGAAATCGATCGCCACCCCGTTTTAGTAGCTGCAGGTGAAGGGCCTCACACGACTCGCGCCTTAAAATTGGCGTATGCAATCGCGGGTAACGACACCGTCGCTTTACACTTGGCAGCTGATGTTGATGATGTTTCGCGCGATTTAGCGAAGACGCGCCTCAGGAAGATCGTCAAAAAAGCAGGGATTGATCCAGATGAGATCCAGCATAAAATCGCACTTGGTACGAATGTCCCAGACTGCCTGAGAAAGGAAATTGAAGCCGGGATCGATGGGCACCCCTACTCAATGCTACTCCTCGGATCGAGTCAAAAAGGAGGACTCCGCGAGAAGCTCTTTGGCACTATCCCCAGTAAACTCATCAATAAGTCAGGCGGACTTACTATCGGCGTCATTCGTGCCGCTCGCCCTGTGCAAGACCGTTTACTGAGCGCGTTCGGGAAGAAAATTCGAGTCAGTATTCCACAACTTAATCGTGAGGAAAAAATCTCCCTCTTCGACGAAATCGAGCAAAAGTCCCTCTGGTCATTCGATTTCGCTACTCTTATGACCCTTTCCGCGCTTGTCGCAGGGCTCGGACTCCTTGCGAATTCAGGAGCAGTTGTGATTGGTGCAATGTTGATTGCCCCGCTTATGATGCCGCTGATCGGATGCGGCCTCGCGCTGGCTCAGGGGCACAGCCCACTTTTCCGCAATGCCTTCCGAGCCGTAATTAAGGGCTTTCTCTTTGCTCTCACCACGGGGCTATTACTCGGACTCCTCGCGCGATACTTCCATATTCCGCTAACGAACGAGCTCGCGGCTCGGGGAACCCCCTCCTTGCTCGATCTCGGAATCGCCTTTGTCTCTGGCATCGCTGCTTCCTACTGCATTGCGCGCCCGAACCTGACTGGAGCTCTCGCGGGGGTAGCCATCGCAGCAGCCTTAGTCCCCCCTATCGTCACTACCGGTATCTGCCTCACGATGGGTGAGCTCGAGGTCGCCAAGGGCGCCGGCCTCCTCTTCGGCACCAACGTTGTCGCCGTTATTTTCGGCGCGGCGCTGAACTTCATTCTCGCAGGAATTCGTGGACACGGTAAGGCTGGAGACAGTGGCAGACGTTTCATCATCACTCTTGCGCTGGCCTGCCTTGGGTTAGCAGTCCCACTCAGCTCCGTACTTCTTAAGAATATCCCAAAACTTGAAGAAGCTTTAACCCACCTACCTGCCAAGCAAGCAGTCACCACCGCGATCGAAACAAGCCTTCCTGAGACAGCGAGGCTTGACAGCTTTACTAGCGAGTTTAACGAGGGCGTTGTGCATTACCTCCTTACGGTTTCCGCGCCCTATCAGCTCACCAATGCCCATTTCACGACCATCAAAGAAGCGATTAGTAACGAACATACAGACACGGAGTTGAGAGTAGAAATCGAAAATCGGATTGTGATTGGAGACCGAAATTAAAGATTAGATTTTTTTAACAATTTTTTATGGCAAAAAATGCGTTCTCGATGTCTGAAGTAGGGATGTTGAAAAAACGCTTAATTATTTTACTTTCGTTATTCGTAATAGTAGGAGGAATTTTCTTCTACTTACATAAGAGTGGGTATTGGTCAGAGCAAAGCAAGGCTCTAAGACAATTGAAAAAGATCGAGGTACCTGCAACTCCAGCACAGGTGCAAAAGTCTATCGCACAAGGAGATGTCCCCACGCTCTCCCTGCTGAATGTTGGCGGTGTAGACTTCAATGCGCCCGAGGCCGTCTCGCCTGCAGGTGAACCTCCACTGCATGTGGCGATCAAAAAGCAGGACTGGAAGACGTATGACACCCTCGTGCAGGCGCAGTGTGATCCGGATCTAAAGAATTCTACCGGGATGCCGGCTACTTACTACCTGATTGAAGGAGGGTATCTTGAGCGCGCAAAGGAGCTATTCGAGAATGGGGCGGAGGCCAACTTTCACCATGAATCCGGGGAGCCTGCGCTCATCCAATACCTAATGGATGACAAACAAGCGGAAGCCCTAGTATTATTAGCTGGAGGGGCAGATCCAGACGCGGTTTCTAAAAAGAACGAGTCCGCCCTCTATCTCGCGCTGAAGAAGAATGATGGCGTGATTCGTCAGGCCATTTTCCAGGCAGATGTAGATCCTAATAGTAAAACGCCTTTCGGTTCGCCGGTCTTCATGAATTTTTGTAAGTCCTTACCGACTCTGAGTTATACCAAACCAGAGGAGTTAGAAACGGTTCAGCAATTTCTCGATGCCGGAGTGGACCTCAATGCTGCTGACGTAGGGGGCAAGCGGGCTGTGCAGTGGCTCCTCAAAAATGGTCGTGCGGAAGGTGCTAGGCTCATCCTCTCTCAGGATAGTAATGTGACCGATACCCTCTGGCTCGCGTTTGAAACAGAGGATTATACTACCGCAGTGTGGCTACTCCAACAAGGGGCTGACCCGAACCAACAGAACTTCATTGGAGAGAGCCCTCTCCATGCGATGGTGAAGAGCAATCAACCTACTGTGATTACCGAGTTACTCAATAAAGGCGTCGATCCAGAACAGTTTGGGCTCGAAGGCCAATCAGCCTTAGTCACTGCCATTGCCCTTAAGAATACAGAGGCGGCTCTCGCGCTGCTGAGTCACCCTACTCGCCCCGCCCAACACACCACGATCATGCCCAAGCCGGTGACGGAGCAATTCCGTAAACTCTTTGGGAAGAAGGGATACTTCGACTGGTATTGCCGCAATACTCCTGGCTTAACCCCGCTCATGGCCGCAGTCATGAGGGACGAGCTGAAAGTCGCGGAGAAGCTAATCGCGAATGGGGCCGATCCTGTGCAAGGCACCGAGAATAGATATAAAGTCTTCCCGATCCAAATGGCGTCGAATAATAAGAACGTGAAAATGCAGCAGCTCTTAATCGGGGTGCCGTATGAAGATAACCAACAAGTGCGCAACTTCGTCATCGATCTCTCGGAACAAAAAGTCCGCTACTATAAGAATGGAGAACTGATCAAAACCTCCCGTTGCTCCACAGGCCGTTCCGGGTTTCGCACTCCACCGGGTAACTACGTCATTACCGATAAGACCAAGAATAAGCGTTCTAATATCTATGACGATTCCCCCATGCCCTACTTCCAGCGCTTCTCCTGCGGTGCGATCGGCTTTCACGAGGGGAATACCTACTCCCGCTACGCCTCTCATGGTTGTATTCGCCTCCCCATGTCCACCGCCAAGTATTTCTGGGGACAAACACAGTTAGGAGATCGGGTGGAGATCGTGAAGTAATGGTGCTTAGAGCAAAAGGATCATGCTTCTTTCTGGAACCTGGCGAAAGCTACTGGCTCAAGACAAGAAGCACATTCGTGCTTAAAGGTCTCTAGCAATTCTTACTTGATCGTCGTTTGATAAAATAGTATTCTGTCTTTCAAATTCTAATAGCGCTATG
>CALKLP010000024.1 GCA_937991965.1 uncultured Verrucomicrobiales bacterium
CACACTTCGTTTACCGCTTCCAGATCTGAGAGGTTTTTGAGGAAGATCGTTGTTTTCACGACATCGCTTATCACGTGGTCGATGCTTTCTAGAATGGCCGTAACGTTGCTTAAGCACTGTTCCGCTTGTTCTTTGACTCCACCAGCGATCAGGGCACCCGTTTTGGGATCGATCGGCAATTGCGCGGAGAGATTATTGTAGTGTGAAAAAGCGACCGTCTGTGAGGATAACCTTAGTGGTGCATTTGCTGTGTTTCTGGAAACTTTGATGAGATCACAGGGCTCTTGTGGAGTGGTGCCTTCGCCGTTTGAAATAAGGGCATCTATTTGTACCAGGGCTCCATCTAATGGTAAAGTCGCAACCGCAACGGTCGTTCGGGTAGGAAGAGCACTGTCAAAAAATGTTGTATAAATAGCGTCTATCGCATCTATGTCAGAAATATTCTTAAGGAAGATCGTGATTTTCACCACATCGTCCATCACATGGTCGATGCTTTCTACAATCGCTTTAATATTAGATAAGCACTGTTCGGCCTGCTCTTTTACTCCGCCTGCTACCAATTTACCCGTTTTGAGATCGATCGGTAATTGCGCGGAAAAATTATTGTAGTGAGAAAAGGCTACCGTTTGTGAGGACACAGAACTTATTGGTGCGTTCGCGGTATTTCTTGAAACTTTGATTATGGTATCGCTCATATTGATATGTCTTTTATTTGAATTCTCCGAGCAGAATGAGAGAAATGATTGGAAAGTAAAGATTAAAGGGTTATTCGTCAAATATGTTACCGCCATAATAGGAATAAACGACGCTAAAATGATCAAATTAATTAAATTCATCACCCTAATAGATTTTTCTAATATCTACTCTATTACTTTTTTGCTTTGTCTCAAATTCATCGAGTTCTTGGCTCGGGAAAACAAGACACAAAAAAACCGTGCGAGGAAAATCCTGCACGGTTGAGAAATTGTTAAGGTCAGTCGAGGAATTATCGACGTAGTCCTAAGCCTTTGATGAGCTTGGCGTAACGCCCTTCGTCTTTGTTCTTGATGTAGACAAGAAGCTTACGGCGCTGTGCTACCATCTTAAGAAGACCACGCTTAGAGGCGGAATCCTTCTTGTTTTTCTTCATGTGCTCCGTGAGATCGAGGATACGATCTGTAAGGTTTGCTACTTGGAAGTCTGCGCTTCCGGTGTCTTTTTCGTGAGTTTTGAACTCAGCTACGTTAATGTCGCTCATATGTTTCTTGGGATTAGGGCAGTCAGCCAACCGCCCAGTCCTGTTTATTGGCTGGAGAATGGTGATAGGGAAAATTTCGCTAAAAGCAACCCTTTTTTCATAATCGTTCAGAAAATGCATGGGTTCTTTCGCCATTATTCTTTACAGAGGATGGGATGTTTGTAAATGATGAGCCCATCTTATGAACTCTCTACTCGCCCTTACTTTTGTTGCTGCCGCTATCCTTGTAGGCGCAATTGCGTATTCTTTTGGCTCCATGAGAAACGGAGTCGGCTCGCAAGAACAAGAAAAAGAAAAACTCCGCCAAGAGATCGCACTTCTTAATCTCAATACCTACACCCCTGTAACACAGGCTCTCCCTGCCCCTGCAGCTGAGGTTTTAGAACCTACGCGATCCGATATCGAACGTAACGAAGATGAAGTCGCGGCCATGAAAGCGGAAATCGCGGCCCTTAAGGCTGAACAAGAAATTGCGATGACTCAAGTCGAAGAAGTGGAAGTTACACCCGAGCCAATTGTTCCTGAGATCGATCCCGATACTGAAGAACGTCTGCAACGCCGTGCCAGACAAGTGAACAATGCGATGCTCATGGCCTTTGTAAATCAATATTACCCCGAGGACGGATTCGTCTCCATCAAAGTGCAGAACGCAAATAACGTCATAGAGGGTGTCAAGCTCGCGATTCGTCGCAACACGGGAATTGTCGGGCATCTGGAAGTGACAACCGTGGAGGGAGATGAAGCGATTGCGGATGTGATCGGAACAACATTCTTAGGTGGAACGATCGATATTCAGCCAGGAGACGAGCTTATTTTGCCTCCGCTATAAGTTAATTTCCCTTTACGCCTCAGTACCGCTCATTTACAGCATACACACCCATGGATCTCGTTCACCCATACGAAAAGCTGACTCTTGTTCAAGTCGGTTGGCCTGTTGCCATCTATTTGATTTCATCGCACCTCTTCATGCTCTTCAAGCCCGATTTCAGTAAGGCTTGGTTGAAGAAACTCCCGCGCAACTATAATGCTGGAGTAATCGTCATATGTCTGGCGATGTCGTGGTTTTGGTTGCTCCTCGCGCCAGAGCAGAATTCCGTCATGCCATTATTGAGTGAACTCTCGCGTAACCTCGCGGAGTTTAATGCTCTGAAGCCAATCTTACGCCTCGTGGTGCCGGTTTTCTGCATTGGAATGTGTCTTTACGTGCGTGAGTTCCTCTTCGTTCGGGGATTAGGAATGCTTACTCTGATGGCTGCTGGACCGCTTTTACAAGGAGCGATGTTTAAGGACGAACCGACTCGCATTCTCATCCCGCTCTTTGCTTATGCTATTCTCATCTTCGGTATGTTCTGTGTCGGCATGCCGTATCTTTTCAGAGATTTGGTCAACTGGGTTACTGCTGATAACAAGCGTTGGAATCTCGCAGTCGGAGCTGGACTACTCTACGGTATCGCAGTTCTTGTGTGCACGATCACTCTTTGGTAATAAGGCACTACTATGAGCAAGGGCTTCACATTCCGCTTCATCATTTACGGAATTATTGTCGCTTATATCATCCTAGATATCCGCGTCTTTAAAGGCCCGATGTATGACTGGGTTCTCAGTCAACGGGGCACGGATATTCATGAACTCCGGGCAGAAGGAGTCGCCGCCACTGTTTACGGCCAACCTATCCTAGAAGAACAGGTAAAATACCGCATACAGAAGTATCTTTACATCCGTGGACGCACCCAAGCTACAACACAGGAATACCCCACCCTCTTCAAGCACTGCTTAGAAGAACTCATCGTGGAGCATCTCCTCCGCGTAAAGACTCACCATAACGAGCGTAAACTGCCACCGCTTCCTCCTGGAGTTTTGCACGAAGAAATCATCTGTGACGAAGCTCAGTTCACCGACGAGCGCGAGCGCAGCGATGCCCTAGCCCGCCAGGGATATGTCAAAAACGAGCTCGCACTGCGCGCAAAGGCCCACCTACAACAACGCCAATACCTCCACCGCCAAATCAATGTCGAGGCTTATGAGGAACCAGCCTCTAACAGCGTAAAGATTCCCGAGCTGCGACGCATCAGACACATCTTCCTCACCACTTGGCAAAGAGATCCTGCTGCTGTGGAAATGAAATTACAAGAAGGGCTGGGCCCAATCCGCACTGGCTGGGCGAACTTTCAGGAGATTTCTGGCAGAATCAATGAAGACCCAAAAGCCAAAAAAGCGGATGGTGAACTCGGCTGGGTTTCTACTCAACGTCTCCCAGAGGGCTTAGCAGAACCAATTTTTCAGATGCATGTCGGGGAACAACGCGTAATCCAAAGCAAGCTCGGCTGGCACTTCCTAGAAGTTCTCGAAATCCAACCCGCTAAGGAAATTGAACGTCCTGAAGAAATGCAAAAAGCACTGGGGCAGAATCACCAACGCACCGCAGGGCTCGACCTCTACCTCCGCCACTTACGCACCCGTGAGGACAAAAACGTCATCATTGTTTGGGACGCAGAGAAGCGAAATTGAGAAGAGAGCGGTGGCCGTCCCCCGCCGCTTATTTGACAAACAACGTATTCGCGAGTACATGTGCCTAAGTCAAAAAACCAAACATCATGAAATCCATTATCTCAACTCTTGTAGCCTTCGCCTCTGTCACCACTCTCGCCTTCGCCCACTGTGGTAGTTGTGGCACAGATGAGAAAAAAGAATCTAAGTCTGCTGCTGTCGGTAAACCCGCTCCAGCCTTTGCCCTCAAAACCGCAAGCGGTGAAGAAGTCACCCTCGCAGCACTCAAAGGAAAAGAAGTTGTTCTCGAATGGGTTAACTTTGATTGCCCCTTCGTGAAAAAACACTACATCGAGGGTCACATGCAAAAGCTCCAAAAGGATTACACGGATAAAGGTGCTGTCTGGATCCTCGTTTCTTCCGCGAACACAGAACACCCAACATACAAGGCCCCAGAAGCTCTCGAGGCAACCGCTAAAGAACAAAAAGCCAGCGCCACCTATGCTCTAGTAGATGCAGACGGCACGGTCGGAAAAGCTTACGATGCGAAAACCACTCCGCACATGTATATCATCGATAAGGAAGGAACGCTCGCATACGCTGGTGCGATCGACTCCAAGAAATCAACAAACACCGCTGACATTGCCGGATCAGAAAACTATGTCTCGGCCGCGTTAGACGCCCTTATAGCAGGTGAAAAGATCGAGAAAGCAGAGACCAAGGCTTACGGCTGCTCCGTGAAATACTAAAATGCTTTCTTCTAGAATCCTAATTAAACCCTTGAGCAATCAAGGGTTTTTTCATTCCATCCCTAGAGTAAATGCGAAAAGAAATTCAAAAAATCCTCCTCAGCGAATCCGAAGTGCGCGACCGTATAACCACGCTCGCCACAACCATAAACAAGCGTTACGAAGGGCAAGAACTGGTCGTAGTCATGCTCCTCAAGGGAGCCATAATCTTCACCGCTGACATTTGCCGACACTTAGAAATGCCCCTTCAGATCGAGTGCCTCAATGTCGCCAGCTACCACGGTGGCACCGAAAGCTCTGGCCAAGTAGAATTTCTCGACCGTAAGCTCCCTGATTTAGCTGGGAAAAACGTGCTTCTGGTCGATGACATCTTAGACACGGGGCTCACGCTCTCAGCCGTGAGTAGGGAAGTCCAGGCGCTAGGCGTCAACTCGCTAAAAACCTGTGTGCTCCTCGCCAAAAACAAAACGCGCACAGAGGAAGTCAACGCAGACTACGTCGGCTTCGAGATCGAGAACGAATTCGTCGTCGGGTACGGTCTCGATTACCAAGGACTCTACCGCAACCTTCCCTATATCGGGATTCTTAACGTAGAAAACCTGTAAAAATTACATCTCCTCGAAGCTCACATTCAGGGCCGCCGCGAGATCCTTCATGCGCTTGCGCTCTCTTGGCTCGGTGAGGAGGAGGGAAAGCCCTTTGTTCCCCGCTCGGCCTGTTCTGCCCGCACGGTGCGTGTAGTATTCACTCTGGTCGGGAAGCTGGTGATGAAGCACGAAGGCTAAGCCCTCGATATCGATTCCACGCGCCACGACATCGGTCGCAATGAGGAATTGAGAGCGCTCCTTGCGGAACGCACGGATGATCTTGTCCCGCTCGAGCTGTGTTAAGTCACCCGTGATCACATCGACCTCGAAGTCCCGGCTGGCCAGCTTTTTGGATAACATCGTCGCTCCTGCCTTGGTGCGGCAAAAGATGAGGCCTCGGCGGTCTCCTTGCTCCCGCAGAAACTTATAAATAAAGTCGTCTTTCTCTTCTTTTTCGCAAATGTGAAAACGGTGCGTAATATCGCGGTTCACGACATTCTTCTCCCCAATCTTGATCACCTTAGGATCTGGGGACATCGCGCCAGTGACGAGCTCTACGAGAGACTCTGGGAAAGTCGCAGAGAATAACCACGTCGCGCGACGTTGGTCACAGAGGCTAATCAGTTCGCGCAGTTGCTCCTTAAAGCCCATCGATAGCATCTCATCCGCTTCATCGAAAATCAAATACTGCACCGTAGAGATAGAGAGGAGCCCTTTCTCGATCAACTCCGTAAGCCGTCCGGGTGTGCCGACTACGATATGCGTCGGGCGTTGGAGCCGCGCCGCCTGCACTTGGATCTTATCGCCACCACAACAGACTTCCACAAAGGTCTTCCGATCCGCATATTTGGTATAGCGGAAGAGATCTTTCCCGACCTGCTTCGCGAGTTCACGCGTCGGCGTGATGATGAGGCCTTGCACGCCGTCCGCCTTTGGATTGATACGCGCGAGCAATGGTAATCCATAGGCTGCGGTTTTTCCTGTGCCGGTCTGAGCCTGACCGACCATGTCGTATCCCTTATGAATGAGATAAGGAATGGCTTCTTTTTGGATCGGGGTTGGTTGGTGAATACCAAGCTCATTGATCCCCGCAATTAGATCTGCAGGAACACCAAGGGATTGAAAGGGAGAACTCATTTGGCTCTTTCAATACGCAGTTTTCAGAAAAGGGCAAATTTAAACGGAGGGAATGTGTGGTTAGGGCATACCTCAGTTTTACGCCTTCGGTGCTATTGAAAGTCAGCTTTAACCGCACCACTCATTAAGAGCATAACTCACCCTTCTTACCTTCTATTTCCTAAAGCTTTGTAAAATAATCCTTTATAATGGCGTATCCCGTGCTAATGGGTTGAATAGATACAATGGGTAAAACACTAATAATTGCGGAGAAACCGTCTGTTGCAACTGACCTCTCACGAGTGCTAGGCAAGAAAGAAGCACTGGGAGCGTTCGAGAAAAAGGGCAAGGATCGGAACTCCTACTTCGAGAATGATCAAGCGGTCATCACGTCCGCGGTGGGTCACCTCGTGGAGCTAAAAATGCCCACTGGCCCGAACGGAAAAGGACTACCATGGAAATTCGACGTTCTCCCTGCGATCCCTAAGAAATTTGAACTCCAACCCATTGAGCAATCAGAAGCGCGTCTGAAGCAGGTTCTGAAGCTCTCTAAGCGTAAGGACATCGACCTCATCGTGAATGCTTGTGATGCCGGCCGGGAGGGTGAACTCATCTTCCAATACATCATGGAGCTCGGCAGTATCGAGAAACCTGTCAAACGCCTCTGGATGCAATCGATGACCGCAGGCGCGATCAATGAAGCATGGGCAAACCTCCGTGAAGGTGATGAAATGCTACACCTCCGTGATGCTGCTAAGTGCCGCTCTGAGGCCGATTGGCTCGTCGGGCTGAACTCCACCCGAGCCCTAACCTGTTTCCGCTCCCGCCATGGTGGCTTTAACATCACCGCTGCTGGACGGGTGCAAACCCCGACGCTCGCCATTCTCGCTAAGCGTGAGCATGAAATCATGGACTTCGTTTCTCGCGATTATTGGGAAGTAGAGGCAAACTTTGGGATCGCTGCGGGGGAATACCTCGGGAAATGGATCGACCCTGGCTTTAAGAAGGATGAGACCGATGCCCACAAGCGCGCCGAGCGGATTTGGGATGAGTCCACAGCCGAAGAAATTCTAACACGCTGCAAAGGAAAAGCAGGGATTGTCTCTGAACAGAAAAAGCCAACTAAACAGGCTTGCCCACTCCTCTATGATCTAACCTCACTCCAGCGTGAAGCCTCATCCCGCTTCGGGTTCTCCGCCAAGCAAACGCTCCAGATCGCCCAAGCCCTCTATGAGCGCCATAAGATGCTCACCTACCCCAGAACAGACTCCAAGTATCTCCCCGAGGACTACGTGTCTGAGGTGCACAAGACGATGGACGACATCGCCGCAGACTCAAGCACCCTTGCGCCGCATGCCAAGCACGTCGCTAAGCAGAAGCTGATCGTGAAGACGAAGAAGGTCTTTGATAACAAGAAAGTGAGCGATCACCACGCCATCATTCCTACCGGGCGCTTTGTGAAGCTCGATGACGCTGCGCAGAAAATTTTCGACCTCGTTACGAAGCGTTTCATTGCTATCTTTTACCCCTCAGCGGTGTTCGAGGTCACGGAGCGCACCACCACCATTGACCATGGGAGCCAAGCCGACATCTTCCGCACGAACGGGAAGGTTCTCACCGATGCGGGCTGGCTCGCCGTCTATGGGCGTAAGGTCGGAGAATCTACGGGCAAGGAAGAACTCGTCCCCGCCGTCGAAGGAGAATCAGCAGAGGCCCTACAGATCGATTCTCTCGCGAAGGAAACTAAGCCCCCCGCGTACTACAATGAATCCACGCTCCTCTCTGCGATGGAAGGCGCCGGCAAACTTCTCGATGATGACGAGCTGAAGGACGCAATGGCTGGACGTGGCCTCGGCACTCCCGCCACCCGTGCTGCCATTATTGAAGGACTCCTCCGCCAGAAATACCTGGCTCGAGACGGGCGTGACATCCACACCACCCCATCTGGGCTGAATCTCATTTCACTAATTGACGAGATCGGAATCGAGGCTCTCGCCTCCCCCACCATGACAGGTGACTGGGAATACAAGCTGCACCAGATCGAGGACGGAACGCTCAAGCGTGACACCTTCATGCACGAGGTTCTCGACTTCACGGGCGACATCGTCTCTAAGGCAAAAGGATACGCGGACGAGCTCAAAAACCGCGCCTATCCAGACCTAGAAGCCGCCTGTCCCATGTGTAATGAGAGCCCCATGCGCCAGACCGACTCCCACTTCGAGTGCAAAGGCCTCGAGTGTAAATTCCGCTCTGGTAAGCACATCGCAGGTCGTGTGCTCCACCCTCAGGAAGCCCAAGAACTCTTCGCTAAGAAATTCCTCGGCCCTCTCCAAGGCTTTAAATCACGCTTCAACAAGCCCTTTGAGGCGGCTCTAGAGATCGACGCCAAAGGAAAAGTCAGCTTCGTCTTCGACCAAGATGAGCCCGAAAGCGCGGAAGACTTCACCGATGACAAGAAGATCGGGAACGTCACCCTCACCAATGGCGTGAATGCTGATGTTTACGAGACCGAGAAAGCCTACTTCGTCCCTGCTCTAAAGGATGACGACCACAAGAACGGCCTCCGTATCTCCAAGATGATCCTGCAGAAAATCATCCCTGCGGATCAGGTGCTGCTCATGCTCGAAAAAGGCGAAACCGCCCTGCTCAATGGCTTCATCTCCAAGCGTACGAAGCGTCCGTTCTCGGCTCAGCTAACCCTCGACATCGCGAAACACAACGTCGGCTTCAGCTTCCCAGAACGCCCTGCGAAAAAGGCGGCCAAGAAAGGAGCGAAAAAAGCCGCCAAAAAGGCCACCAAGAAAACAGCTAAAAAGGCAGCGAAGAAAGCGGCCAAAAAAAAGTGAAACCAACCCTAATTTAAAGCTGCTTCATGAAAATAATTTTCCTAATTCTCGCATCTCTTACTTCTTTAGCCATTGCGAACACCAAGCCTAACATAGTTCTCATTTTAACGGACGATCAGGGTTATGGCGCTATGAGCGCACATGGGCACCCGTATATCAACACTCCGAACATGGATCAGTTTTATAAAGAAAGCGTCAGATTTGATAACTTTTATGTAAGCCCTAGCTGTTCGCCAAGCAGAGGGGCTCTTTTAACAGGCAGGCATGAATTTGAGGTTGGTATTACCCATACCTCCGTAGAAAGACAAAAATTATGCAAAACCGCGATCACCTTACCAGAAATTCTAAAAACCGCGGGTTACGTCAATGGAATGTTTGGAAAGTGGCACTTAGGTGGCGGAGCTGGCTACAAACCTGATGACAGAGGCTTTGATATTACCTCTCTCCCCATCGACATTCACAATGGCCTTTTCGATAAAACATTTGTTCGTAATGGAAAAAGAGTACAAACCACTGGATTTAGAGAAGACCGTATCTTTGACCACGCTATAGAGTTCATCGAAGAAAATAAAGAAAACCCATTCTTCTGCTATCTCGCTACTTACTCTCCTCACACCCCCCTGGACGCCCCTCAAGCCTACCTGGATCGCTATGATGCCTACCCTGAACTTTTAAAGCATCCCAATTCTGACAAGCACATTAAATATATGGCGATGGTAGATAACTTAGACTGGAATATTGGTCGCGTTTTACAGAAGCTTGAAGATGAAAAACTTACAGAAAATACGATTATTATCATGATGAGTGATAATGGAGAAACCTGGGGGCTTGATGTTTACAATGCCAACATGAGAGGCCCTAAAGGCAGTATTTGGCATGGTGGATCACGTGCCATCTCTATGTGGAAGTTCGGAAAAAAATGGCAGCCGAAAACCTCGCCTCGCCTAACCGCCCATTTAGATGTCATCAAAACATTAGCAGATTATACTGATGTAAAACTAGCACCTGCCCATAAAGAAAAAATCGACGGATATTCTCTAAAAAAGCTATTAGAATCCACCCTAGATGAAGAGAAAAATGTAACCGAACCGCCTGCAGATCGATTCCTCTACCAACACGTTGCACGTTGGGCAGATGTATCCGAAGAAAATGCAAGTAACAAAGAAGCGATTTCTGGTTTTATTAATCAACATAAACATACCGCCTCTGGGATTAGACAAGGAGACTACCTGATGGTCCAAAGCTTCGGATGCAATCATCCTGAATGTATCGGAAAAACTAGCGGTCAGTGCGAAAGGCTCAGAAGAATTGCCAAAGGAACAAAAACTCATACTTACACAACTGATGCTCAATTTCACTGGGCCGTGACAGAAGGATGGGAACTCTATGATACTAGAAAAGATCCAGGCTGTAATGCCAACCTCGCGCCTAATAATCCTGAGCTCGTTTCTAAATTTAGTAATGCATACGATAGCTGGTGGACTGGCATAGAAAAGGAGGTGAAACACTACTTCCAAGCTGCTCAGTAGCGCCCTTCCTACCTCCTCTAATCCAGTT
Organism: uncultured Verrucomicrobiales bacterium; assembly: GCA_937991965.1. GTDB lineage: Bacteria > Verrucomicrobiota > Verrucomicrobiia > Verrucomicrobiales > Akkermansiaceae > WTJZ01. Next base: position 10,580 of record CALKLP010000024.1, read on the forward strand.
AATATCATCGCTAACTCAAGCCCAAGAAAGCATAAAAAATCTTAGTGCATTTTAAAAACAGAGTGCTTAGGAATAGCTAGAAAATGCTGCCTTAAGCGATCCAATTTCATTCATTCTAAACCTATGCCTGCGCTAAACTTTACTCACGTTAATTACTGTTGGGATGCGTCCTACGCCTCCACGCTCACCGCTGCGGAAAAGCTCGTTTACCGCTCTAATCTGCTCGGAGACGATCAACGCATCACAAACACGGGCGGTGGCAACACCTCCTGCAAGACGATCGAAAAAGATCCACTCAGCGGAGCGGACGCCGAGGTGATGTGGGTCAAGGGAAGCGGTGGCGATTTACGCACTGCGAAGCTGGAGAACTTTTCCTCACTCTACATGGACAAGCTCTTGGCGCTCGAGAAGGTCTATGATGCCGCGCCAGAAAAAGGAGTAAAAACGGCCATCGAGGATGAAATGGTAGCGATGTATAACCACACCACCTTTAATCTCAATCCCCGGGCGACTTCCATCGACACACCTCTGCATGGCTACATCCCCTATCAGCATGTCGATCATATGCACCCGAATGCGGTCATTTCTGTAGCAGCGTGTAAGGATCAGGTTGCCCTTACCCAGGAGATTTTCGGTGACGAGGTCGGCTATGTGGGATGGCAGCGCCCGGGCTTTGATCTCGGGATTAAGATGCGGGATCAGGTCGCTGAGAATCCTAACCTCAAGGGCCTCATTATGGGGCAACATGGGATCATTAACTGGGCCAACGAGGATCAGGAGTGTTACGATCTCACCCTCACGCTCATCGAAAAAGCGGCGCAATATATCGAAGCACGCGATAAGGGAGAGCAAACCTTCGGCGGGCAAAAATATCAGGCTCTGAGCGGCGAGGAACGCCGCGCAGCTCTGCTAGAGGTTATGCCATGGCTCCGCGGGCAAGTTAGCCAGACGAAGCGCATGATCGCCACCAAGCAAACTGATGCCAATATCCAACGCTTTGTGAACTCGCATGATGCCGCGCGCTTAGCGGAGCTAGGCACGTCTTGCCCTGATCACTTCTTACGCACTAAGATCAAGCCCCTCTTTGTTGACTGGAACCCGCAGAACGAAGACCTCGTAACGCTGAAGCAAAAGCTCACCGATGGTCTGACCCAATACCGCGCGGACTATGCGGATTACTACGAGAGCTGTAAGCGCGTGGACAGCCCCGCGATGCGCGATCCTAACCCTACAGTCGTCCTTATACCTGGTATAGGCATGATCGCATTCGGGAAAAACAAATCGGAGTCCCGTGTGACCGCGGAGTTCTACAACTGCGCGGTCGAGGTCATGCGCGGGGCAGAGGCGATCTCAGAATACAGCGCACTCCCGCAGCAAGAAGCCTTTGACATCGAATACTGGCTGCTCGAAGAAGCGAAGCTCCAACGCATGCCGAAGGAGCAAGAGTTCGCCCGCAATGTCGTGGTCGTCATCGGAGGCGGCTCTGGTATCGGGAAGGCCGTTTGTCACCGCGTGGCCGAAGAAGGCGCGCATGTGGTGGTCGTGGACTTGAAGCAAGAATCGGCGCAAGACACCGCCAAGGAGCTCACCGACATCTACGGCATGGGCATCGGCGTCGCTGGTTCGGGCCCCGCCAACTGTGGCCCCGCCATCGCACTGCAATGCGATATCACCGACCGCACTTCCATAAAGACCATGCTAGAGGAAGTGGTGCTCTCCTACGGCGGAATCGACAACGTGATCATCACCGCGGGTCTCTTCGCTGCGCCTGATAAGGACGGTAACTTTGAGGACAAGATGTGGGATCTCTCGTACGGAATTAATGTCATCGGTCAAGCCAAGGTCGCGGAGGAAGCAAGCCACATTTTCCAGGCACAGGGACTCCGTGGCTCGATCGTCATGACTACCTCTGTCAATGCGGTGGTCGCCAAAAAAGGCTCCGTCGCTTACGATACCTCTAAGGCCGCGGCCAACCATCTCGTGCGCGAAATGGCAGTCGAGCTCGCCCCGCTAGTCAGGGTGAACGGCCTCGCCCCTGCAACGGTGGTGAAAGGCTCGACCATGTTCCCGAAAGACCGCGTCATGGCGTCGCTCAGCAAGTATGAGATCGGGTTCGAGGAAAGCGAAAGCGCCGACGAGCTACGAGATAAGCTCTCCCTCTTCTACGCCAGCCGAACGCTCACGAACAACCCGATCACCCCTGAGGACCAAGCCGAAGCGGCCTACCTCCTCTCTAGTGAGCGCTTTAGTAAGACAACAGGGCAAATCATCAGTGTCGATGGCGGGCTTCATGAGGCTTTTTTAAGATGAGACCACATTGTCTCTCGTCCATTTCAGACCCGTAACGAAAAAACCCAAGGCGGGATGCCTTGGGTAAATTAGATAGGAAATGCGATAACTCCTACTCTGAAAGGTTGTTTTTAGTCCTTAATGACGCGGAGTCTTCCGAAGAGTCTTCCATCTGGAGCCAAGCTTGGGCTGATATTGATAGTTACACTTTGAATCCCACCTACTGAAGTTCCTAAAATCACACTCGATGATTTAGGGTCAGTAATATTAAGCGGCGTCCATGTCCCGTCTAACTCAGTGCTATACTCAAAGATCTGCGTCGTATCTTCCGCTGATTCAACCAATCGGTTAAATCCGAAAACTAAGTTACTCCCTGTAGTGTCAAGTTTTGGCAAAATGACACAGTCTGGTCCAAGTGCTGTTCCTCCTAGAACATATTCAATCCCTGATGGAATGCCGTCGTGATCTGGGTCTTCTGCGAAGGCTTGGTCAGTAACTCCATTATGGTTATTGATCCATGCCTCATAGTAGCCATCTTTCTTTATGGTAAAGTCATCACGAACATTTCCGTCTTGATCAATGTATTGGAAGTTTAAGGTGTTTCCATCGACCTCAACAATGGATGACCCCATGAGGAGAAGGTTAACAATATGTACTGGGTGCGGATTAAGATTCACAAAATCCTCTGATCCATCTGCCCAGTTAGTCGCATGCCCAGAAGCCCCGATGGTAGAGTATACTGTGCCTTGCTCCCCAACATTCACTGGTTTCTCATAAGCACCGTCAGCACCGCTGGAATTGAAGTTACCAGCAGCATCGACACTTCCTAAGTCACTTCCATTTCCAGCATCAACAACGTGGCCGCCAGCTGTAACATTAGCACTATTGAACGTAGAGCTATCTGAAGTATCATCCGTAGAGAAGTTACTGTGATGACCATTAATAAGCATTGATCTCTCATAAACGTGACTATGTCCGTTGAGGATGAGGTCACAGCCATATTTCTCCAGAAGCGGGGTGATGTATCTACGGGTGTTGATATGCTTGTCCTTAAGGTCTGAGTCATGAGACCCCTTCGTGTATGGACCATGGTGGAAGAGTGCAATAATCCAGTCTTTATCCGTGGACTGAAGATCAAGCTCTAGCCAATCAATCATTCCGCCACCTCCAGGGAGGTCCTGAGCGTTACTCGCGGTTTCAGAATCGATACTGATGAAGTGAATGTTTCCGTAATCAAAGGAGTAGTATCTCTCACTTCCTGAAGCAACACCACCAGATTCTCCTGCTGTTGGGAAGGAGTGAATATCGATATAAGGTTGTCCGTCATCAGTATCGGTCTCATGATTACCTAGGCAGGACCAGAGAACCGTGTCTTTCAAGAGCTCGGGATAGGAATCAAAAACGGCCTCTTGGAACTCCTGATCTGTGCCACTACCGTAAGCATTATCACCAAGCATGAGCCATACATCCGTGTGGGCTGGTCCTGTGAGATTAAGATAGGCATCATAGACTGCTATTTTTTCATCTCTAGTCGTTCCACTATCACCGATAACCCAAATGCGCGTTGGCACGTCCGTGCCTGCTACAGGGTGAGTCTGGAAGGATTGGTCTGTAGAGGCTTCTATCTTAACCTCTCCTCCAGCGTGAGCCGTTTCTATCTCATAATAATATTTCGTAGCTGGTTCTAGCCCGCTAATCTCAACAATATGTTCCGTAGTGTTATTATCTAAGGTAACCGTTTCGGTTAAATTGGTTGGTGAATCACCATAACGAACAATCGATGCACCCTCTTGGTTCGTTCTCCAGCGAACTGTCATGATAGACTCTCCTGCTTTCTGAAGATACGGTCCACGAAGAATTTCTAAGTCGTCAGCACGTTGTAGCACCATTTGAAAGCCGAGATCTGAGGAAGTTGCTGAAGTGTTATGTAACGATACTGCGATGAGGTTTTCACCCGCGGTGACAATATCTGAACCAAAGATGAATATTTCCTCTGGAACGTCTTCATCACTACCTGAACCGGCGAGTTGCCCCCAAGTGTCTAATGTGGCATCGTCAGGAAGATCTCCGACCGTTGCGACGTGATTCCCATTTAAGTAGATATAAGCGCCATCATCAGCAAGGATAGTAAGTTTCAGAGCATCTAGTGCTTCATCACTCGTAAAGGTTTTCAGGAAGTATGCCGTATTGCGTGTTCCACTATTAGGACTGGTAATCCCAGTATATGGAGATTCTAAACCATCAACAGCACCTGTTCCACTCACTTGCGTATATTGTATCGGAGTTGCTAGTGACCCTGTGAAAGCTGGTCCATCGTAAGCGGAACCAGTATAACTAGCATAACTCTGATCAAACCAAGTGGTGTTAAAATCTGCATCTGCAGTAGCTGGATCATAACCGTCTCCATTCGCATCAATCGGATTAAGCATTGCCCATTCTCCGGAGTAGGTCGTTACAAGCGTAGGTGCTGCACTAAGCTGTAAGTCGATTCCCATGTCGCTAGAATCGTAGTCGTTCTGGTGGACAGATACAGCAAGAAGATTCGTGCCAGGTCGTATTGATGGGTTTCCGATAAGCGGAATGTCATCATAATTCTCTTCGTCACCGCTACCTTCCGTAAGGGTGGTAAAAGTTCCGTCGCCGAGCACGCCATCTCTCGCAATAAGTTCTCCATTTAGATACACAAATGCACCATCATCAGCCAACATGGAGAGATTTAAACTCGCATAACCCTCTGTGCCTCCGTCGATCTCCTTATACATGTAAAAGGCATAACCATTATCAGGATCTGGATCAGTAAGTTCGGTGCCGCCACTGAGTACTTCTACACTACCGTAGTAGATTGGAGTATTCGTTCCTGCAGAAAAGGACGGGCCATCATAGTTCGTTCCTGCATAATTTGATGTAGTAGGATTAAACCATGTTGTGTCAAAGTCTGTGTCGTTGTCCATTGGGTCGTCACCATTAGTGATCTGAAGGTAGTTCCAACCTGATGAACCGCTAGAAACTATGGTGTTGTATGAAACAGCGGTGCCTGAGAGCTCAATATCGAGGCCTAAGTCACTGCTGGTGTCGCTCACTTGGTGCACAGAGACAGCGAGTAAATTTAGCCCTGGCTGAATTATGGGGCTCCCAATGAGAGGAATCCCATCGTAAGTCGTTTCGTCTCCTGCGCTACTCGCCTCTCTAGAAAAGGTATAAGTACTACCAATCACTCCATCTGTAGCAATGAGTTGTCCGTTCAGGTAAAAAGCGGCACCGTCATCAACAAGAGCATTGAGTTCTAAGTTATTATATCCATACGCTCCTCCATCAATAATCTTGTAAAAGTAGGTAACTTTACGGTCACCTGAAGCTGGTAGAGCCAGTGGAGTTCCAGTGCCACTAGGAAATCCCGTGATAGCTCCGTAATGAAATGGGGCTGTTCCACTGGTAGTAAAAGCTGGTCCATCGTAAGTCACTCCGGTGTAGCCAGATACACTAGGATTATACCATGTGTCATCATAATCACTGTCAGAGCCATCCGGATCATCGCCGTTTGTAGTTTCGAGGTAGCTCCAGCCAGAGCTTCCTTTTGCGACAATAATATCAGCCAATAAGCTTGCGGGTAGGGCAGCTATTAGTAAAATTTGGAGAGTTAGTTTCATGGTTTCTTAAGTGAGAGTAATAATGATTTGTATTTTTCAGTCATGGCTTTTCGCTGCTGAATTTTTGGGGAGAGACTTTTCCAAGCTTCTTTTGCTTGTAAACGAGCATGATATGCGTAGCTCTTTTTAGCCAATTTGTCCCACATATATGCTTCATCTAGCCAAATTGTAAAGGAAAGACTCGGGGTTTTTTCTCTTATTTTAGTATAAATGATTGAAGCTTGTTCCGGATTACCACTTTCGGCAAGCCATTCTGCCTGAGTTTCCAATAGAGAAGGAATAGAACCAACAGCGCTTTTTGCTAATGCAAAGGCCTCCGCGGTAGAATCCTCAGAACCATATTTTCGCTCCATTGCGATGAGTTGTAAGTAGCTAGAAAGAGGAGGTTTTTTCGCAAGTTTAATCGCTACCCGTGCATCCGCGATCGCCTGATATCCTTTACCAGTGTAATCACTGATTTTACTCCGTAAGAGATGTGCGTCTATACTCTGAGGTTCTGCGACAAAGAATTTACCAAGTGATGCGCTTGCCTCTTCATAGCGATCTAAATCTGTCAGAATCCTTGCTTTTAAAAGGTGAAGTTTGCTACTTAGCGGGGCGATTTTCTCTAGGCGGTCTAAGTCAGCAAATGCCTTATCGTAATCTTTATGCTCCCAATGTAACCGTGCGCGATACAACAACTCGTTCGTATCGCTTGGATTGGATTTGAGAGTTTCATTCGCTTTCTGAATCTGTTTATCTAGAGTCTCATGTGCCTGTAAGGCATGAGTAAACAAGTTCACACAAAGAACGATAGGGAGTAAATAATTCAAAATTTGAGGGGGTGTGTTTCAAACGCTTGGTAAATTTAGAAGCCTAGCGAGGAGTTAAGTATTTCAGGTGAAATTAATTACGAGAACTTATTATAATACTGAAAAATTCAGATAACTCAAGGAGGAAAATACGCTTAACAAACATAACTCTAATTAATCACGTAAAATTCTTAGTGCATTTTTATTTTGAGCTGGTTAAGAGTGAGGAACGAGATGAGATCTGAAGACTACTTTTCTAATAAAATTTCCGGGCTTGCGAACGAGGAAGCGCGCCGTGCCGTGCGCCCTGCAGTCCCCTCCCCTTGCGATGTGAAGCGCATTCACGTCAGCGCGATTTGTGGTAAGGCCATGGCTCCCTTAGCAGGCTTGTTAGTTGCTAAAGGATACACCGTGACAGGTTCCGACAGCACCTATGCGCCACCAATGTCGGATGTCATCACCGCCCTCGGCATTGCCGAAAGTGAGTTCTCTGTCGGAAATGTCGAAGCTGCTGATCTGGTCGTTGTAGGAAATGCCCTAGGACCCGATAATCTCGAAGCCGCTGCCGCGCGGGAACTAGGCAAGCCGTATATCTCTATCGCGGAGGCCCTCTCCACCTTTGTAATGGGAGAGCAAGAGCGTATCGTAATCGCTGGCACACACGGAAAAACCACCACTACTGGACTCCTCATCAAGCTCTTCCTCGATGCTGGTGCAGATCCCAGCTTCCTAGTAGGCGGCGTAGTGCAAGGCGAGAACACCGCCTATGCCACCACTGCCGGGAAAAGCTTTTTGATCGAGGGAGACGAGTATGACACCGCCTACTTTGATAAGCGTCCTAAGTTCCTTCACTATCAGGCAAACCACTTGATCGTGACCTCCATGGAGCTAGATCATACCGACATTTATGAAGACCTTGAGGACTACATTCAGGCCTTCAAATATCTCGTCTCAGAAATGCCTGCGGACGGCACCGTGCTTCTTTGTGCCGATAATGAGGCTGCCAATCTAAAGCCTCATTGCGCGGCTAAGGCAATCACCTATGGCTTCTCCCCTGAGGCTGATCTCCGCGTCACCCATGAGGGCCGCGAAGGACACCTCCAGATCCTCCGTTTTACCTTGCATGGTACAGACCTCGGAGAAGTAAAAACCCCACTCACCGGCGAATACAACTGTCTCAACATCGCCTGCTCGATCGGCGTAGCCTTACAGAACGGTCTCCCCTTTGAAAGTCTCGTCAAAACGATCTCCACCTT
>CALKLP010000025.1 GCA_937991965.1 uncultured Verrucomicrobiales bacterium
TGATATCGCCAAAGACCTAGGGGCGAAGGCTCTCGCCTCGCTCAGCTCCTCCTTCCTAGGCGGCACAAAAATCCTAGATGTGGTAGAGCAACACCTCGGAACAGATATTTCTGAATTACTGGAAAGCGAAGCAGGCGAAAAGCTCAAAGAAAAGGGGCTCGATGCGCTGAAAAAGTTATTCCGATAGACGGGGCCTCAACTCCGCATATCCCTAAAGAGTGCGGCCATGTCATCGTCATCCGCCTCTTGTGCCATGAGTTCGGCGTGATCGGTGTAATGATAGCCGTCTTCGGGAAGCTCCTTGATAAATACACTCGGTTCACACAGGTGCTCCTCCCCCCATTTTTTTCGGCTCGCGCAGTAGGTCATGCAGAGATTGTCTTTCGCGCGGGTAATCCCCACGTAAAAGAGACGGCGTTCCTCATCAATTGTGCCTTCGTCAAGGGAGCGCTGGTGCGGAATGAATCCGTTCTCTAGTCCCACCAGATAGACGTTCGGGTATTCCAACCCCTTTGAGGCATGTAAAGTGATTAGCGTGACCCCAGGTTTGTTATCGAGATCATCATCGTCCTTATCTGAGTCCAAGGCGGTCTTATCAATGTAAGCGCGCAGTTTCTCTGGCCCCAACTCTAGCTTCTGCAGCGACTCCTTAAGCTCTTCAATGGCCTCGCCGCGCTGATTTTTCTCGGCCTCCGTTTTGCACTGCTTATACAGCCATTCATCATAACCCGTGGCGGCGATCAGCTCGACAAAAAGATCGGCGATGGGCTCTTGTTCATCGAGCTTCTCCTGCAGGGTGAGAATAAAATCGACGAATTCATTAATGGCATTCCCGGTCTTCTTCGAGAGCCCTGAGATGAACTCCTCATTAAGCATAATTTCCCATACCGATTTATCCTGCACGCGAGCCTCATCCACCAACACCATTGCGGTATTTAACCCGATGCCACGCGGAGGAGTGTTCAGGATTCGAAGCAGCGGAACATCCGCGGTGCCGTCAACAATGATTTCGAGATAGGCGAGAAGATCTTTAATTTCTCGGCGATCGTAAAAGCTCTGCGCCCCGATGAGGCGATAAGGAATCTCATGCTCGCGCATCGCTTCCTCCATTTTTCGGATCTGCGTATTTGTGCGAAAGAGGACCGCAAAGTGCTCCCAAGGCGTTTCAAAGTCTAGGTGGCGATTCTTGATCTCGGTCGCGACAAACTCAGCCTCCTCACTATCCCCATTCATGGCGATCAGACGAGGCAACTCTCCTCCTGGTCGCATTGCGCGCAGAGCTTTTTCCCGGCGATTCGGGTTATTCTTAATGGTTGCATTGGCGAGCGTGAGAATATGTTGGCTTGAGCGGTAGTTCGCTTCCAGCCGGATCACCTTCGGGTTCTCGAAAAACTTCTCAAACTGTAGGATGTTGGTCACATCAGCACCTCGCCAGCCATAAATGGACTGGTCATCGTCTCCCACCACGCAGACATTGTAGGGGATCCCCACCAGATTCTGAAGCAGGCGCATTTGCTGCGAGTTGGTATCCTGGAATTCATCCACCGTCACGTAGCGAAAGTACTCACGGAACTTACAGCGGACCTCGTCATGTTCCGTTAGGAGCTTTTCGGCCTGGATTAGGAGGTCATCAAAATCGAGGGCATTCCGGGCGCGGAGTTCCTTCTGATACGCCACCGCGATGCTTGCGAAGAGTTCGTCCTCCATCTCGTCGAGAGGTATATTCTTACTCTTGGCCGCGGAAATAGCGGAGATCACCTGGGCGGGCTTGATTTTTTCATTCGCTCCGCCTTTTTTGACGATCAGCTGCTTAATGAGGCCGGATTGATCCGATCCACTGGCGATCGAAAAATTCTTCTTATACCCCACCTTATCAATGTCCTGCCGCAGTAAGCGCACGCAGAGCGAGTGGAAGGTACAGATTGTCATCGCTCGCGCAGCCTGGGAGGAGACCATCTCCGCGACCCGCTCGCGCATTTCCTCGGCAGCTTTGTTCGTGAAGGTCACCGCCAAGATGGACTCGGGGCGGATCCCCTGTTCGACCATGTAGGCGATGCGGCATGTCACGGCACGCGTCTTCCCCGTGCCGGCACCCGCAAGGATGAGCACAGGCCCATGAATTGCCTCCACCGCTTCACGCTGCTCGGGGTTAAGTTTATCGATATCGAACGCCATCTGTCACGGTGAACGTGGCACGCCACACAGCTACCGCGCAAAGATTTTTTTGAGTTTTTGACTCGCTAGGAGGATGCGCTCGGATGAAGTTAGAACCTATGAGGGATACGCTCTATCAGAACGAAGACTCAAGCGGCTCCTTCCGCTTTGATCAATCCGTGGTCGAGGTCTTTGATGACATGATTCGGCGCTCCGTTCCTGGGTATGGCCTGACCCTAGAGATGATCGGAGTGGTCGCCAAACGCGCTTTTGGCTCAGAGGGCGGCATCGCCTACGACCTGGGGTGCTCGCTAGGAGCCAGTATGTTCCCGATCTTAGAGCAAACCTCCGCACAAGTCATCGGGCTGGATCTCTCGCCCGAAATGTTGACACAGGCGGAGGAACGCTTAGCCCCGCGCTTTCGGGACCGCTACACCTTACAGCACGCCGATCTGACCGACTATGTGTTCGCGCACAAGGCACGCCTCATCGTCTCTAATTTCACCCTTCAGTTCCTCCCCCTAGAGCAACGTCTGTCGCTGCTCCAAAAGGTTTACCAAGCCCTCGAACCAGGCGGGATTTTCCTCATGAGCGAGAAACTCCTCTTCGCTAACGAGGCCGAGAATGAACTCCTCGTCGACCTCCACCACACCTTTAAAGCCGCTCAGGGGTATAGCAAAATGGAAATCGCGGGCAAACGCGAGGCCATTGAAAACGTGCTCCTTCCAGAAACGAAGGACACACACCTCGCCCGGCTCCATGCGCTCGGCTTTCAGACCCCATCCTGTTGGTATCAGTGCTTTAACTTTAGCTCCTTCCTCGCGGTGAAAGGGGAATGACCCAACACGAGGCGCAAGAAAGAACGCTCACCCCTGATTTTTGTTGGCACCGCGAATTTGGCGGATTGAGCGAATGTTTTGGTGGGTTGTAGTGCCAAACTACGATCTGAGGGACATCCCCCGCTTAAGAACGATTTAGTATTACTCGACGGGTTTTTCAAAACTTTTGATAAGGAGAATTGGAGGCAACAAGAGCAGGGGAATGTATACCAATGCCGCTATCGAAAGAGCTAGTTTACGCTCCAGACAATTGACGATTAGCACAAAAACCCAACCAGCAAAAATTACCGCCGTAATAAAGCTAGAATACAACAACTTAAAAACCTTCTTCTCATTCAGGACACGGAAATAGAGAGGCAGCATAGATAAGACGACCGTGACTAGAGTGAATAAAATCACGATTCCTGTCTTGGGTATTTTGCCATCAGTTTCTGCAGAGGACGAAACCCTAATTAATACCTCATCTGGAAGCATGAAATATCCCGAGAGAGCGATTAAGATGGCACAGATTAAGGTGTAAATGTTCATCGATTAAAAAAATTCTGTATCACATTCTCTCTATTACCCATTCTAAAAATTACATTCAGAATTCACAGCGTTACAAGAACAAAGACCGAGCGAAAAATGGCAAATCTACCATGCAAGAAGTGTCTGGAACTAGATGCATTACTGTTTTCCTAGCCCTATTCCCAAGCCTATGTCCTTACTGAGGACAATCTTTCTCCATCACTTCCATGAGCTGTTTACTGGCACGGTGGAAGGCTTCGGAAGGCGCAGATTTATTGGTGTCTGCTAGGGCGATCGGGGTGCCGAAGTCTCCTGCTTCACACGTGGTCGGGTCGATCGGGATCGCGGCTAAGAATGGGATTTTCAGGCGCTTGGCCTCGGTCTCTCCACCTCCCTTGCCAAAGATCTGGTATTTCTCCCCATGGGCGCACACGAAGTAGGACATATTCTCGATCAGACCGAGAATCGGGACATTGACCTTAGAGAACATTGCGATCGCCTTACGCGCATCGATGAGGGCGATTTCCTGTGGGGTAGTTACGATGACAGAGCCGTCTAACGCAACGGTCTGCACGATGGTGAGCTGAATGTCGCCCGTGCCGGGAGGGAGGTCGAGTAAGAGCACATCGAGCTCGCCCCATTCCACTTGGCGGAGGAACTGCTGAATGTATCGCGTGGCGAGTGGGCCGCGCACAATCACAGGAGAGTCATGAGAGAGGAGGAAGCCCATCGACATGAGGGTGATACCGTGTGCCTTGATGGGGATGATTTGGTCCTGCGCATTGGCGCTTGGTTGTTGCTCATCCGCACCGAACATGTGCGCGATGGAGGGGCCGTAGAGGTCGCAGTCACAGATCCCGACTTTGAGCCCCTGTTTCGCGAGGGCGATCGCGAGGTTTGCGGTCGTGGTGGATTTACCCACACCCCCCTTTCCTGAGGCTACTGCGATGATCGATTTGACACCTGGAATCCCAGACTTTCCGCCTGCGCCTGCGGATTGAGTGCTGCCTGAGGCCTGGGCGGGTGCCTGAACATCGACATTTACTTTATAGGTGAGGGTGTCGTCTAGCTGAGCAAGAGCCTGCTGGCAGCTCTTGAAAATCTGTTCTGGGACTTCTGGATCAGTGGTTTGAACCTGCAGATTAATGGTGACGAGCTGATCTGCAAGAGTGATCTCCTTAACGAGCCCAAAGGAAACGATATCACGGGAGAAGCCCGGGTATTTTACCGTCGCTAGGGTGTCTTTGATTTGTTGTTCAGTCATGGATAAATTTTTCGGCAAGTTCTAGATCGGCAGGGTACGTGATTTTCGGATTGAAGCAAGGGGAAGTTACGAGAGTTGTGCCATGCCCGATGAGCTGGAGAGCGGAGACTTCATCTGTGACTAGTTGGTCTTGGGCCTCGACCTCTGTGTAGGCTTTTTTGATGAGCTCAGTTCGGAAGATTTGGGGGGTTTCCATGAACCAGAGATCGTCACGGGAGACGGACTCGGAGACGGTGCCTTTTTCAGTCGCACGCTTGATCGTCTCCGTCGCAGGGCGCGCTAAGGTCGCCGCCTGTGTTTCCTGCGCCTTTTGGTAACAGAGTGCGATTGCTTGCTTCGATACCAAGGGACGGGCGCCGTCATGAATGGCAACAAACTGCGAATCTGTAGAAAGAGCATCGAGCCCCGCCTTTACGGAATGGTGACGTTCTGCTCCTCCATCGACCCGCATCATATTACAGGAGGCCATCATGTTTAGGGACTGAAAGCGCTCCGCTGGGCACACCAAAATGATTTCGCCAACTTCGGGTGATTCTTGGAAGCGCTGGATGGTCTGCGCCAACACAGTCGATCCACCAAGCGGAGCAAGCAGTTTATCAAACCCCATGCGTCGGCTCGAACCAGCAGCGACAATAATAGCAGAAAGCATAATCTGTTAAAGGGGAAGAAAGAGCAAAATAGCGAACATAAAATTGCTTTTTATAATACGAATATCAGGAGTAAAATTTA
>CALKLP010000026.1 GCA_937991965.1 uncultured Verrucomicrobiales bacterium
ATCTAACTAATTTTCCCAACAACAAAGAACAATGAAAGCATTTTTTTACATCCTCTCTATTATCCTCATTCTTGCAGGGGCGTATTTCTCCTATGACAACAAAAACAAGTTAGTCGATCAAGAAGCGCAAACTGCAGATACCGCTAAGCGTAAAGTGTCTGTGCAAGGTGTTATTTCCAAGCAAGAAGCGATTCGTGACGACCTGAATGCACAGATTGAAAAAGCAAAGAATTCAATTGCAGAAACTGAGTCATCGATAGAGTCGGCAAACTCCAAGCAAAAGCGCCACAACAACACTATTACTAATCTTGAGTCTGAATTGAGAGAAATAGAGTCTGAGTTAGCCAAGTTTGAAGAACTTCAGATGAGATTAGAAGAGGCATTAAGAGGACAAAACATCAATAGCGTTGAAGAGATTCCTACCAAGATCGAAGAGCTCCGAGTGGAAAGTCAGGAAAAACAAGAGGATCTAAAGAATCTCGAGTTAATTAACGATAAACTTAATCAAAAAGTCGCGACCGAATCTACAGAGAAAGGATCTGTTGATAATCGCTTGTCTGATATTAAAAAGCGTATCAACAACAACGACATGGTAGCAACTGTTACTTCTGTCAATCCAGAGTGGGGATTTGTTATTATCAATGCTGGTTCAGATAATTCTAATATTGAATCTAATACTGAGCTTGTAGTGAAGCGTTCTGGGAAATACTTAGGTAAGCTTAAAGCTGCTGCAGTATCCCCCAACCAAACAATTTGTGACATCGATGGAAAAGGAGTCGGCTTGGTTATGAGACCTGGTGACAGTGTCATTCTGAAAGAGGCAGTTGTTAAGTAAGAGATAAAAAACAAAACTCTTATTTAAATGGTGGCAGGGAAATATTCTCTGCCATTTTTCTTTTTAGAGATCGATCTTTTCTTTGCATCTAGAACTATGTTGTGGTTTAAGTTTACTCAAATCTATGAGACCTCTTACCGCTAAGTTCCTTAAATCCGCTGCTGAATACGAGCAGTGTATTCAATATAATAAGGCTGAGTTTGCTTTTGTAGGTCGATCCAATGTTGGGAAATCATCCCTCATTAACTCGATCGTTGGTGGGCGAGAGCGAGTGGCCTTGGTGTCTTCTAAGCCAGGGAAAACTCGCTTGATTAATTTTTTCGAGATTCTTAACAAGTGGATTCTAGTCGATCTGCCTGGGTATGGTTATGCCAAAGTGTCTCGTTCTAAAAAAGATGTCTTTCAATCGATCGTTTCCGATTACTTACTTAATCGAGAAAGTCTCAAATGCGTTTTTCAACTGATAGACTCTAAGGTGCCTCCTCAGCCGATTGATTTAGAATTTTCTCAATGGCTAATGGAATGCGAAATTCCTTTTGTTCTCGTTTACACGAAGATCGATAAGACTCGTAAGGGGGCTTTAGATCAAAATATAGAAGCGTATCACCTCGCAATGTCAGATTTTGCACAGGTTTTACCACGAACTATGGCCACCAGTTCTAAGAAGGGTGATGGACGTAGCGAACTCCTCAACTTTATCAATCAAGTTATTGAGAAGGGATAATGTTAAAGATGGAATGAGCTTCAAGGATGCTCAATCACTCCTTAGTTTGCACACCTACGCGTTATGGCTATGCAGGGCGCTACAGTAAACGCACTTTGAGGGATAGCGGTGTGAGTTACTATCCTGCGCTGTGTGGGAAAGATATCATTTCGGAGCAGAAAGGAGTGATGCACCATTCTGTCTCGGAGCATTTTTCTTATTGCTCAGGAAGGTGGAAGCATCCCCGGTCAAAATTCAGATAACAACTTTAAAGAGGTTGCGTTGTGGAAAAATGAAAGATAAGCGACCTATTCCTCATCTTTTAGAATGTCCTCAAACTTATCCATTACTTCACGGGCATAGCCATCTTTAGGAGATAAGATGATTTTACCCGTGATGTCTGTCAAAGTGAGACTCGGAATACCACCACCAGGGATTTTGAATTTACTCTTGATTCTTCCCACATCACCGATCTTGAGTTGAGGCCACGTCATTTTTTTGTCATTGGAGTATTCAATTTGCTGCTCCTCTTCTTTGTCAGAGGTAAGGAGAATGATTTCGAAGATTTCTCCATGGCTTTTCTTATACTTTTTATGGAATTTCACTAAGTCAGGGGTGAACTTTTGACAGGGAGGGCACCAGCTCGCCGTAGAATAGAACAAGTAGTATTTCTCTGGCGCGGAAAACTCTGTTAGAGGCTTGAAATCTTTGCGGTCTGCGGCAACTACGAGATCTTTGATGACAGGGTAGATTACATCTTCTGTTGTCGCAGCGGCTTCTTTCTCTGGCGCCTCAACGTTCTCTGTTTGTTCCTTTAGCTTCTCTTGCAGGCGAGGCTTTTCAGATTCATCAAGCTTGTCTTCTGTAAGGCTCACGGTTTTTCCGTTGCTAAGTTTGAATTCAGCAGAGAGTTTGCCTTCTGTCTCTGTAACGCTCAACAGTGTCATGACAGCACTGCGTCCATCGCTAGAAGTCCATTGTGCTGGTTGTGCCTTTGCGAGCGCTAGCGCACAGAGGGGGAGTAAAAAATGGTATGGTTTCATGAAAATGGATCTTAGTTATGAAGTATAGCGTCTGAAGATAAACTCTTAAGTAAAAAAAATTCAAAAAAATACAATTTGTCCTTGTAGAGTGATCTTGATCATGTATGTTACGCGTCCCAAATCTCATGAGGGCGTGCATAATTACGCCAGAAATTTACTATCGGTTGTATCTCCGGAAAATTGATCTCTTGTGGCGAAAGTCACGTTTGTATCTCTCGCCCCTAGTTACTCCGTCGGTAAATCGAGAAACCTTCACCACAAGAAAAAACATGCCGACTATTAACCAACTCGTCCGAAAAGGGCGCAAAAAGATTGTCTCAAAGTCAAAGTCACCTGCGATGACGAATTGTCCGCAGCGTCGCGGTGTCTGTCTTCAAGTTTACACACGTACACCGAAGAAGCCTAACTCAGCTCTGCGTAAAGTAGCGAAAGTTCGTCTCACGAACGGATATGAAGTTATCGCCTACATTGGTGGCGAAGGTCATAACCTCCAAGAGCACTCCATCGTTCTCGTGCGTGGTGGTCGTGTTAAAGATCTTCCAGGTGTTCGTTACCACATTGTTCGTGGTGCATTAGATACTCTCGGTGTTGAAGGACGTAAACAAGGTCGTTCCAAGTATGGCGCTAAGAAGCCTAAGAGCTAACATTTAACTAAACAATTTCATGTCTCGTAAAAGTAAAGTAAGAAAGAAGGTAGAGCATCGCGATCCTAAGTATGATAGCCCTCTCGTAGGTAAGCTTATCAATAAGATCATGTTCAGTGGTAAGAAGGCTCTCGCAGAGCGTATTGTCTACGGAGCGATCGATAAGGCGAACGAAGGAACAGATACAATTGATCCATTAGAAGTTCTCACTCGTGCAATCGAAAACGCAAAGCCACGTGTAGAGGTTAAGTCTCGTCGTGTTGGTGGTGCAACATACCAGGTTCCACTCGAAGTAGATCAAGATCGTTCAGAGTCACTCTCCATGCGTTGGATCGTAGGATATGCCCGTTCTAAGAAAGGGATTCCTATGCACGTAGCTCTGGCTAACGAAATTAAGGATGCAGCTAACAATTCAGGTGCATCTGTTCGTAAGCGTGATGACGTTCACAAGATGGCTCAGGCAAACCGTGCCTTCGCTCACTTCCGTTTCTGATTAATATCCTATTGTAGAAGAAATTTAACCCGCACTCACTATGTCAGACAGTCGCAATAATCCTAATAGACCATTCTCGCTCGAAAGAACGAGGAATATCGGGATTGCTGCGCACATTGATGCGGGCAAGACTACGCTCACTGAGCGTATTCTCTTCTACACAGGAATGATTCACCGTATTGGTGAAGTGCATGACGGCGCAACGACGACTGACCATATGGAGCAGGAGCGTGAGCGCGGCATCACCATCACCTCTGCTGCTGTAACCTGTAACTGGAAGCAGATCCCGCAAGAGAATGTAACTAAGTTGTATGATGGGCAAGATGTTCGTGTCAACATCATCGATACTCCCGGTCACGTTGATTTTACCGCTGAAGTAGAGCGATCACTTCGAGTCCTTGACGGTGCGATTGTTGTTTTCTGCGGAGTGGCTGGTGTGCAACCTCAGTCCGAAACAG
Organism: uncultured Verrucomicrobiales bacterium; assembly: GCA_937991965.1. Classification (GTDB taxonomy): domain Bacteria; phylum Verrucomicrobiota; class Verrucomicrobiia; order Verrucomicrobiales; family Akkermansiaceae; genus WTJZ01. Next base: position 4,177 of record CALKLP010000026.1, read on the forward strand.
TTTGGCGCCAAGCGGCAAAGTATGAAGTTCCTCGCATCATCTTTGTGAATAAGATGGACCGCGTTGGAGCTGACTTCAACGGAGTAGTAGCGGACGTAACAAAGAAACTTCACACTACGCCCGTACCTGTTCTGATTCCAATTGGCTCTGAAGACAATCTTCAAGGTCAGATCGATGTCATTAATGAGAAAGCCATCATTTATGCAGATGACGACCTTCAAGGGTCTACCTATGAGATTAAGGATCTAACAGGTGATCAAATTGAAATCTGTGCCGAGGCTCGTGAAACCGTGATTTCACTCCTTGCCGATAATGATGAAGAAATCGGCGAGAAATTCCTCATGGAGGAAGAGCTCACTGCTGCTGATTTGAAGGCGGCATTACGTCGCGCTACAATTTCAAACAAACTCGTGCCTATGGCTGGAGGTTCAGCGTTCAAAAACAAGGGAGTGCAAGCAGTCCTTGATGCAGTTCTTGATTATCTGCCAGCTCCAACGGACATTGCTGCAACTGAAGGGCAAGACCCGAAAGATGCCGACAAAGTCATTGTTGCTGAAACAGATGACGCCAAGCCATTCTGCTCCCTCGCCTTCAAGCTCTGGAATGATAAGTTTGTTGGTAATCTCGTTTTCTTCCGTGTTTACTCCGGAACGGTTTCAAAAGGAGACACTATTCTGAATCCCCGCACTGGTAAGAAAGAGCGTATTGGACGCCTCATTCAGATGCAGGCAGACGCTCAAGAGGACATCGATACCTGTTATGCAGGAGATATTGCAGCTATCGCTGGCCTCAAGAAAGTAACTACGGGAGACACACTCTGTGACCCTAAGTTTAATATCTTGCTCGAGCCACCAGTATTCCCTGAACCTGTGATCTCGATTGCAGTGGAGCCAAAGACAAAGGCTGACCAAGAAAAAATGGCAGTTGGTTTAGAGAGACTGTCAGATGAAGATCCTACCTTCGTTGTTTCTATCGACGAGGAAACAGGGCAGACCATCATTGCAGGCATGGGCGAGCTTCACCTTGAAGTAATCGTCGACCGTCTTGCTCGCGAATTCAATGTGGTTGCCAATACAGGTAAACCGCAGATCGCCTACCGCGAATCCGTTAAGTCCACTGCTAAAGCTGAAGGAACGTTTGATCGCCAAACCCCAAATGGCCGCAGTTATGCCCAAGTGAACCTCTCAGTAGCCCCGAATGTAAAGGGTGCTGGTAACGAAGTGATCAACGCTGTTACTGGAGGATCCATTCCGAAAGAATTTATCTCACATGTCCTTACTGGAGTGCAAGACTCTCTCACAAACGGAGTCGTCGCAGGATTCCCCGTAGTTGACACTAAGGTCACCGTAACTGGAGGTGCCTTTGATGAAGAAGACTCCGATGATAATGCCTTCAAAGTAGCTGCAATCTTCGCGATGAAGAACGCGCTCGAAAGCGCAGAATCTACCATCCTCGAGCCGATTATGGATGTAGAAGTCGCTACGCCAGAGGAAAACCAAGGCGACATCATGAGTGACCTCAACCGTCGCCGTGGTCAAATCGGCAATATGGAAACAAAAGCAGGATTCTGCACCATTTCCGCAAAAGTGCCGCTCGCTGCAATGTTCGGCTACATGACAGATCTTCGCACAGTTTCATCAGGTCGCGCCTCCTTTACTATGGAACCGACTCTTTTTGAAGCAGTGCCACCAAACGTTGAACGCACTATTATGGAAGCAATGGGACTCATTCTCCCGACTGCAGCCACCGCTTAAACCATCTCAAGAAAAACGATATAATAACTCTCACAATCTAGATTATCCACCATGAACAACCAAAAAATCAGAATCCGACTTCGTGCATACGACTATAAGGCGATCGATAAGTCAGCCGAGGAGATTGTCGAAACGGCTAAGCGCACCGGCGCTCGTGTAGCTGGTCCAGTACCTCTCCCAACTCGTATCGAGAAGTTCAGTGTGAACAAAGCTGTTAACGTAAACAAAAAATCAGCTGAACAGTTCGAGATCCGTACGCACAAGCGTCTTCTCGACATCGTAGATCCTACTGCACGCACCGTTGACGAGCTCAAGAAGCTTAATCTCCCTGCAGGTGTAGATATTACTATCAAAATCTGATTACCCACCCCGAACCAATTTAACCCAGAAACTTTCCCAACATTATGTCACTAGGCCTTATAGGAAAAAAAATCGGTATGACTCGCATCTTTGATGAAGAGTCAGGAACATCGATTCCAGTTAGCGTGATCGACGTTGCTGACAACCAATTCATCCAAGTCAAAAAACAAGAAAAGGATGGATACAGTGCTGTCCAAGTCGGTTATGGAGACCAAAAAGAGCAACGCTTAACCAAGCCTGTTGCTGGTCACCTCAAGAAACACGGCGCTACCCCAAAACGTTATATCAAAGAATTCCGCTTCGACAATGATGAAGCCCTTCCTAACACAGAAGAAGCCCACCCAGGTGCAGCTCTTTTTGAAGAAGGACAATATGTTGACGCTCTCGGCGTGACAAAAGGTAAAGGATTCCAAGGTGTTGTTCGTCGTTACAACTTCAACGGTCAACCTGATGGACACGGACACATGATGCACCGTAGAACTGGTGCGATTGGTGCTGGTTCATGGCCTGCACGTGTATGGAAGGGGCAGAAAATGCCTGGTCGTCACGGGGTATACAACCGTACTGTCCAAAACCTTAAAATCGTTAAAGTTCGTCCAGAGGACAATGTGATCCTCGTTTCTGGTGCTGTTCCAGGTCATAATGGCCAATACATCACCATTCGCCCGGCCCTTAAGAAAACTGCTAAATAATTAGAATCATGTCAGCAAAAGCTTTTACAAGTAAAGAAGCCTCCTCGGCAAACATCACCATCATTGATGAAGGTGATAAGGGGAATCAAGCAATCCACGACCTCGTCGTTGCGTATCGCGCAAACCGTCGTACCGGATCTGCAAATACTAAGACTCGTGGTGAAGTTAGCGGAACCAAGAAGAAGATGTATAAACAGAAAGGAACAGGTAATGCCCGTCACGGTGCTAAGACTGCTCCAATCTTCGTTGGTGGTGGTGTCGTATTTGGCCCAAAACCACGTGATTACTCTAAGAAGGTAAACAAGAAAACGCGTAAGCTCGCATTCCAACGTGCACTCGGTGCTCGTATCGCGGAAGGTTCTGTCGCTAGCATTCCTTCCTTCGCAGTAGCAGACGGCAAAACAAAATCTTTCGTCAAGGAACTCTCTGCACTTACTGATTCACCTCGCGTTCTTGTGGTTGCTAAGGCGTTTGATGAGCAAACATACCTCGCTGCACGCAATGTTCAGTGGGCGCAGCTTCAAACCGCATTGGAGGTAAACGTGGAGCAAATCCTTCACTTTGACCAAATCCTCTTCGTTGAAGACTCCCTTGAAACTCTCGCACAACGTAGTGCTTCCTAATTAACCTGAACCTAATCAAAAAAATGAGCATAAATCTCTATTCAACAATCGACACGATTCTCCTCACCGAGAAGGGCTCCCTTCTTCAAGAGTTGAACAACGACTATGTTTTCAAGGTTCACAAAAAGGCCAATAAGCGCCAGATCAAGGAAGCAATTGAAAAAGTTTTCGACGTGAAAGTTGATAATGTCCGTACCATGAACTGTCTTGGTAAGAAGAAGCGTAAGCGCAGATCAGATGCTGGTCGCACCGCACACTGGAAGAAGGCGTATGTTCGCCTGCAAGAAGGCGATTCCATCGACCTCGTATAATCCAACCGAATTATTAACACCCATTTCTAATATCTCATGCCATTAAAAAGCTATAGACCAATTACTCCATCTAACCGTTACAAGATGCTCCCCAGCTTTGAGGAGATCACAACGAGCAAGCCGGAGAAGAGCCTCACGCGTCCTCTGAAAAAATCAGGTGGTCGTAACAACACAGGTCGTATTACGTGCCGTCACATCGGTGGTGGACATAAGCGTAAGTATCGTATCATCGACTTTAAGCGTAACAAGCGCGACATCGAAGCAGAAGTGAAGACGATCGAGTATGATCCGAACCGCACCTGCCGTATTGCCCTCGTGCAATACACCGATGGAGAAAAAGCATACATCCTTGCTCCTGCTGGACTTCAAGTAGGAACCACGATCTCTGCTGGTGAAAACGTTGCTCCAAAAGCGGGTAACGCGATGCCTCTTAAGTCAGTTCCACTCGGATCTTCTATCCACAACATCGAGCTTAAGCCAGGAAACGGCGGTAAAGTAGCTCGTGCTGCGGGACAAGAAGCCGTTCTTTCTAACCGTGAAGGTGGATACGCTCTTATCAAAATGCCATCAGGCGAAATTCGTAAATTCCACGAAAACTGCTACTGCACCATCGGAGTTGTCGGAAACCGTGACCACATGAACGAAGTTTCTGCGAAAGCAGGGCGTAGTCGTTGGCAAGGTGTTCGTCCTACCGTTCGCGGAATGTGTATGAACCCTGTTGATCACCCGAATGGTGGTGGTGAAGGTAAGTCAAAATCAGGTGGTGGTCGTCAGCACTTGAAATCTCCTTGGGGTCACGTGAAAGGACAGAAGACACGTCAGAAGCGTAAGCCATCTGATTCCTTCATCGTTCAACGTCGTAAAACTAAGAACGCCTAATTCATCCACTCATTTAACACTTTAAATCTGAAATAATATCATGCCTCGTTCACTTAAAAAAGGACCATACGTTGATCACAAGTTACTCGATAAAATCGATACCGCGATCGCTGCTGGGAACAAGAAGCCTATCAAGACCTGGAGCCGTCGCTCTATGATCACTCCTGATTTTGTAGGTCTTAACTTCGATGTCCACACTGGTCGTAAGTTCGAAACAGTTTTCGTTACAGAAAACATGGTAGGTCATAAGCTTGGTGAATTCGCCGCTACTAAGACCTTCAAGCAACACGGCGGTATCGGTAAGAAGTAAACCTTTGCATCAAGAACTAGAGATGAAAACAATCGCACATCATACGACACAAAACACCCTCCCTCGCTGGAGTGTGGCCGTGCTCGTGGTTGCGTCACTGTTCTCTCTCTCTTATGCAGATACTTCCGACCTGGAACTCCGTTCTCTGAATGAGAAAGTCAAAACGCTCACTCTTCAGAACCAAAAACTCAAAGATAGTCTCGTTAAGTCAAATTATCGTGAAGAACAATGCGCCGAAAAGCTTGCTGATATCAAAAAGCGTCTCGGAGCATTAGGAAAGTCACTCTTGTCAGAGGAGAAAGATGCTCGCATCCTCTCCGCTCTTTCAGAAGTGGAATTCCTCAAGAAAAGGCTCGATGTCATGGAATCCTCCACCGTTGAGCTTATCGATAATTACCGCGACTTCGCCTCGAGCGCTCTTGTCTCTAATCCTGATACTCGTAACAGATTAGAAGCTAGCATTCGTAAAACCGAAGTTGCGCTTGGATACCGCTTTAAGCCTGAGCGTCAAATCGCTACAGGGACCTTACAGCAAGCCAAGATTGTCAGCATTGATCAAGAAAGTGGACTCGTCGTCCTCAATGTTGGTCAAACGAAAGACGCTCGCATCGGGATGCGCTTCGCTATCAAACGCGGATCGCTCGATCTCGCAACCGGTATCATCGCGGAGGTTCGCCCTTCAGTGTCCGGACTTCTCGTGGAGAAACTTCACGAACCAAACTTATCTATCCAGAACGGAGATACTGCTAAAGTTCTTCTCAACTAATTTTAAAACAAAACTAATTCTCAACAAACATCATGGAAATCAAATCGACAACACGTTATGCGCGCTTTTCGCCTAAAAAAGGGAGAGACGTCGCTAGGGAAATCGTTGGCCTCCCCGTATCTGACGCGATCGACACGCTCACGTATACACCAAAGAAGGCGGCCTTTCTCCTCAATAAGACTCTCAAAACAGCAGTAGCTGACGCAGAGAATAACTTTGATCTTGATGCTGAAAACCTCATCGTAAAAGAGGCTTCTGTCACCGCTGGTCCTGCATTTCGTCGATTCAAGCCGCGTGCTAAAGGATCTGCAGCTGCAATCAAAAAACGCACCTCACACATCAGTGTAACTGTCGTAGAAGGTGATGCTCCCGCAGGAACTACTAAGAAGAAAAAGGCTCCTAAGTCCGCAACAACAAACAACGTGGAGGCACAAGCTCCGGTTGAGTTCGAAGCATCTGAAGCACCAGTGGAAGCTGCTGCAGCTCCAGTTGTTGATGAGAAGTTAGGCGCGATCTACAAGTCAGCTCCAGCTGATGCGGATGACCTTAAGAAAATTTCAGGCGTAGGTCCAGTCCTTGAGAAGAAGCTCAATGAATTCGGAGTCTACAAATACGAGCAGGTCGAGCAATGGACCGCTGACAACATTACTGAGTTTGATGATCTCCTCTCCTTCAAGGGGCGTATCGATCGAGACAACTGGATCGAGCAAGCGAAGCAACTCAAAGAAGAAAAATACGGAAACTAATAATCAAACTCTAAACACTTAATACTATGGGACAAAAAGTAAATCCAATCGGCGTCCGCCTAATTGTCAACAAGGACTGGCGCTCTAAGTGGTATGCGACCGGCCGTGACTACACTGCTAAGCTGCACGAAGATCTTAACATCCGTAAATGGCTTAAGAATCGCCTCCAATCAGGTGCGATTTCAAAAGTAAACATCGAGCGCGCATGGAACAGTGTTCGTGTCACGATCCATACCTCACGTCCTGGACTCGTCATCGGACGTAAAGGATCTGAGATTGAACTCATGACTAAGGAACTCACGAAGCTCTGTAGTGGTGCACAAGTGAAAGTCGATATCGTTGAGATTCGCAAACCTGAGCTTGACGCTCAACTTACAGCTGAAAATATCTGTCAACAACTAGAGCGTCGTATTTCTTTCCG
>CALKLP010000027.1 GCA_937991965.1 uncultured Verrucomicrobiales bacterium
CCCGTCCGCCTTCGAAAAATCCCCCCTCTTGTCACCGGTTGTACGACTTCCAAGATATACATACATGATAAACTGATGCATTTCCTTCCAAGTCCGTCAGATTTCTTCCCCGTCGAAAATGAGCTTCGTAGTTTCCGCGCACACAGTAGTTACAATCACCCTATTGACCCCGGTACAAGCTACTGTTACACCGTAGTTCTGAGGGAAATCGCCCACCTATATCCATAATGAGGACTCACACCTAATAACACGCGCGATCGGAGCATCACGCGCAGCTTTTAATGACGAGTTTTGCCGACGTCTTCGATCCCACAGCTGGAGTGCATTCATGTTTTCGTAATTTTTTTATATAGGTCATGGGACTTTTCATCGAGTGGCTCGTTCGCCGTGCTTCTCAAAACGAAATCAGTACCTTGGTGAAGAACGGAGCCCTCAAGCAAATGATTACCGAAGCCGGGTCTCACCCTTGTCGTAACATGCATCGTCTGCGCTGTACTATTTGCAACTCCCAAGCTGTTTCGTAAAGGAAATGGAATGTGACCAGTCACATACGCCTAGCACGCGATCTTGTTGGCTTCCATCAAGAAACAACCGGTCGGGCGGGGGGGGGACTGGCGCCGGGGCTTGAATGCGTATCATGTTGGATTATTTTTACTTGTTGTGGTGTATCGCGTGTATTGCTTGACCCCAGCGTGCTTTGACATTGATTGGACATGCGCAACGATTTTTTTTCCCAGGGTGATCATTGTTGTGCAAGGTAGGCCAACCACTTCGTCTGGTGATTGTGTATTATTGTAAAAATATATACACACTCCAGCTGTGACAGAAGATTTCTCGTCGAAGCTCATATTTGCAAGCTGTGTGTGATACTCCGACAGCGCGTATTACTGGGTTTGTGTCCTCATCAAGTCTATAGGTCAGTGACTCCCCTTGGAACTACGGTGTAGCTTGTACCAGGGTCAACAGGGTGATGTTAATCAACCTGTGCCCGGAAACTAGAAACGGTATTTATTGAAAAACAAAAATACACTCCGGCTGTGGGATCGAAGACTTCGTCCAATCTCACTTTTGCCAGCTGTATAATCCATTGGATTCGCTACGTTCGGGACCAGCACTGTCGTACCAGCTGTAGCTAGGCAAAACAGGCGTATCAATATCTACGCCGAATGCAACCCCTGGTCCTAGCGGAAAACGGATCGGTCATGAACAACCGATATTTCTATTAATAAAGGAGTTTCGTTTTTTGGTTCGGGCGTATTAATAGTTAAAGGTGTGCCCGATATCGCAATTCAATGGCATTGTATATTGCAGCATACGCTCTCGTTCAAGTAAAAAGAAAAAAATCTTTCGCACGAATGCCGCATGCAATATCTAGTCAATGACTGAGTATTTTTTTGTACCATACTGGCCCCAATGTCAAGTGAAAGAGGGTCAAATGGCCAGTATTTTTGTAAACGGCCTCCGGCTGTCTAAAGGCGCGAATCTCGTATCGATCAATGACAGGCCTCCATTTGTTTCAAGAATAATTATTATTTCTCGAGGCGGGGGCGACAAAACGATTTGCGCCGCGTTGTTCAAGATGCGGTTGGACGTAATCCACAGGCATGTATGTTTGCAGGAATTTTCGCTTAAAACATCGAATGTCTTATCTGTCCGTGTTCAGCAATAAGCAAGATCTAGCGATGAAACTGCATGACACATGTTACAAAATAGTCATTTGATGGAAATCACAGATGTTATCAATTTTTGCGCTCACAAGTCCAAGTGTACACGACGTCTTTGAGAGATATTCCCTGAACCTTTGCACACGTGTTCTACATACCCATCTAGAGGGCTGAGCCCCGGGGGAGATTACTCTTCTTCGTTTTCTCGCCTATAATATTTACGCTAATATCTGGCCTACATTTTCCGAGAAATCTTGACTGACTAAAAAAAAACAGGAACACACGCCCGTACCCCAACAGATGAGGTTTTTGCACGGGCACGGAGAAGACGTGTGAAAAATTTGACGGTCTAAACAGTTGAGGTCTTTGCAGAAGGAGAAAAAGAAGAAGAGTGCAAAAATTCACGATCTTGATCGAGAAAACGACGTGGACACTCGTCCCGGAATAGCGTTTTAAACGTGAACCAGCCTACAACCGCAGCACCTGCAACGATATTGATTTCGATTCGTAACCCGTCCCAAATAAGTTTTGGACGCATTCATAACGACGATATGGGGTATCCATTTATAGTTACGAGAGCGAAGTGTGAGGTTATAGATGGGGACACAGGGTATCCCCTGCAGGTATACCAATTGAGCAGGTCCTCGGAGAGTACCCTCTTTATTTTTCTTCGTAAGAGACGTTGCTTTATTGAATTCTTCCAGAGCCCCGGATAGCTATGAGATCAGAGGCACGTGCCTCCAATCCATTTGCTAACTTTCCCGAATATAAAACGCCATCTTATCATACGAAACCCATCCAAATGTTCTCAAATTCGGATAATTACAGGTATTAATTAATATTTTTTATTACTATTATTTACTCCGATAACCTTCCCTGCCTCCCGCCAGAAAACATTTTGCAACTATAGTTACACCCGTATCCACGGGCACGAGTTTCGCCCGAGGGACAGCTGCTACGTACGGCGAATTTTTGAAGCCCCAGAAAAGTCCCAAAAAAATATTTTGGCGCTAATGTGGTGTGCAGTAGGCTCTGCATTTACCCCGGCGGAGTATCTCCTCGTATACTTTGTACACTATATTATAAAAATTAAAATACACTCCAGCTGTGAGATCGAATATTTTGTCGAAACTC
>CALKLP010000028.1 GCA_937991965.1 uncultured Verrucomicrobiales bacterium
CTAGTAGATCAACTAGATCCCTGCCGCTATAAAAGAAATTAATCATAGAGAACAATGACGACATCGTATTGAGTCCAACTAGGCACCTGAAGAACGTTTGTTCATTCATTTTGGTATTTTACCCTGTTGTAGTAGATAATGATATCCTGTGGTATGATCAGCGCAAAATTGTTTACTACTTACTGTTTGTCATAACCAACAAGATACTTGGAAATATCCTTCTTAATATCTTGGTTCTTAATGCCAGAATCTTTACCGATAGGGTACTTGATCGTATTCTCAAAGAGTTTCATATTCTCATCCGTATTCTCATTAGTGCCACCGAAAGAGCTGAAATCCCCATCACCCAGCGCCCTCTTCTTCCGCTCATTAATGGCGGAAACACGTTCCAGATCTAGCACACGTCGTTCTAGGTGTACTACCCGTGCCACGAGACCATCGATGGTCCTCGTATTGATTTCGACCTCTCCGAGATCCTCACGGCGCTCCCTTGTCCTGTTATCCTGTTCGAGCATAGCGATCTTATCACGGAGTTCATGATTGAGCTTGGACTGTCGAATGACGAAAGCCTCCATGACATCTCTCAGAAGCTCTAGCCTAGGGCTGTCCATTGCAAGTTGATATTGATTGTGTCCACGTGGGACTCAACCTATCTCAATTGTCGGCGTAAAATATTTGATTATGGTTCTCAAATTGGTTCGCATCTTCACATGTTCGAACCATTCGAATAATTCGAACCACCCGAGGTTACATGGACCCAATCTTCTTCCTTGAATACCCCATCATCTACGGTTACCAAGTCTTTCAAGGCATACTCTGCGGTAGATATCGCAACCATTTCTAGTTCATTTATAACGTCTTGGTCGGTCTTGATCCTTATCCATTGATTGCCTTGGTAGGTGTACATCTTGATGGTCGTAGGAGGAGAATGAGATGAGTGAGCATGGTGGTAACCTGAACGTACATGGTTCCATACATGGGAACCATAAATGGAACCATTATCTGAAATTGGTTCGAAAAAAAGTGCGTGTAGGTTCCCTTCTTGAAATCCGGCTGGATTTTTTTTGGTTTCCTCGACATCCGAGTTCAGAGATTTTTGTTAAAAATTTAATAAATTTCATTCATTTCCCGGGCTCATAAAACTCGAAAATTATACAACTAGAAAGCCACTGCTCCCACAAGTCCTACAAAGGTCATGCAAACATATCCAATAGTACCGACACTGGCAACATTTCCTGAAGAGGCTTCGCGAACGACCGTTTCTACATCATCCTCCCCCGAAAAGGCAACAGGAGACCCGGTAGGAGACCCGGTGGGGGACCCGGTGGGGGACCCGGTAGGAGACCCGGTGGTAAGTGATCCACGGGATTCAATCGAGTCATCATAAGAGTCATCATCTGAAAGGAAAACCGTATCGTCTACGGGGGAAGGAGTCGGGAATCCAGTAGAAGGATCCACAACACCCCCGTCAGGAATGAGTCCAGGTGTCACCGAAGCAGGATTAGGAGACTCTTCAGTCGGCTCCCCGCATCCGCACGTAAACTGGACACTGGCTCCCTGAGTTCCGTCGTCGCAGCCGGTAACTTCGGTCAGATCAGAGCCAGGGTTTCCCAGAGGGTAACCGTCCGTGTAGCAGAAAGTATACCCAGTCTGTCCAGGGGCACCTGCAAAGAAGACCCATCTATCGATGGACTGTCCTGTCTCGGGGATGTCCAAAGTTCCAGGTAGGATAGCACCATTCTGGTTCTCTTCAACAAATGAATCAAATCCGTTGATTTCACCATTGTAGAGGTAGCATCCTTCTGCGTTAGGGAAGGTAGACGAAGTTACCGTCACGCCTTCCTCCGCGTCACATGATTCTACAACAGACTGTGTGACGGAGACTGAAGCACAGAGTGCGAGAGTGGCTACCTTCAGGATGGAGAACATGATTGGCGTGAAAGTGTTGTTGGTAGTTGTTGGTGGTTGTGGTGGTTGTGGTGGTTGTGTCGAAGGAGTGGCGATGAAAAAATTTATTCATTATATTCGAACAGAACCTGTACTTTGGTTCTATGTTTCTTTGGTCCCTCGATTGAACCTATATACAACTCGGTGACATCAGTTTGGTATAAATGTCCACTTGACATCACCAGGTAACTGATCCTTTACGTAATCGGACCATCTGATACCTTTAGCATGATTTGAGTTCTTCCATGCTTCCACTGAGATACCGGTCTCTGATACTATCTTTCTTCTGAGATCCTGTAGCTCAATACGATGCTCTCTACTTAGGTTTTTCTGTTCATCAGAGGTAATTTTGTCCGGTGGAAATTGTTTCATCTCCTCTGAATGCCTGTCGATAACTTTCTTGTACTGGGCCACCACGTCGTTAACTACGCGTTGCTTTTCCGCAGATCTTTTACTCGTCACAACATATCCTATTACTATCAAGCAGATAATCACAACTGGTATTATAACTTTTGCTGTAGTCATGTTTCTGTTTATTTACTTGTATATAAAATATTAATTAAAACATGCCATTGGTATCCCGAAGGATTTCACCATTGGTATCCCCGAAAGGATTTTGTATTGCCAGGACAATGAACTCGTGCGAACACGGCCCCTGGATTTTCCAAAGTCGTAATGTTTAATTTTTTAAATTTTTTATTATCCATAGAACATTCCGAAAACATTCGGAAGAACACTCAGAAGACGATACCCTTCCCGAGAACGTTCCTAATAGCCAGTGCGTCCGTCCTCGACGGCATCCTGATACTAGTCTCAACTCCTTTTCCTGTCTCTATTGTCAAGACCTTTCCACGTGAGACGCAGTTTTGAATATCGTCTATCGCTATAACCGACCCTCCTTTTATGGAAGATATGTATATATACTTCCCCATGCATCTCATTCTCCTCGGAAAAAAATCTGTCTTTCCCGACCTGACTTTCTTCACGAGAATTCCTCCCCCAGACAACTTTTCCTTGAAGCGCTTGACTGACAACTCCTTCACTAACCTAACATTATCCCAGCGAGTAATGTCTGCGTCGTTGTACGTTTTGCTAATATCTATCCCTTCGTTCTTGGGAGAAATTAACCGGTGAGAAAAGGTACTCGGTGATCCTTCCCCGTAGATGCCAGCGAAGTCGAGTGTGTGATCCATTGTGTAGTCTTGGTTTGGGATGTAAAGAGCTCTAGAGTTGTGGCAAAATGGGGTGTGTCTCGACCTGGGGCGGATAATCAATTTTGTACCATAACATTTTTGACTCTTTATACGGTTTTGGAAGATTCTTCTTCTTCATAAGGTCCTTGAAGATCCGTTCGGGATCGTGTATTCCCGAAGAGCGCCGAATTTTGCCAAAATTTTGTAAAAATCACAAGTCTAGGAAGCTTTCTGCATACTTTATCCGGTACGATAACGATTTAACAAGTCATATAACCAGTCTGATAAGAAGTAAAAAACCAGGGGATTATTGATCCCCGTCCCCGGGTTTCAAACGGCCTTCCAAGTAATACCAACTCCCTAGGGGACGTTTTTAAAAAATCCCCGCAAAGGGTTTTTTTTTATTTTCTTATTTTCTTTCATCACTCCACCACTTATCCCAAGATACCCCTCTATATTAGAAGTAAATGTGAACGAGAACGGTACCCTTGGCAATTTCACCGCCATCACATTCTTCCATGCACTCGCCGTACCCATACAAAAAATTGGACAAGTCTTCGTCACTGTAGTCTCCGCCGATCTCGTAGAAATCCGGGTCAATCTTCTTCCCCTCCTCGGTCATCTTTTCAATCATGTCTTTCGTGATGATCCTAGTGAAGTCGGACTGGTACCCCGATATCCCCTGGAACATGGGGTCGTAGCTGATGTACGCCTTTGTCTCCGCATCGGGAAGGGAGAAGATGAACAGCATGCCCTCGGCAGCACACACCTCCTTCTTCGCGGCGATGGCGTCCCCTGCGGACTTTCCTTTCGTAAGGGTAGGGGTCTTGATACAGGCGGGCTTGGTCTGGGAGATGGGGCTCATCTTGATATTGACTTGAGTGTCTTGGATGTGCTGGAGTGTTGTTTTGGTGGCTGGTTTGAGTTGTGTGAGGGTGGGGGCGTGTCGAGACCAGATGCGGCAAAACACTTTGGTACGGTTCAAAAACCATGACTCTTGAGACGGTCCTTGAATATCTAGAATCTTCCCCCGGTCCTTGAAGATTCTGATTATTTACATGTTTCTTGAAGATCCACCCGGGAATCGTAAGCACCTCTCGGGGATCGTGTTTTCCCGAAGAGCGCCGAATTTTGCTGAAATTTTGTAAAAATCACAAGTATAGAGAGTTTTACCCATACTT
>CALKLP010000029.1 GCA_937991965.1 uncultured Verrucomicrobiales bacterium
AGGAGCTCTCATTACAGGCTGCCTGGTAGAACCATCTAAGTTCCACATTTTTAGTGTGCCGCTAGGCTCTGAGCTTATCGGGATATAGCGACGTAAGAACTGCGACATCATGAGCACAGGTTCTTTAAGCCTTCCATGGAGAGGGTCCCATGAGTCCACCTGTATTAACACTTTGCCGTCAGCTAATGTCGATTCCCTAAATCTAATAGAATTACGAGCCTCTGCATCCATCAATATTGCTCTCAATACAGCTTTAAAATCTCCACGAACTCCATCAGTATTACGCCAAGCTTGATTAACTCTAATGATATAGCCAGCTGAAGGATTTGATGTAGTGAAGCGGTTGATTAATGAGCGAGCCATGAATTGAGGCACTGAATGCTGAGCCGCAATAATATCTAGCGTCTCACTAATGTCTACGTCACCCGCTCTCCCTCCTGGCAAAGTTCTACCTAAGAAATTTTTAACACTGATATCATGCTCAGCCTCTACCATTCGCATAGGGTATTTATAATTACGTCCTGTAACATAGAAACGATTAGCTGTTGGGACACCACCATCTTCATCCGCATATGTAAGCCCTGTGAAGACCTTAGCTAACTCCTTAATGTCGTCATTATCATAATTCTCCCTCGGGTTGCCATTGGAATCTAAAACATAATTACCATTCTGATAGAGTAAATATACCCCACCAGAAAATAGCTGTAGTATCTCACGCGCAAAATTTTCATCTGCAAAAACACCACTATCAGGGTCACCCTTTCCATTCTTGAGATGACTCAGATTAATCCCCATAAAGGGATGATACGTAATATCCTCCAGAAGATTTCGATAATTCCCAAAGGCATTTTGTAGCAACGTATCATAGTAATAGAGAGGTTGTTTCCATCTTGCAGCTAAACGACCTTGGTCAACATTGCCAGATGTGACGAAGATTTGACTTAGTCCCCACGCTACACGCTGACGCAATCTGTCATTCCCTCTTATCGCACGATCCCACCATATATGTGGTTGGTAGTGTGAGATCGCAACATTTAAATCAGGGTTACTAGAGCTGTCTTCTTCATCATCGAATTCGTCTTGCGCGATAGTTTTATCAGCCAAGGCAACCATTGATTGATACGACTTACTAAATTCATTTGTAATCCACTCGTTTAGTGCTGCAGTTTCACCAATAGCATTCATCCTATCTGCCAAAAAAATCACCTCATGAGGAAGATAACCCAATGTCGCCTGCGAGAGAAATAATCCGGCCTTAATTCTCAGCTTAGTAATGGCAACTTGATTCGCATCCACCGTCACATCTGCATGTAATAAGGAAATAGGATGCACTAGGAGAGTAACCAACACTAACCTGAAATAGCATTTACCTTTACCTATAACTTCTCTCGATACTTTTTCAATTAAAAAACGATTATTGATTTTCATATTTGGTGCATATTATTGTTTAACGTAATTAATCGCAAACTTATTGTTCTTTTTTAGTCTTATTTAAAAAGTAATCTTTGGTCAAGCGCAAAAAATAAAAAGAATTTTTTTTATTTTCATCTTGCTGTCATTATGATTAAATAATTAATTTAAAGTTGCTATCGATTTTCTTTTGAGGATTATCTAATATCGTTGATAAATAGGAGAGTAGTCAGCGATCTATATGGTTCGGTTCACGAAAACTAAAACCAACCAACTACATGAAGATGGATAATCTAAGAAAAGTAATAGGTAGTGGCGGATGCTATTCATACCTCTATCGTCAGAGTCAATAAAATGAACTTTGTAGTGACTTGGGACTTTTTGGCAGAGCCGAATGATACTAACTTAAGGCAAGGATAAGTTTGCCATTTTCGCGATCATGCTTGAGTTTTTCCCTAGATAGAGCTTCCTGAAAAAGTCCACGCCTACATTTATAACTATTTTTCGTATTTTTTCAGTAAGCGTCGCTAAATTGCCCCTATGCAGCCGCTTGCATTAGTGTTGGGTTAAGGATAGCCTGCACTTTAGCGAGTGTTAGTTCTTCGCTTTCCTTTGAGGCTTTGGCTTTGATGACGTATTCGAGGTAGTCTCTCGGGTTCAGGCGGAGAGCTCTACAGTTCTCGATCAAGGTGTAGAGGATCGCGGAGTTCTCCCCGGCTTCTGCGCTCCCTATGAACAGGTGGTTTTTCGCCCCGAGTTTGGTTGGGCGGATCGCGTTTTCCACGCCGTTATTATCTATCTCAAGTTTTCCGTCATCAAGGTAGCGCGCGAAGCCCTCCCACTCGTTTAGAGCATAGGTAATGGCCTCCCCAATCGCCGATTTAGGGCGGTATTTGTGCTTCTGGCTGATGAGGGTTTGCTTCAGTTGGTCAACGATGGGCTTGGCTTTTTCTTGCCGTCTTCGTTGGCGTTCTTCGGGTGGAGCATTGGCGAGTTCTCGCTCGAGTTGGTAGAGGTCTTGTATGAGGCCAATCCATTCCTTCCCCCATGCTAAGTTGGTGAAGCCTTCGTCGAGTAGGAACTTCCGCCGGATGTGCGCCATGCCCCCTCCAATCTGGATGCCTTCGAGTTCCTTCTGTAAGCTGAGGTAGGCCGAGTAGCCATCGCATTGGAGTGTGCCGCTAAAGTCGAGGGTCTGGGTGTCCTCATCCCAACCTAGCGTTCGCTTGAGGCCGTCCTTGCTACGAGTCGTTTAGTGGTAGTAGACCGCGCCTGTCTCTGGATTGCGGATGACCCAGTAGTAGCCTTTCTTGGTTTTGCCGTTCCCTGGGAGGAGGTAGTCAATCGGGGTTTCGTCGATTTGTAAGACATCTTCCATCCTTAGCTCTCGTCCAATCGCTTCAGAGATGCCTTGGAGGTGTTGGGCAATGGCGTGAGTCCATTTATTGATCGTTTGGCGAGAAAGGTCTATGCTTTGCTCGCGCCAAAAAATCCCTGCTTGGCGGTAGTGTGGCAGATGATCGCAATACTTAGCGATGATCAACTGGGCTGCAAACTCAGCCGTGATGGACGCGCCTTCGATCGGAGGTGCGGGAGCGGGACTACTGAGAGGGGGCGCTTCCTTTTGGTCAATGCGCACATATTGCTCGGTGATTTTACGTTGCCAGAGTAGCTCTGCTCTTTGGTGGTGTAGAAGGTCGTGGTGACGCTCGCCTGTCTTGCGGTAAAGCGCAGGGTTAGCCTCTACCTCTGCAGACTTGATCACCTCCACGACCTCGACCTTTAGGTTTTCAGGAAAGAGGTCGTTCTTCTTCTTACGTGTGGGTTTACTTTCGTCGTTTGATTTTTCCTCCTCCAGTTCGCCCGCGGGGACGTCGGGAAGAGGCTCGGGCTTTCCCATCTCAACCCCTTCGTCAAAGAGTTCGCTCTGGTTCGGGTCTAGCTTCTCGGACTTTGAATTAAAGAGCTAATTTTCTGGCCAGCTAATACGCGCCAAGGCATCAACGAGATGCTTCTTAAGCTCCTCGTTTTCTGCTTTTAGGCCGATGACTTCTTCTGGCGTCATGTCTAAAATGATACTCACCAGCGCAAGCCCCACGGAGCAAAAAAATCATTTTTTTACTCCACGTTACCGTTGGGTATTGGCGTGTTCGGGGCACGATACCACTCCCGCAGTTCGGCGCCTCTCAGATCGACGCCATCAAGAAGCAGTTGCAACGCTTCCCCAGTGAGAGGAATGACCCTTTCCTCCTCCGTGCGAGCTGGAGGCCAGCTAAAACGCCCTTGCTCGAGTCGCTTCGCGGCCACCCACACGCCAGAACGATCAAATTAGAGCGCCCTGTAAAACTCTTACGCATATCTGTCCCCGGAAGGACAAGGCGAACCTGCAGTGTGTTCGATGTCAAATTTATCATGACCATCCAACATACCAGAGATTCCCATCTCGCCTAGGGGCGCAATTTAGCGACGCTTACAGTACAAGCTTGGGAGACAACTATTACAAAGTCCCGAATTTTCCGCAAAACATTGAAAATAAATCCCCTTCTTTTTTCTTTAAGTTCTCTTAATTACTTCTTATCTTTTCTACGTGCCTTTTCTACGGAAAAATTTAAATAAGAAAATCAAAGGACGAGCTACTGATAAAATGGCTGTGAAACGCAGGTCATTGAAACAGAACGAGCTCCGTATGTCACGTGCACGGGTTGTTGAAATTACGGACGAAGAGGAATACCAGGAAGACATGCTGCCATTCTGGAAGCTACTTCTCACTATCGTTCTAGGCTGCATGCTCTTGTTTCCTTGTGCCGCTGTCACAAAAATGGTGGTGAGCCAGGTCGTTGCCAACGACATCTTATGGAATCTTCGCGGAAACGAACTCGCGCTCTTCTTTGCTCTCGGCGGGATCATGACCTTAGGCTTACTATGCATTCGCTTCACGCGCCATATTCTCTTACCACTCTATGTGTTCGGTCACGAACTCACGCACGCCATTTTCGTCTTCTTTTGCTACGGGAAGGTCAGTGCCTTTAATGCCAGTGCAGATGGCGGTTATATCATCGCTAACCGAGCTAATATTCTAGTCTCGCTCTCTCCCTATATCTTTCCGTTTTGGACAATCGCTTTTGCGCTCATCTATGGCATTACTAGCATTTTCACCAACCTCACTCCCGTGCTCCCTTACTTCTTCCTCCTCTATGGGGCATCATGGTGCTTTAACCTGTTTTGGACCGTTTGGATGATCCCACTGGGGCAATCTGACCTCTCCTCTAATGGCACCTTTTTCTCGCTCACCTTGATCTATCTTGCGAATTTCTATGGCCTTTCCTTGCTGATCGAATTCACTAAGATTACCCCATCCTTTTCGACCTGGTTCTTCGAGCTAATGAACATGCATTCTCAGCTGTTTGAAAACCTCATCTCTTACATCGCACCGATTTTGTAACTTATGAGTTCGCTGAACATTGATGGTAGATTCTTCTCCCACCACGGCGAGCGTATCACCCTTCGTGGCGTCACCTTAGGGCCACTTCCACCTGAACACGATCTCACCGCAGAACTAGCACGTATCGCCGACCTCGGAGCTAACATGGTGCGTCTCTACGAGCCACCCACAACCGAGTTACTCGACGAAGCGAAAAGGCTTAGCATTCACGTTTTCGCCTCTGTCCCTTGGCCGTGGGCAACAGACTTCCTCGCGAATCCAAGCACCATCGAACAAGCGTATTCCGAGACGCGCACCTTTCTCCGCGAACATGCCGACCACCCTGCCCTCGCGGGCATCTACATCGCCAACGAAATCCCAGTCGATCTCGTGCGATGGATGGGGATTCCGCAAGTAAAAGACACGCTCGAAACCCTGATCAACCGCCTGCGTCATGAGTTTCCAGACGTTCTCTATGCTTATGCGAACTTTCCCACCACCGAGTTTCTCGAGCTCAGTAATGCCGACTTCACCGCCTTCAATCTCTATCTGGAGGACGAAGAAAATCTGCGGAGCTACCTCCAACACCTTCATGTCATTGCAGGGGCACGACCGCTTGTCATTAGCGAGTTCGGGGTTGACGCTGGCACGCTTAGCCCTCACGGAGAAGAAGGCCAAGAACGCATCCTCAATATGGCTTCCCGTGTGATGACAGAAGTCGGCGTCATGGGCGCAACCTACTTTGCATGGAGCGATCTCTGGTGGAAAGGTGATCGGCTAGTGCCAGACTGGAAATTCGGGCTACAGCGCGCTGATAACACGCTGCGACCAGTGGCGCACTCTCTCTTCAGGCCGGAAGCTCAAGATCTCCCAGAGTGCCTCTTTTCCGTCATCGTGTGCACTTACAATGGCGAGGACAGAATGGGCCCGTGCCTGCAATCACTGATCCAGATTGAAGATTCAAACTACGAGGTCATCGTCATCAATGATGGCTCGTTAGACAGTTCTGCAGCTAAGTCCGAATCCTTCACCTCGGCATTCGTGGAACGCGGTATTCCATTCCGAGTCATCTCACAAGCGAACGAAGGGCTTTCTCATGCCCGAAATACGGGAGCGCAACACGCCAAGGGAGAACTCCTCGCCTACACCGATGACGACGCCCGTCCTGACCGAGAATGGCTCACCTGGCTTCGGGCTGGATTCGCTGATTCAACAGTCGGAATGTGTGGTGGATATGGCATCCCCCCTACTCAGACCGTCGGAGAAGCCCATGAAGTCGCTAACCTCCCCGGGCAAGCTTGCCCCGTCTTACTCAGCTCCACTGTGGCGGAGCACCTTCCGGGATGCAACATGGCGGTGCGTAAATCTGTGTGGCAGGAAATCGTAGGATTCTCTGACCGCTACCGCGTCGCTGGTGATGATGTCGACTTTTGCTGGCGGGTCATGGCCGCCGGTTACACGCTCTTGTTCACGCCCAATGCCTACGTGTGGCATGAGTCCCGCCCGACTTATCTCGCCTATCTCAAACAGCAATGGGGGTATGGAAAAGCAGAAGCTCTCTTGGCCACAGATCACCCTGACAGAGTAAAACCGAGCGGAATTTCTTGGAAAGGGACAGTCTACGAAGGAGACAGTGTGGGTTACCAACAAGGGTGCGAAGTGTATGCTGGACTCGCGGGCTTAGCGCCCTTCCAACCACTGCAAGCTCGCTCAGAAACGAGACAAACTCCCGAAAGCAAACTCGGCCAACTCCTCGCCCGCTACTACCCACTCGTGCGTATGGCAGCACGCTGGAAGTATGGGCGTCCGCCGAGTCTCAAAAGCGTCATGAACCTCATCAGTCTCCCTCGTTTATCAAGTAAAGATGCCGTTCCTACAGTAAAAGCACGCTATTGGAGAGAAGAATCCACTTCACGGCAAGCGATCTTAGAACACTTTGTAGCAAATGGCTGGAGCATGGTTTCAGACTCCCCATGGGATGCAAAACATAAGAACTCTCGCCTACGCCTTGCCCTAGAAGAACCAGACAACAATGGAGTAACCTTATTACTGGAAACAAATGCGCTTGCAGAGGTCTCAGATGTATTAGATGAACTCGGCTGGACTAAATTATGACAGATCTCCGCACAGACGATTTCGACTTTGACCTCCCCGAGGAACTCATCGCCAGCCGCCCTGCTGAACGACGCGATGACTCACGCATGCTGGTAATCAACCGCGCTGAGCAATCCATTACCCATGCCAAGTTCAAAGACATTCAGGACTACCTGAACCCTGAAGACTTACTAGTACTCAACAATACTCGCGTAGTGCGCGCACGATACTTTTCTGACGATGAAAAAATCGAACTAGTGCGAGTCGCTAAGGAATCCCCTACCCTCTGGCGATGCATGGTACGTCCCGGAAAACGCATGAAAGTGGGGCGCGAAGTCG
The DNA here is from genome assembly GCA_937991965.1 of uncultured Verrucomicrobiales bacterium. Classification (GTDB taxonomy): domain Bacteria; phylum Verrucomicrobiota; class Verrucomicrobiia; order Verrucomicrobiales; family Akkermansiaceae; genus WTJZ01. The sequence goes on from CALKLP010000029.1 coordinate 7,265, forward strand.
TGGTCGGTGGCATCATAGGCACCGTAACCGAAATCGATGAGGAAGGCTACCGTGTGATCCAGTGGACAGAAGAGATCGATGAAGAACAATGGGGACACCTCGCGCTCCCTCACTACATGCAACGTGAGGCCGAAGACGCAGACCTAGAGCGCTACCAAACTGTCTTCGCGAAGGAAGAAGGCGCGATCGCCGCCCCAACTGCCGGCCTCCACTTCACCCCCGAACTCCTGAGTAAACTGAACCACACCTTCCTGACCTTACATGTGGGTGTAGGCACCTTTCGCCCTGTTAAAGCAAATCTGGTGAAAGATCACCACATGCACTCAGAGAACTTCGTCCTAGACGCCGAAGCCACGCAAAAAATCAACCAAACGAGTCGGGTAGTAGCAGTAGGAACGACCGTGACGCGCGTCCTAGAGCACCTTGGTCAGACCGAGAAAAAGGGAGCTCTCACACCAGCGGCTGGAGACACAAATATCTTTATTCACCCTCCATTTCAGCCAAAGATCGTGGACGCCCTGATCACAAACTTTCACTTACCGAAAAGTAGCCTCATGATGCTCGTCTCCTCCTTCGCGGGGCGAGAGCTCATCATGGAAGCCTACCGCCAAGCGATTGAAGAAAAATACCGTTTCTTCAGCTATGGAGATTGCATGCTGATTTTATAGTCATTAGTCTGATTACTCGTGCTCTACGAAAATAATCTGCTCAGTACTAAACCCTAAGGACTGCGCTTTTTCTAAAAATTGTTGGCGCTGGGATGGTGTCACTTTAGGCGTTCTCGATAAGAACCATAGATACGATTTATCTGGGCCGCACACGTAAGCGTGCTGGTAATCATCAAGTTCAAAAATAACATAGGAACCGTAAAAGGGGCCAAAGAAGGACACTCTGAGATACCCTTGATCTGTTTTTGATACGAAGTATGCCTTCCCTTTCGCTTCCTTCCACTCTCCTGTAGCAGATTTATAGCCTCGGTTTATGACATCTACCCCATTATCGTCGCGAAGGGTGTATTCGGCTGAGACTTGAGAGAGCCCACGCTCAAAACGATGATCTAATCGCGCGACCTCATACCACTTGCCTAGGTATTTCTCTAGCTCAAACCCCTGAACCGGTTGAATTCCTTCAGGAATTTTCATACAGCCAAATAATAGACCAAAGTTGTCAAGTGTATACGAATTTCTGACATTCACGGCCTACAGGGGCTCTTTGGATCAGAAAACAAAACTTTTTCCTTTGTTAATTCAGTCTCATTGCATACAGATTTGACGCGAAGAGGATGATCAACCCTCTCGCATTTAACAAACTCAATTACTGTGTCATTTACATCCATTACAGAAGTTCACGCTCGTGAAATCATTGATTCCCGAGGAAACCCAACCGTAGAAGTCGACGTCCACCTAGATTGTGGCGCAATGGGCCGTGCAGCCGTACCAAGTGGCGCCTCCACTGGTGAACATGAAGCATGGGAACTCCGTGATAAGGAAGACCGCTACCTCGGAAAAGGGGTTCAAGGTGCAGTAGACAATGTAAATAACAAGATCGCCCCTACCCTTGCAGGTGTAGATGCGACCCAACAAGCAGCGGTAGATCAGATCATGATCGACCTCGATGGCACGAAAAACAAAGCCAACTTAGGAGCCAATGCAATTCTCGGAGTTTCACTCGCGACAGCAAAAGCCGCTGCAGAAGCTTCTGACCTCCCTCTCTTCCAATACATCGGTGGTGCGAACGCAAAGGTTCTTCCGGTCCCTATGATGAACGTCATTAACGGAGGATCTCACTCAGATGCCCCGATCGATTTCCAAGAATTCATGATCATGCCTCATGGTGCACCGTCCTTTAAGGAATCTGTGCGTTGGGGAGCGGAAGTCTTCCACGCCCTTAAGAAAGTTCTTCATGGCCGTGGTCTTGTGACTTCTGTTGGTGACGAAGGTGGCTTCGCCCCTGCACTCGACTCTGCAGAAGACGCTCTCAGTGTTTGCTGCCAAGCAATTGAAGCTGCTGGATACCGTGTAGGTGATGACATTTCACTGGCTCTCGATGTCGCTTCTTCTGAGTTCTACGATAAGGAAAAAGGCAAATATATCTTCCATAAGTCCACCAACGAAGAGCTTTCTGGATCAGACCTCGTGGGACTCTATAAAGACCTTTGCGCGAAGTTCCCGATCATTTCGATCGAAGACGGATGTGATGAGAACGACTGGGATACCTGGAAGCTCCTCACCGACGCGATTGGTGATAAGGTTCAGCTCGTTGGAGATGACCTCTTCGTAACTAACAAAGACTTCCTCCAGAAGGGTATCGACATGGGCGTGGCTAACTCCATCCTTGTTAAGGTGAACCAAATCGGATCACTTACCGAAACGTTTGATTCCGTAGAACTGGCCAAGGAAAACAGTTACACCTCTGTGATTTCTCACCGTTCTGGCGAAACAGAGGACACGACGATCGCGGACATCGCCGTTGGACTCAATGCAGGACAAATCAAGACTGGCTCCATGAGCAGATCTGACCGTATTGCGAAATACAACCAGCTCCTCCGCATCGAAGAAATGCTCGGAGCAAACGCTGTCTTCGGTGGAAAAATGAAAGTGATCTAAGAGCTTTCACTCCTTCAATTAAATACAAAAACGGAGGTCGATCGACCTCCGTTTTTTATAATATAGAAGCGACGAGTCGTCGCTTCTACGATTTACTTATACTTACGCTTCAGTTTAAGCTGAGCAAGTGACTTAGCAATCGTGAGTTGGAGCGCGATTACTGCATCAGGATCCGCGTTTGGATCTGTCTTTGCGAGAGCTTCTTCAGCACTCTTCATTGCGTTCTCTACGAAATCCTCGTCGATGTCCTCGTGTCCTGCACAGAGATCTGTGAGGATCGTAACAGACTCTTGAGTTGCTTCTACAAAGCCGTTCCCTACGGCGAATTCAGTGTAGTTCCCGCCTTGCTTATAGCGGAGTTCACCAGGCTCAAGAGGAGAAACCAGAGTGGTGTGTCCTGCAAGAATTCCTGTTTCACCAAGAAGGGTTGGGATGTAGACGTCTTCTACAGTGTCGGAAAAGATTTTTTTCTCTGGGGTTACGATGTCGAGTTGGATTGGCATAATGTTACGCGGGTTGTGGGGAAGATTGTTTTAATGCTTCAGTAGCGGAATGAAAAGAAAGGAACAAGCCATTTAATGCTATTCCGTGTTCATAGATTCCAGCAATTTCGTTTTTTAGGAAAGCTTCAAGGAGATTAATTGTTGATTGAGGAAGGCATACTCCATGATCATTAGTAAGACAATCATTAAGAGATTCTAAGCCTGCAACGATAGACCAGTTTTTAACAGTCTCATCAGAGCAGCCTTTACTCATAAACCATGTTATCCAAGATAAGGCTTTATAAATATCGACGGTTCCTTGATTTAATCTGGTATCTTTTATGTGAGTGAAATGGTGAGCAATTGCCTTAATGAAAGCTTTTTCAAACTTTTCATCAGAAAGAACCTCATGAACTTGAACGATGCTCGAATCTTCAGAGCCAAGGCGAACCTCATTAAAAAAATGGAGATAAAGCTCTTTAGCTGCATCCCATACGATTAAGTCAATTTCCTTACTCATGAGTTCGTCGCTGCTTGCCGAGCTAGGCGCTCTTCTTTTTCAGCTACGATTTTTCTTAGATACTCTAGAAGCTTAGGAGAAGTCTCATTCCGGTAACCTTCAGGCACGTAAGGGCGCACTCGGCTCTCATAATCAGCGGTTAACGCTAATGCTCTTTCCATCTGCTCCCTTGTCTTGGACAAGGGTTGAGATTCAATGAGAGGTTGAGTAGCCATACTTACCAACTTATAGCTGCGATTACCGAAATTGTCAATATCTGAAGATTACTCAGCGTCACGTGAGACGGTTGAGAGGTCAGCACGCATGTAGAAATTACCTTCTGGAACGTCGTCCCATTTTCCGTCGAGGAGTTCCTTGAATCCAGCAACGGTGTCTTCTACTTTTACGAGAACACCAGGAACGTTGTTGAAGACCTCTGCAACGTGGAACGGCTGCGTGAGGAAACGCTGAATCTTACGTGCACGGTAAACGGAAAGCTTATCTTCGTCAGAAAGCTCGTCCATCCCGAGAATCGCGATGATGTCTTGAAGATCCTTGTAGCGCTGAAGAACGTTCTGAACGCCACGAGCAATTTCATAGTGCTCTTCACCAACAATCGCTGGAGTAAGAGCCTTAGAGGTAGAAGCAAGAGGGTCAATCGCAGGGAAGAGACCTTGTGCCGCGAGGGAACGCTCAAGAACAACCGTTGCATCAAGGTGAGCGAAGGTGTTAGCAGGAGCAGGGTCAGTAAGGTCATCCGCAGGAACATAAACGGCCTGAAGTGAGGTGATCGATCCTTTCTTGGTCGAGGTAATACGCTCTTGGAGCATCGCCATTTCCTCTGCGAGGGTTGGTTGGTAACCTACCGCAGAAGGCGTTCGTCCGAGAAGAGCGGATACTTCAGATCCAGCTTGGGAGAAACGGAATACGTTATCTACGAAGAGGAGAACGTCTTGGTTTTCCTCATCACGGAAGTATTCTGCCATCGTAAGAGCAGAAAGAGCAACACGGAGACGTGCTCCTGGAGGCTCATTCATCTGTCCGTAAACAAGAGCAACCTTAGAACCGTCAGCAAGCTTAGGCGTGCCGTCTTCGTTAACGATTGGGTGGCCATCAGCGTCACGCTCGACACCGATAACGTTAGATTCGATCATTTCCCAGTAAAGGTCGTTACCCTCACGAGTACGCTCACCAACTCCTGCGAATACGGAGTAACCACCGTGGTTCTTCGCAATGTTGTTAATAAGCTCCATGATTACAACGGTCTTACCAACACCAGCACCACCGAAGGCACCAACTTTACCACCTTTTAGGAAGGGGCAAACAAGGTCGATCACTTTGATTCCCGTCTCAAGAATCTCAAGGTTCTCTGCTTGCTCAACAAGAGCTGGAGCATCGCGGTGAATCGTTGATTTCTTATCTGGCTCAGGGAGTGCTACGTTTTCGTCTACAAGATCTCCGGTAACATTAAAGATACGTCCGAGGACTTGGTCACCAACTGGCACTTGAATCGCTTTACCAGTGTCTTTGATTTCCATGCCACGCTTAAGTCCGTCAGAGCTGCTCATCGCAACCGCACGAACGCGACCGTCACCGAGGTGTTGTTGAACCTCAAGAACGAGTTTAGTTGGCACACCGAAAAGATCGTAGTTGATCTCTAGGGCATTATAGATGTCTGGGAGGGTAGCGGCTGCGGAGAAATCTGCATCAATTACAGCTCCGATTACTTGAACGAGGGTTCCTGTGTTGCTCATGGTAGGATGGGTATTTGGGAAAGGGTTAGTGTTAAAAGGTTAATTGATGTAATAAAGGTGTTATTCCATTGCTTTCATCGCTGTCGTAATCTCAAGAAGTTCCTGAGTAATGGCAGCTTGACGGAGTTTATTATATTCGACTTTGAGATCTTTAACGATATCGTTCGCATTATCGGTCGCTGCTTTCATCGCAACCATACGCGCAGAGTGCTCAGAAGCACGGGCCTCAACGATCATTTGGTAAACTTGGAAATCAATATACTGAGGAAGAAGTGAACTCAGGACAACTCCAGGGTTAGGCTCGAAGGTGTATTCCTTCTCAGCCACTTCTGCAGCATCAGAAACTTCACCTTTACCTACGCCTTCATAGTCACGCTTTTCAGCAAGCTTAGAAGGGTCGATTGGGAGGAGTTGGGAGATATGTGGGTTCTGCTCCAGGGTAGAAACAAAATCTGTAAAACCTACAGAAACCTTGTTGTATTTACCGCTGGTAAACTCATCGATGATGAACTTGGAGATCGGCTTAACTTCCTCAAATGGAACTGGGTCTTGAATCGTGAAATCCGCAACCAGCTCTTGTTTCGCACTCGCAATGTTCGCGCGGAGCTTTTTACCAATCGTGATGAAGTGCCCATCTTTCGGTAATTCTAAGCGAACTTTCTTAAGGAGGTTTGTATTAATCGCGCCACAAAGCCCCTTGTCGGTAGAGATCACCACGATGAGGTGGTC
>CALKLP010000030.1 GCA_937991965.1 uncultured Verrucomicrobiales bacterium
GTACATCTCCCAGTCCTAGCCAGGAACAGTGAGCAGAAATCGACCAAGGCGCGTGTTTCATTCAGCTGTAAAATGAAAACAATGGAGCTAACTCTAATTCTTTTTTCTGTTCGAGGGGGGGAGGGGTGGAGGGGGAGGGAACGCGAGTTTTGACCAATCGTATAGTTCCAATTTATAATTCTACGACAATTCAACTAGTCACGTAAGTGTCACAGAACCATATATCTGAAACAATGAATGACAATGACTGGAAAACAAAATGGTGAATTTGAATTTGCTAACATCAGACCTAGCGGTCATAATGAAGAGTATTTTATGGGTGAATCTGGATTGAGAACTTACTGGACTCAGGCCCGTTGCCAGGGGGGTGCCTATGGTGCCTATTTTAAGTTGAAGGCCTACGCTAAAAATGCCTATTTTTTTCCGAAAATCCACGGATAAAATGCAGAGGGTCAAAATTTATTCACCAAATCCTAGCCCATCGAAATTGTCAAAAAATAGCCCAGAATATGCCCCAAATGAGGTGCGTATTTTCAAAAATTTCTGGGGGGAGAACCCCCCAGACTCCCTCTACGGGCTCGCGCCTGCGGCGCTCGCCTGGCTGACGCCTTCGGCGCTCGGATGTTGCCTATTTCATCCTGGGCACCCCCCCTTTGAAACGTCTGGCAACGGGCCTGGGACTTGTGACATGACCCGGGTCGACAAGTTATCTCGGAAAACTCATCTTCTCGTTCTTGGAATGCGGGCGTGGACGGACGATGAGGCGGGTCAAGGGAGCCAGACACGTTCTGTCCCTCAATGTCTCCTGATCATCCTGAAACAACAGAAACTAAACATGACAATGGAGAAAGAAGGTTGATATTACCAGAAGAGAAAGAAGCACGCGCTACAAGAGAGGTATGCCCCGGCGTTCCTCTCTCAACCCACGCAAAGTGAGGTGTATAAGCAGCACGTACCATTAGTAATTTTACCCGTTCACTATTCTGCTCAACTCAAAAAAGAACTCTTGGTTGCGTTCGATAGGGCGGACGCAGGGCCCATCGACCACTCTTCAAAGTTCCGACTAGCCGGGTCACTACTGAAGCGCAGCTCTCGCTCACGAGTCGAACTCTTCCCATTCGTCATCCATCGAGAACCTCTTGGTCGATCACGTATATTTCCAGGAAACTCGCAGCCTCAGCGGCTCCGATTCCTCGCTCAGTGTTTCGAGCGCATCTATTATCAGAACCCCGATCGTATCCGCAAAAATCACAGCGTTGTCGGAAAAGTTCAAATCAGTGATCCGGTCTTCCCCAAATGACACCCAGCATCCAGTCCATCCAACGATTCGGTCCATGATCCAGTCCATTTAGGTACAAAAAATACCACGTGCGGGAGTTGGGTCATCTTTAGAAGGATGCAAGTAGCAGCAAAAAGATAAGAAGAAGCCGGTAGGCGACTAAAGTAGGGGACAAAAGTAAAGTCCTGATCATTTTTAGCACTTTTTTCCGTGCAAAATTTCTTGCCTTAGACTTTGGTTTTCGTCCAAATTTGAAATATAGCTTCACTTGAGTGTGCAGTTTCATTCGAAACCAACATGGACTATAGGAAAACCTGACACCCCTCACAAACACTCAAAATAGACGAGTCCATTTTCTACAAATTTTTCCAAAAACCTTTTGATAATTTTTATTTAGTTTTCATAAAGAACACGATTCATTACATCTATAAACGAAAAATGGACGAGTTAGGAGCCTTTTTTCTATATAAATTGTGTGAAAAAACTCTGGAACTTTACTTTCGTCCTTTACTATAGAGACTCACTAGGAATTATTAATCGAGCTTTGGAATTGAGCAACTCTCATCCATCGGAGAGAAGACACCCGAGCTTAGTAGCGATGTTATGTACAATACCAAGGATACGTATTCATCCACAAATATACGGCTATACATGGATGATATTCATCTGCATAATATTAAACTTCCCGCTCCAGGTCAGAAACTGCAGGTCGGAGCTCTTAAATGGCTATATACTGTAAGACATGGCATAGGTGTGGGAGCACCTACCACGGTGGCACTTCACGGCGTTCACCCTTTTTTTCCACTCCAACGGCCTCCTGATGGCCCTTAAACTGGCGCAAGACCCATCATCGACCACTCTTCCAACGATTTTCTATCTGACGCAGCCACGACGCCTGCGGTCGGCGCATCCAACTAGGGGTTTTAATCTGGTTAGCGGAACATCGGCCGGGAAACGTACCACATTCTAAGATGCCATTTTTTGCGACTTTAAACTATGGTAAGACCCCCATGAGCTTGACCTTTGATAACCTTGAAAGTGTACTGTGGTGTACAAGTAATCGACCTCCATCGATACCACCATCAATATTACCAGAAATATTACTCTCTAAGTTCAGGACTCCAGTGCAAGAGAACGAGGTCCCATATAAAAAAAATCTGTCGTGGCCAAGTTTAGTTACTGTTCCCTAGTTTCATAATCCGTAGCCAAATCCAATCCATTGTGAAAAATGCCGGACTAGATACCATTTTAGGATGGAAATTTTCGCGAATTCAAGAACGACCTTGACCTTTGATGACTTTGAAACGCATCCTGTGGTGTACAACTATAAAGACCTCCATTGATACCAGTTACAAACAACAACAGTTGGAATTGGGAGGGTATTTAATTTACTAGGTTACTGCTCTTGTGACAATGACGATTTTCAGAGAAAATTATTGCAAAAATCGTCACGTTTGAAACAGATAACCGTTTGACATATCTAGATTCATGTACTATACTCTATACAGTACATTAACAATAGTTTTTTTACCAAATTCAGTGTTTACATCATAAACCAGAAATAGAGTGCCGATTTTTA
>CALKLP010000031.1 GCA_937991965.1 uncultured Verrucomicrobiales bacterium
CTCCATTGGAGAGAAGGGAAGCAATTAAGCTCCCTGCTGCAAAAACAAGAAAAATATTTCAGGTTTGAAACATCTCTCAATTGTCAGCATGTTTTGTCTATGTTGTAGTAGCGTTATGTTCAATGAGGAAAGTTCAAGTACACTGGAATTTGTTCCAAGTTCAAGTCTCTCTATGAAGTATGCTCTAAGTTATTTAAACTTGTGTTGCCACGCGGGGCTTTTCCGATTTCTGCTTCTCGAATTCATTTTTCGAAGACGAAAACAAGTTTCAGCTGAAGTTCTACTACAACCGGCGCTCTTTGCGTTCGGCTGTCAATTTCAAATCATCAGCTGAGATGTGCTTCACCCTGCTTGTGAACTACGTCACGCAGCCTGTGGCTGCTTGCGACGCAGCTGCATGCTGGGTTTGCCGATGCGTAAAACAAGCAGAGGGCCATCACCTTGCATGTAGCAAGGGCGTGATGGATATTCCTGCTGCTGCTTTAAACACCTTCTTTTCTCTCCCTGCTGCGCTTCCTTGAGCGTCTCCTTCCCTTTAAAAGCGGTCTCAGTGTGCTGATGAGTGTTTTCGCAAGGGAGAAGAGAGAGACGCTATCTCCCTTCTCTAATTGCGGCTCTCACCTTCCTGGAACTCTCACTTCTTATATTCAAGGTCCTGCTGACGCTGGAATACCTCTAAGAAGAGAGGACCATAAAGTACTTTTGAGAACTGCTTCTGCGCAGTTCTTATCAAAAACCTTTTTGCACACTCATTTGTTTTAGATGTCTGAAGATACTGCTACCTTGGCAGTCCTGTTCATATTTCTGCAACTTATTTGTTCTGAAACTATCTAAAACTGCTGAATTTGCAGCGATTGTCTCTGAACTCAATGATTACTGAGTAGGTGAAAATGAGATAATGACCTCTGAAATGTCCAAATTGTCCATAAAATGTCCAAAATGTTATTTTCTGTCTGCGAGAAGAATATTCGGAGGCGTTTTCCTTCCAAATATACTCGAAAACGAGTCCAATTTCACTTCTTCACCCTCTCCCCCTTTCCCTTCCCAGTTGGGCGCGTTTACCGCACGTCAAACTGAGAGGGGAAACGGACAGAAATGTTCTACTCCACCCGCCTTTCGCCGCGCGTTGGCGGTTAGAAGAGCAAGGCGGGGTTCACATTTTAATGCTTCTGTTTTTCAAAGGAAGATGTCGCTGCTCAAAGCGAACAAATTACGCCCTTCCGTTAACCTTTTTCAAGCTTAATTTTTTCTAGAAGGGGTGTCTGGTCCTGTGGAACTGACGAATTTGCACGAATGGGCTGGATACGTTTTAATTTTTCAGCATATGGGATTGATATTATCGGGTTTTTTGCCTTTGCGGGTTCTTTTTTAGCGATTTTTGCAGAACCGTAAGGTTATGTGTCCCTTTTAACGATGTGCCATGCTTTTGCGTGGACACACTGATAGGACGATGCGCCATGTTTCAGTGCTACAAGTAATATCTGGTCGCAAGCGGCTTGACAGCTTTAGCCATGCATGGATGCGTCCTACTTACTGCACATGATCTTTGACTGTTACTGCAACATTGGACAGACGTTGGTCTGCGCGGCGGACGACCCGCGGTCGACCTCCCGCGCTCCCTTGAATTCGTGTGATATATCGACGTGCTTTACCGAAATATACTTCCACGATCAACATTCGAAAAGAGTTATCTGCGGCATTCAACAACGCGGATAAGCTTTTCTCCCTTCTGCTTAGGGGGATTTCATTCGTTCCTCCTCCTTGGCTGCTTTGGCCTGGACTCGGGAACGAAGAGGAAATCACGGGCAATAAAACAATGATGGACAACAAGTACAATCGAGGAAGAGTTTGTGGAAGACTCGACGACGAAACATACGATCTGTTGACCATTTTCAGTCCGACAATTACCTTCGCGCGACTAAGTGAAGTTCGCTCTGGAGACGGTGATTACATTGTAGTATTTATTTGCGTCCTTTGTTCGATGGCCGGATGAGATGAATTCGGTTGCGAGAGACGGGGAATGGATTCCTCGTCGACCGCTTTCCAGCGTCTTAAAGTGTTTTGGGCAATCCCGAAGGATATCTTTGCCCTTTACATAATTCCTCTCTTCTGGGGAGAGTTCGTTAAGGTCATTGGCAGAGGCCAAGTTTTGAACAAGACTGATGAAATCATGTGTGGCGATTTACGTTAACAACTTTAGCAGCATAAATTGGGCCGGCGTTTTCTTCTCCCTTTTCTTCAGTTAGAGAAGTCGCTGGACTTGGTGGAGAGTTTCGTCTCCTGGATGGGCTGCTCTCCCTTCGCGCTGTTCTCCCTCTTCCCTTCCTCCTCCTCCTTGTCTTGTGGCGGAGGAGGGTGGAGGAGCAAAGCTTCAAGGCGTGTGAAGGGTTGTTTCGAGTTGACCGTGGCTCGCGGCGAAGATCCGCGGGAGGGATGTTTGTGTGAATAGGAACGGAGAAGTTGTTGGCGAAGACGAGCGTTCGTGTTCTTCTCTCTTTTGAGGAGATACTGGTCGTATGCGCGCGCTCCTCCTTCCCAAGCTGTTTGTCCCTCCTTGCTGATGGATCTTCCCGCAACATGAATTAAATTGCCGTCATTAAAGATGGCTTGATATGGGGAATCCTCTTCCTTGCTTTTCTGTAATTGTACAGTGGGGCTAGGAGGAGGAGAAGGAGCAATTAGCGTTCCTTCCTCCTCTGAGGATGACCCTGGCCGTGCTTGGTTAGGCAAAGCCTTCTCATGCTGCCGCAGCGGGAGAGGAACTCGTGGTAGTTCGAGTCCCCGTCCCCGTTGGTCATGGCGGCCGGGAAGCGCTCCCAATTCCATATTAAAATGTAGGGGTGCACTTTCCCAACCTCCCCCGAAGGCCTTTGGCGTTCCAAATTCTCGGACAGCCTTGCTGAGTGCATCGATTTCTCGACCCACAATTCTTCGGGGCGTTGGTAAAGGTGTTCGAGATTTAGTCACTTTGCTGGCCGGCGGCGCCTTTTGGCGGGGGCTGGCAAAAGTGGTCTCGTAGTTGCAAATAACTGACCTGGCACTCGGTGAGCGCTGGGTTAGGTTTGGTTGAGGGTCCCGAAAAACGGCCTGCTCAACGTCGTTCCTCTGTGTGTCATCCACTGCCACGCTTTGTTCGCGTTGGGTATTAGCAGAAGACAGAGCTTTTGAGAATAAAAATTCCCAAGGTCCTGCTGCTCCAGATTTCGTGTAAAAATACAGGAAAATCAGGGCTAGAACAAGCAGGAGAACAACTATAATGCAACCAGCGCCGATAAGAGCGTACATAAGGGTCTTACTCGGCTCTTTCTCCAATTCTTTTACAAGAGTTTTGGATTTCTCGGCGTCTCGCGATGCTTTCTCTGTAAGTCCGTCTAGTGAACTTTCCAGTGTCAGAATCGCTTTGGGTGTTTGGACCGGCGCACGGGAAGCAATGTGCTTCTCGATTTCCCAGTCCAGGGTGATAGTGGTTGTGGTTAGGTGGGAAATCGCAGCGGGTTCCGCCGTAAAATCCTTATGCACCAATTTACATCCTCTGCGGAGGTCGTAAATAAAAACCTCTTGTCTAACCAGCGTCACTGGATGGGATCCTGTGCATGCTAATTGAACTGTTTCATTAATTCCAATCATGAACGCGGTGGAATTAATTTGAACCACGGGAAAGGTTCTTTCCAGGGGGTTCATTTCACAATACTTGTAGGTCTTGCGCTCGTCTTGGTAGAAAAGCGCAGCCACACAAGAGTGGGGTGTGGAAACCGTGGTCGCGATATGTGAGCACAACCTGACTTGGTTAACCACCTGGCAGGGCGCGAGCTCTTTGCTGTCATGGGTTGAATGCAATCCATTTCGCGCGGCCAGAGGGGTGGCTGCAATAAAGTAGTCTTTTGCCACTACTTCATGCACCTTCCCCGTCCTGTTTATGACTCCTCCTTCCAGCAGCCAGAGCTCACGAATGTCGGAGTCCGGCGAATTCACATACGGGAAGTGGAAGATGACGTGACACATTCCTGCTTCGAACAGGAAGGACGTCGGAACGTCATAAACTTGGGTGTCTTCTGAGAAGACGGGAACCAGAGAAATTCTTCTCGATTCTCTCGTCGCTCGTGCCATCACGTCCGTAATTACGGCGGGTGTAACGAGCCCAGGGTGGACATGGTGCCGTTGAATGGCAATTAGTCCTTCCACGAGATCTCGGCAGGCATTGGCATAGCTCTGTAACTGTGCGTACAGTATCAGAGTATCGAACAAGACCGTCTCCTCCTTGCTTAGAAGGGAGGTAATGTTCTTGACCTTCCTGCTGAGTTCTTCTTCGACGTGCGACAGCTCTCCGAAAAGAACAGCTTGCTTTGTAGCTATCTTTCGAAGGTCCTCGACCTCTCTATGGGTGTTCTGATTCGAACCCCAATTGAAAATAGCGCCGAGGAGCGCCGCAAATCCAAAGCCTTCCCTCTTGTCTCTTGCGTCAGGAGGGACTATGGCTTGGATTTTGGTCTCAATCTTGCTCAAGTCTGCTTCGACCGGGGCAAGAATGGCCTTTCTTTGCGAGATTAACTGTGTGACTGCCGCTGTATCTCCAGCGAAGTCCAGTTCTCTTTCCAGTTCTACGTGGCTGTTATGCACGGTGTTCAACGTTGTGAAAATCCGTGTTTTAACTGCCGCGAGATCAATGGAGATCGAGACATCAATGTAGCTTACTGCCGAGGCAAGCCTGCCCGATGGAATGAAGTGCGCCGTGCCTGTGAAAAGGGCAAAGGCGGGGAGAGGCAATCCGAAGATCAACGCAACAATTATCAGAAGTTGAAGGTTGATGTTTCTCTCGAACTTGGCGTCGTATCGCCTCTTCTTTATCTTCATTCTGACTTTGTGTTTATGGAGCACCGAGAGCTCCCGGGATTCTCTCATCCTGGGTTTCTCCTTAGATGCTCAGCTAAGTTAAATCCTGTACGAGCCTTTCCCAACTCTTGACCGCAGTTTTCCGCGGGAGTTGTGAATGGCAAGTGAAGGAGCTCAAGTAAACTTTGTGGAACACCCACAAGAGGGAGAGGGAGGGAGAGAAGGCAATTCCGAGCGCGCGAGCGCTCTTTCCTTCCTCTCTTTTCTTCCTTCCTCTGCCCTGCTGACCTCTCACTTTATTTCCAAAACTTGCGACTCTGGACAAAAACATTATTTGCCTGCTGAAGTGTGCAGGGAGTCGTGTTTCTTAATGGGAAAAAGCGAGTCGATCCTAGAAAGAGCTGAATTTTGCCTTCTGCCAGAAAATCTTGTGTGATATCTGGAGAAGGGTTCAGGTTACTGGTCGACTGGATCTGCATCTGCCGTCTTAAACGAATCTTGGATTTGCTCTTCCAAATCTTCCTCTTCATCATCCGTCGCTGGAGTGCGTGGGATTTGATCTAGGAATTTATTCGTCGTTTTGTCGCGAGGCGGATCTTTGTGGAGTCGCTTGGAATCAGCCCCAATTCCCCCCGGTTCATAATCTTCAAGATGCCGGAGAACAATTAGGGAACGAATCGATCGAGTTTCAAAGCCGGAAGCCTTCCTCAATCGTGCGTTTCTTACAATTCCGTCGGAAGCTGTGTGTACTGAGTCGATAATCGCCAGAGGCCATGATAGCCGAGCTGTGCGATAGTCGGAAATCAGCACCAGATCCCCAACTTCTAGGTTGGGCATGTTTTTACTCTTCTTTCTGAAAGAGTTCAGCCCAGAAACATATTGCTCGATAAAGAGCCGTTTGAATTCTTTTGTGGTTCTTTGCCGTTCGCGCCAATATTTCAGCGCGGGTTTTCTCCTTTCGTCCTGGATCAGGTCTTCTCCAAAAGGCAATGCCTTCATAGAATGCGAAAACAGGAGGTGGTTTGGCGTGATTGCCATTCCACTCTCCGGATTTGCTAACCCTTGACCGACCAGGGGTCGCTGATTGACAATTTGCTTGGCTTCCTTGACGAAGGTCAAATACTCTTCGTAAGTAAGGCAGCGATTGCCAATACAGCGCAGGAGAGCACTCTTAACGGCTTTAACCATGGTCTCTACCACACCATTCGCTGATGGCATATTTACGGGAGACCAGCTGAACTTCACACCTGTCACATGTTTGTTAATTTGGGAGTCTTCTTTGAGGCGAGTTCGCATGTAGCGTCCGTCCAAAAAGGAGAGGATGTCTCCCATCTTTCGATG
>CALKLP010000032.1 GCA_937991965.1 uncultured Verrucomicrobiales bacterium
GGGTCGCAGGGAGCGCAGTCCGAGCTTGTCCTTTAGTAGCTCAGGAGGATTGCCGTCTAGTCCGGATGGATTCCCTTTAGCCAAAAATTCTTTAGGCCATCGGCCCAGCTCGGTTTGGTCTACGATGTCGCAAACCTCATCCAAAGATTCCTCAAAGCCTTCGTCGCCAATCCACAGTGGAGGGTTGGTGCCGTGGCGCTTGCCCTCACGCGGACTTACTAAGTCGCGCGGAGCCATTAAATCAATTACGTCCATCTTGTTCTCCTTACGCTGCTAGCGGTATGTCGGGATCTAAATTAGGGTTGGGCGGGTAGCGCTTGGTCACGCCGCGTCTGTCGTTAACTGCTTGCGGACGACGAACTCGGGAACCAAACTTATACATCTTGTCTTCCGGCTTGTTGGTGTGCGGCATGCCTATTGCGTGGCCGACTTCGTGCTCGCCAGTTTCGTTAACTTCGTCGCGCGAACTCCAACGCTCCTCGCTGTCTATAATGATATCGCCGGATAAGGTTCCGCCCGCCTCCATCAAGTTGCCAACGCGCGGCTGGTAGGCCATGCCCAAAACTTTTCCTGGACCGTCAATCTTAGCGAAGCGCACGTGAATGTCGCCTTTAACTCCGGTTACGAATTTGAAGCGTATGGAGGTTCCCACAGCCCAAGGCTCAAACCACTCCTTCAGCATGACTTCTGGAGTCAGCCAATTAAGCGTGGCGGGGCGTCCTCGTATGTCTAAGCTGACCGTAACTTGCTCGCCGCGTGCTACTTTGTCCCAGCGCAAGAACACCGGCGAATCTCCTACGCCTCCGCAACCATCACAAAGCGGCCCGAAGTTGCTTGCTGCAGGCGGCTGGGGCGCGGTTGGGGCAGGTAGAGGGGCGGGGACCGGATCGGGGATTACTGGAGGCCGTACTGGCGATTCTGGCACTTCTTGGGTGAGAGCCTTGTGAACGTCAAACGCTACGGAGCCTAGGAGCCGCGCTTGGTTGATTCCCAGCGCTTCGGCGAGCAGCCTTGCGTAGTAGCCTTGGCGCGAGCGGTATGTTAAAAAGCGGCGCGCTTCTGGCCAACTCATGCTCGCGACCAAAGTGGTTACGCGCTTAAATTCTTCGACGTCGCTGGTAAATTGATTGTTCAATTAATTTCTCTCGGTTGATCGGCGCGGCGCGTGAACTTCGTCCGCATACAGACGAGGATAGTCCGAGGAGCGGGAGACAGAACGCTGCTCCAACTTCTCAAGCCCCCTCACCACGTGCTGGACGTCGCGCGAAATCACCGCCAACTTAGACGACAGTTCAGAGTTGGAGAGTTGAAGATTAACGCCCAGCTCTCGGACATTGACTGCGTTGGCTGCTATTTGCGCTTGGGTGTTGTCGGCGTTGGCTGCTATTTGCGCTTGGGTGTCGGAGAATTGTTGCGCTTGCAACTTTTTAATTCCCGCTATGGACGTGGCTCGCGCAGCTTCATTGGCCTCCCGATTCGAGTCGATTTCTTTCTTAAGACTAGACAATGCAACCGACTGGGCTGTGGATGAGTTGTAAAAAGCCCCAGCCCAGAATACCATCGTAAGCACAAAAACTAAAGGACCCCAAAACACTTTCACCCACCTATAAATGCCGCTAACCGCTTGTTCGGTAATCAATTTATTTCTCCTAATGATAGTCGCTCCCAACCCCTAGTCGCTGGGAGTTGGGAAAACTAAGCAATTAAAGACTCGACGCTAATCTTCATGTCCAAACCTCATAAGTAACAGAGTAGTCCGAATTAGTGGACGTGCCGTTAAATCTCAATAAGGAAAGATCGATGCCTCTTAGGTTAATGTTATTGCCGTATTGAACGTTCATCAAAGACGTGCCAGAGGTATTAGCTGAAGGGGTGCTGCCGTCAATAGTCCAGTAAACCGATCCTGTTCCGTATTCGGTTATAGACACCAACGTTCCTATGGTTCCGGCTGGTACATTTAGCTGTTGCGTATTGGTGTTATTCCACCAAGTTTCCATTCGGCCTGAAATGCGGTTGCGCTCTTCGTCCAACACAGCCTTTGCTATCTCGGCAGCGGTTGGCCCTTTGTACGTAGCCTGAGATTCTACTTCCGCTCCTATGTCCTCAGCGGTAGCGGCATTTCCTGTTGAGGTGGAGGATTCGCCGTCGCAAGCATCACAGCAGTCAACTGCTCCCGCTATGTTCCGAACAGAAAAATCGCTAACGTAATGGTCTGATATGTATTCCCAAGTTCCGTCTTGCAGAACTCCGTACCTTCTAAAGAAGCAGGCAGGGTTTTGGGCTTGGGTCCTATAGAAAGTAATGGAGTTAGCCCCTGCAGGGAAGCTATCTATAATCAACTCTTCAGAAACGGCAGGGGTTCCTAGGTTATCAATCGCATAGGTGTTAGGGCCTCCCGTTAAATATAGAATTCCATCCGTATCAAACGTAGCTCCATTAGCAGTGTTCCCTGGAGAATCATAAACAAGGGTCGCTGCGCCAGAGGCTAATGCCGCGGAACCTACCTCATAGACGCGTCCGCTGCTTCCTGTTATGTAAAATTTACCATCTACCGGATTAATAGCTAAAGAGGTTCCGCTGCCCGAAATGCCTGACCAAGGGCCGTTGAATGAAGAGACTTCAGCGGTAATAAGATCAACAGTGTAAAGCCTCCACCCTCCCGTCCCGCTGTCTGCCGCGTACAGCACTCCGTCATAAAAATGCGCGGCAGAAAAACCTAAAGGAGATCCGTCATTAGTAAACAAAGGCACTTCAGAAATTAGAGTCTTAGTGTTTACGTCGATAGTCTGTAAGTTGTCCTGTTGCGTTAAGGCATAAAGAACAAAGTTATCAGGATCTGCACCTGATCCTGCGGAAGGCACTTGAAGACTAGGGATATTTAATAAGCTTCCGTCCGCAAAACTGTACTCAGCGAACGCTCCTCCCGAATCCACTAGCAGCAACTTTTTATCGTCTTTCTCACACAACTGCCTGACTTCAAAAGCCACATAAGGAGAAACGCAGTCGCCTAGTGTCCAGCCTGAAGGTTCTCCTGCAGGTACGCTTTGATCAGGGTCCAGAATGCCACTGTCAAAAAGCACCCCTGCTTCATTATAATAAACTATTTGATAGTTCTGAAGCTCGGGCAATCCTGTCGCGGCATTCTCTACGTATTGCTCTTTTGTCTGCCTAATGTACGCCTCTTCCTCAAAGCATATTGTCTGCTCTTCTACAGGTAACAAGGCATTAACATCAGGGCACTCACCTATCTCAAATAGGTCAGGCTCTGGTATTTCCCCGTTTTCGTCAAACCAAACAACAGAGCCGTCTGATTTTTCTTTTCGGTAAACCGTTTTATTTTCGTTAAGATCGCAGTGAGGTATAGTTTCCGTAGTAACAACCACCTTGCCGCACTCGAAGCAGGTAAAGCCTTCCGGTTTTAAGGATGTAGGCGTAGAGAGCGTTCCGTACAAGTACTCCGCCGAAGCTACCCCTGCCTCATCGTAAAACGTTCTCCACTTAGTAGGGCCTGCGTCAGAGCATCCTTCTCTCCAAACCTGATCAGATCTAATTGTGGTTTCGCCTGCAACAGGGCTGAAAGGGTCGGACACAAAAGGATTAGGATCGGCTTCGCACTTACCGAAGGTTCCTGGGATAGCCAAAGTAAAAGGCCGGCACTCTAATACGAAAGTGTCTTCGTTCTGCGCCATGGTGTAAAGGCAATCTTCACACTGGTCCTCTAGAGGGGTGTCCTTATCTACAAAACCAAAAACCTTAATAGGCTCAGGTA
>CALKLP010000033.1 GCA_937991965.1 uncultured Verrucomicrobiales bacterium
AGCTACCAGGGTCAACAGGGTGATGTTAGGCAGTCTGTGCGCGGAAACTATAAAACCCGTTTTTGTATATACCGACGAAAGCTAAGGCGGGGGGGGGGTTCCGTTGAGAATGTCGTTTTGTTTAATTGCGTGCTGCCAATTGTTGTGTTCGAAGCACCAAGTCAACAACTCCCTGGTCGATTTTTCCCATCAATGCCCTGAGTAAACATAGAACTCCCCTTCCCCAATGATCTTGCTTTTCGATGTA
This sequence comes from uncultured Verrucomicrobiales bacterium, assembly GCA_937991965.1. Classification (GTDB taxonomy): domain Bacteria; phylum Verrucomicrobiota; class Verrucomicrobiia; order Verrucomicrobiales; family Akkermansiaceae; genus WTJZ01. The sequence goes on from CALKLP010000033.1 coordinate 248, forward strand.
GTTGGGCCCTTAAGGTAGCATTTTCGGTAAATGTCCCAAAATAGCCATTCTCGACGCGTGAAACCCATTGACAAGCTCAAACACGCACATTCTAGACACGACATTCAAAGCGTCCTCGCGCAGGGAATGGTTGTGATAGACTATACAATCGTCAACATATAACTTGTTTTGGTGCAAAATATATTATCTATGTAATAGGGTCGAAAACTTGTCCACGCTTTTGCTCCTCATTCTTTCCTGGCTGTCCAGTAAGCAACACATACATGAAAAAGCGAGAAAAAAACGACTTCCATACTGAGTATTTTCCACCCAAACAAGTCGCGTCATGATCGAATAATAAATAGCCTACTCTTCTCCATGAAAAGCGTTTGAATTTACCGGGTGTAGATAGATCTTGTGTTTGTTTTAGGTTTGTGGGATTTTTTTCTGTATAAATTTTGTAAGTGCCGTCTTGAATCTTTGCCGAAAAAGCTATCTTACGGGTGTATGTGACTGAAAAATAATAGTGAAATAAAATGAATCACAAATCTCCAGGAATTGCAATTTTCATTTTTTCTCAGAGCGTTGTTGGAAACGACCGCTGGTGATTTGTTGTTATTTGGTTATTTCAGCAAAGCGTGTATGTCGCAGCACTTGAAAATATCCCCGGCATCCTAAAAAAAACTCGTGCCACGTTCACGCCATACGCCAGAGCTTCGACGGCGTCCTGCCCTTTCACACATCTTCTTGGCCTCACCAACCGTGCTCGCATAATAACAAGCGCTTGTTTTCAACCACGTGCTCTTATTTACTCCGCCGGATCTTGATATCAGGTTCCATTCGGACACGGTGTTTGACTACTGCCGCACAAACGTCTTCAGGGATAACTTTGGTTCGCTCAGGTACGTACGAGAGACCCGCCTGCAATCGTTTATCACCGAAGCGTACAGTACGGTGCAGAGTGCACTTAATTCGCATTTATTTATTCTTAGGGGTCCCGTCTGAACGGTACCTCCTGTGAAGTAGGGAGGAACGTACGCGGGCACGTTCTTTGTCGGGAAAGGGTAACAGGGGGGAGCGTTAGTCGTTAACGCTGGTTGTTGATGATATTTTGTTGCTTTTGACGTGTTATCAAGGTGTTACTACATGTTGTCGCTCGATTCTCCAATATTTCTGGTGTGGATCGAGGCAGCGCACGAGAGGTTTGGGCCGTAAAAACAACAACAAAAACAAGCAGAAAGTGTTTTGCAGGAAGATCGGGGTACGTGGAACCCGTTGAAGACAAAGGGCGGATCAAATGTGGCAGGTTGCAATTGAATCCATGGGTTGGTTGTGTTGTATACTCCTCACAATCCTTCTCGATCGCCAGATGGATGTTGTCAGCGCGCCATAAATATTGTCTGCAATTTTTCGTCTGGTGCCTTCCTTTGGGTATCCTGCTGTGTGTCCTGTCTGTCGCCCGTTTTCCCACCAGATTCTACGGAGACGTGACATTTACCGACAATGTGCTCCTCTCCATCAGCAACGACGGCGGCACCGTCAGGTGATCAGTTGGGTATCGACAGAGCACGGCCATTTGCTTTTTTACCACAGCTCACGACCCAACGACGGGTGGACGCGACAGCCTCCCTCCCTCCCTCCCTCCTTCCCGATGCCTGATAAACATACTGCAGCTCTTGCGATGTGGAGAAGCCTTTGTTAGATGTACAGTACTCGATTCCCGTGGTAACGTTTACACGGAATCGAAGAAAAGGAGTGATCGTGCTACTGCCGCTGTATCTTGAGCCTTTACTCGCCACGAAGGCGGAGGAACCAGACGAACATTAAAAACGACTGCTGGCACGTACACCAACTGTTGACCTGGTCCAACGAGCTTCGCCGAATACTCCGAACTACGATACGCTATAGTCCAAGCGCGCCTTCGTATATTATTATTACGCCGCCGCCGCCGCCTGAAGTGAGCCCTGGGACACGGGCCAATTTCTTCGCACAACCGCGAAATAGACGAAGACCCATATTAATGACGTGTGTGTGGGTATGCAAATCTGGTGGCCTGGTCTTTGTGGACGGAGGCTAAGGAGCAGCTAGAGTCCTTCTGAGAGGATCGAGGTGTTCCGCACGGTAACGGGGTGTCAGGGGCTAGGTGGCACTCTATCATTGCTCAAACGCCTTCCTTTTTCAATGTTTCTCTTTCCGTTGAATTGCAGGATCGACGGCGATGCTTTGTTCGTCAACAACGGGGGATCGTTCGACGGGCAAAATGGCGGGGCTTTCTCTAACGAAAACGGGGGCACTGCCACGTACGACTTATGCTTCGATTGGTTGAATGCTACGATCGCGTGCAAATCTCGCTCTCGCTTTCGAAGCTGAGCGTAAAACGAATGCTTTCAACAGTCAACCGAAGCACCGCTAGGGGTT
>CALKLP010000034.1 GCA_937991965.1 uncultured Verrucomicrobiales bacterium
CACGTGAGTGGACCGCTTGTTTTCAGAAAGTGTTTGGTAAGGAAGTCGGGGTTACCCTTCTACCTTTGTCTTTGGAAGACCGATTGGGCTACGCCCCTCTTCCCACTGACCACGTTCGCGGAGAGCTTTGATACGTTCGAAACGCTTCATTACTGATTTCTTCCCGCTTGCGGATCCAGATGCTTTAAGGCTGTTGTGCTTTGACATAATTTAGAAAGTTTTTTTGTTAAAGGAGGCTTGTCATACCCTACTTAGCAAGCAAAGGGCAAGACTTTATTTCCCTTTAAGTTCAGATTTATTAAGCATTCATAAATTCTTACTGAACCGGTGCGAAACTATCCGTCCGAAACGGACGCGCTGGTAACTCTGCTCCATTCACTAAGTTCACTTCAGGCTTCCCTGCAAAAGCGTAACGAACATAGAGAGGTTTTTGGACTGCTTCCGCCGTTAATACGATTGTTTCGCCGTCTATCTTAGCCTCAGCTCGCACCCATTTCTGGGAATCGTCCGCAACCCAAAATCCTTTAGGAGCTTCCCCATCCATCGTCTTTAACCCAGTAGCATTCTCGAAGTTCACGACAAGCCCTGTTGCTGTTTCCTCCGCGCTCTTCCAGATTGGCCCATCAGTAACGACATCCAATCCTAGTGTATTACGCGCAGCGGCATGTGCTAATCGTTGCCCGATGGGTAGCTTATCTCTTGGATGAATATTCGTAAGATGCCCTAGATCTATCGTATTAATCACCGCTGTATTTGGTAACTCCAGCGCCTTCATCTGTGACTCTCGCATCCACGCCCATGAATGCGCAACCGGGCTTTCAGGTCCTTCTTGTGGCCCTGTTACTAATGCTTTATTCTGATCATGGTAACCAGGAAGCATAACCACCATCGCTTGAAACTCTTCATTTCCCCACTCTTTGCGATAACGCTCAATCCACGCTTTAAGAGTATCTCCGTATTTACGCATTCCTGAGTTCAGTGAAAACCATGGTTCCTCAACCATTCCCTCCATCGACTGCGTATTACGCTCCCCCTGATACCAGACAATACCTCGGCACGCGTAGGGCGCTAAAGGGTGCATCATCGCATTGTATAAGACATTCGTTTGCCGGCGGAGGAAAACATTATCTCCTTTAACAAAAGGACGAGGCCCATCGAGAATTGTTTGGATTCGTTCTTTCGTTTCCGTATCAGCATCGAATCTCTCCATCATCGTCTTAAAATGAGGCACGGTTTCCACCATATCACGGGGCATCCACGCCTCGATCGATGAACTCCCCCAAGCCGTTAGAATGATACCGACTGGGGCATCTGCATATTCCTGTAGATGATAAGCAAAAGCAAAGGCTACGGCACTTTTGGGAGGCTTAATCACCCACTCTCCTTTACAGGAACTTTGCTCTTCAAATGCCACAGTATGCTCTACCTCAAAGCTTCGAATGTGTTTAGCGGAAGGTAATAAAGCTTTGACTTCAGGGATTGCTCCAAGCTTCATTGCCATATTTGACTGACCGGAACAAATCCAGACCTCTCCAACTAGAACGTCCTTGAGACTAATCGTATCCTTAGGCGTTGAGATTATCATTTCTCTAGGATCGAATGATGCCTCGGTTGCTTTAAGCTCAACCCTCCACTTTCCATCTTCATTCGTGACCACCTCTGCGGATTGATCACTAAAACTCACAGCCACTTTTTCTCCAGCGTCTGCCCATCCCCAAACAGGAATCGCGACATCTCGTTGAAGCACCATCTTATCTTGAAAAAGTGAAGCAACACGTAGCTCAGCATGACATAAGGTGCTTAGAATTAGCGTAATCGTGATTGAAATTATAGATCTCATAAATGCGTATCGGTTACTAACTATACAATACAAATTGTGAGTCCCTCTTCTTTCAACGGCCATCACTTTATTTATCAGCAGCAGGTCTTACCCCTTACGCATTCTATTCCACGCTGTAACTAGTGCAAGAAGCCCTGCTTTACCGATAGAATGATCTTTTCCAACACCCCAGAATGACTCACCGGTGTCGCTTTGCAACTTCAAATACGCGACTGAATCAGAATCTGACCCTCCACTGACAGCATGAGCGCGGTAGTCGAGCACAGAGAAATCCTTATTCACAATCTGCGCCAAGATATTCACCATGGCATTAATGGGACCGTTTCCGTGACCTTCTTTTTGATAAAGTTCACCACTCAGCGTCACGTCTGCATAACAGGTCACTACCTCTTCTGATTCACGTTCAAAATGGAATTTAGAGAGATCCAGCGGACTGTTGATATTCACGAAGCTCTCACAGAAAGCATCGTACACCTCTTGTGGCTCGATCTCAGTTCCTTTTTGATCCGCAAATTTCGAAAGCGTGTTACCTACCACTTGCTTCATCTTCTCCGGAATATCGAGACCGAACTCCGTCTGTAGAATATAGGCCATTCCTCCCTTCCCAGATTGAGAATTGATGCGGATAATGTCCTTGGAGTAATTGCGACCGATATCCTTGGGGTCGATCGTTAAATACGGCACTCCCCACTGGTCTACCTGGTCATTTTTCATCCGATCCATCCCCTTCTTAATCGCATCTTGGTGCGAACCAGAAAAAGCGGTAAAGACAAGGTCTCCACCATAAGGATGACGTGGATGCACCTCAAGATCTGTCATCCGTTCATATACGTCGCGGATCGCCTTAAGATCAGAGAAATCTAAGCCGGTTTGGATGCCGTGGCTATTCATGTTTAACGCCACAGTAACAATATCCAAGTTGCCCGTACGCTCGCCGTTACCGAATAAGGTGCCCTCGACTCGGTCAGCACCCGCCATCAAGCTGAGCTCCGTAGCCGCTACTCCTGTGCCGCGGTCATTGTGTGTATGGAGAGAAATAATCACGGACTCGCGATCCTTCAAATTACGACAAAACCACTCGATCTGGTCTGCGTGCACATTTGGAGTACTCCACTCTACCGTTGCGGGTAAGTTCATAATCATGGGCTCTTCAGCCGTAGGTTGCCAAACGTCCTGCACGGCCTCACAAACCTCCAAGGCAAAATCTAGCTCAGTGTCTGAAAAAGACTCGGGAGAATACTGAAAGCGCACCTTCGTTCCGGGAACAGTGGGTACTAGTCCTTTCACAATCTTGGTTCCATCGACCGCGATTTTTTTAATATCCTCTCTGCTTGCATCACGGAAGGTAACCTTGCGCTGGAGCGTCGAAGTCGAATTATACAAGTGAACAATCGCCTGCGGCACGCCCTGAAGCGACTCAAAGGTGCGTTGGATCAAATGCTCACGCGCCTGAACAAGTACCTGAACCGTAACATCATCAGGAATATGCCCTTCATCCACCAAGCGGCGCATGAAGGCAAACTCCGTGTCTGAGGCGGAAGGAAAACCGACTTCAATTTCCTTAAACCCAATCGCTACCAACAGGTCAAAATACTCAAGCTTTTGCTCCACTGACATCGGATTGATCAGCGCCTGATTCCCATCACGGAGATCCACGGAGGCCCAGATCGGAGCCTTCGTAATTTCGTTCTCGGGCCATTGGCGGTCAGGTAAGTCCACCTTTGGGAATGGTTTATATTTGGCTACAGAGTCAGGGCGCATAACTTGCTCGGGAAAAATCTAGTAGTCTAGTAGAGCTTACTCCCCTCCATTAGAAAAGTTCTTTTTACTGCATTCTATCCCATTACACACGAAGCTTACTCTCCCAGAATCGCTTCATCCCAATCTTTCCAAACTGGATCGTAGCCTTCGGACTTGAGCAACGTTGAAATTTCTTCGACGGAGCGTTCATCGTCAATCTTGAATTGTTCCGTCGCGCCGCAGGGTTTGGCATTCGTTTCTAGTGGAACGCGTTTCCCTTTAACCGTATAGTGGATGTCCTCATTTCCCGCTCCGGTATACCCTCCTGGCTCAGTAGCGGATTCTGCGGACATATGAGTAACACCGAGCTTGAAAATTTGATCGCGCAGAGCCGCTGGTTCTCGGGTAGAAAGCACAATCCCAACATTCGGAAAGCAGAGTCGGAAGGCGCAAATGAGCTTCACAAGATTCTTATCGTTCAGGAAATATTGCGCATCTGGGCTGTATTGATAATTCCCCGCGTATGGTCGCATTCTTGGAAAAGCTACGCTGTAGGTCGCCTTCCAGCCTGATTTATTGAGATATTCGAGATGACGCGCGAGGTGCATCGCTTCTTCTTTCCATTCACTGAGCCCAAAGAGAGCCCCAATCCCGATGCGACGAAATCCTCCGCGATACGCACGCTCCGGGCATTCCATCCGCCAATCAAACTTCTTTTTCGGACCTGCCGTGTGAAGCTCAGTGTAGCGCTCTTTGTCGTAACTTTCTTGGTAGACGATCAGTCCCTCTGCCCCTGCCTCAACTAGTTCGGCATATTGATGATCCTCCATCGGTCCGACCTCGACCGCGATCGTTGGGAACAATGATTTCAGAGCGCGAATACAGTCTTGCAGATACCCCTCAGAAACAAACTTAGGGTGCTCCCCCGCCACCAGCAAAAGGTTACGGAACCCGCGCTCATGAAGATATTTCGCTTCCTTAAGAACTTGCTCAACCGTCAGAGTCGTGCGGAAAATATCGTGATTATCCCGTGAGAACCCGCAGTATTTGCAGTTGTTCACGCACTCGTTAGAGAGATAAAGTGGAGCAAAAAGACGCATTGTGGCCCCGAATCGCTCCCGGGTGAGGCGATGGCTCGCCTGTGCGAGTTGCTCGATCTCCGCTGGAGTTTCGGCATCCAGATACGAGCGAAACTGCTTGATGAGAGCAGAATCGGATTCGCATCCTTGGTAATATCTGGTGACGAAACTCATTAAATTTAAGGTGGAGTGAATCTATGCCACCTCCTTACAGAGGACAAAAGGAGAAACGACCACAGCCTCAAATTTTTTCTCCTTCTCCTCGTCAAAGTGCATGAGATGGAGCTTCTCTAACTTAACAATATCCCCCTTCCGAATCCACTCTTTGATCTCTTCTGCCTTATCCTCAAGAAAGGCGTTTGCCACCGTCTTAAGCTCTAGGGAGGCGTCTACATAATACAGCACGTCATACATACAGGCGGCACGGAGATAACTCCAATCCGTGACTCCACTATATTTTTCTAAACGCTCCTCCATGGTCAGGCCGTCTTCGCCTACCATTCCATATTCCATTGGTTTTTTCGACATTTCTCTAGTAATGTTAAAGTCCTAATATTGTTTGTGCGGTGACAAAGTAAATCACCATTCCGATCACATCCACCACCGTCGTTATCGCTGGTGCCGCGATCACTGCAGGGTCCAAGCGCAAGCTACGCGCAAGTAGCGGCAAAAGTGCCCCGATCAGCGTAGAAAATACCACCTGAATCCCTAATGAAATCGAGATTGATAAGCCAAAACGTAAATACGTAATTTCCTCAGGTAAAGGCGCTCGAAACACAGGGAGTAGGCCAATACAAATCACAAAAATGGAGATGGCCAATAAGCTTCCTAGCATCGCACCTAGACGAAACTCCTTCCACGCTACTTTCAAACTATCAGCAGGAGTCAGTTCCCCAAGAGCCATCGCGCGAATCACCATGGTAGAGGCTTGTCCGCCTGTATTACCTCCTGCGGAAATAACCATGGGCAAGAATAAAGATAATAAATATATTCCAGAAAGGACACTCTCGAACCGCAGCATCACATAGCCAGATAAAACTGCAATCAGAGCCAGGCCAAACAACCACCAAAAGCGACGCTTAAAATGAGTGAAGACTGTAGTATAAAGGTAAGAAACCTCAGGCTGATCACCAGACACCCCCGCAATCCGCTCCATATCCTCAGTAGATTCCTGCTCCGCAATCTCCATCGCGTCATCGTGCGTCACTACTCCCAGAAGGCGATTACTCTCATCCACCACCACCACGATCGTTTGGTCATACTTCTTAAAGATCATCGCGACTTCCTCTTGGTCCGCAGTCGCTAGGACAGGATGCTCCACCGGTTGCATAATGTCTCGGATAGGCGTATCCCAGGTATTAAAGGCGAGGTCACGGAGGCGCACTTTCCCTTCTAACATGCCATTTTCATCCACCACAAAAATGCGCGAAAGTGTATCAGCTGATTCTAGATTCACCCGCAGAGAGGCCACGGCGGTCTTCACTGACATTTCGCTCGTCACGCGACCAATCTGAGTCGTCATCCAACCGCCAGCGGTGTCCTCGTCATACTTGAGGAGCGTCCTGACCAGCTCCTTGTCCTTGCGGCCAAGAATCCCAAGCATTTCCGAACGCTTCACCTCATCGAGTGCCCGTAAGACATCAGTGAGGTCATCATCACTCAACTGAGCAAAGAGCTCGCGCTTTTCTGAGGTATTAAAGCAGTAGAGCGAGGTCTCGACCAACTCCTCGGGAAGCTCCGCGAGGACATCAGCGTACCCAACAGGGCCAAGAGTCTTCACCAAGAACTCCAAATCCTCATACTCAGTCAGGGTCTCTTGGAAATCTGCAATATCAGCGTAGTGCAGGGACTCAACCGTTTTCAAGAGGGCTGACCCATCGCGACTTTCGATCGATACCTCAAGCATTTCTAGGTTGATGCTAACGGTCTCTTGCATGGCTTAGCTTGTAAGGTGAGATTTAGAGAATTGGAAAGCAGAAAACGGACACTTACGCGACTTTTATCAAAATCATAAACTTAAAGTGGTTTAGACTAAGGCTCAGGAGCTACTTAGGCCAGTATAACTCAATATGCATCGCCTCTGACACCGATAAAGTGGATGAATAGAACCTTCACTTCTCCACTATCTTGTAGCTCGAAGACTATTCGATATGCTCCTACTCTTAGGCGGTATTTTCCCGCTAGGTTTCCAGATAAACGCTTCACGTTTCGGTGAGAAAGAACGTCCGCTAGCGTAGCAAGCTCTTCAATAGCTTCAAAAATTTTATTTCTTCGTTGGGCTGGAATGCGATCTAAAGCTCGGTCAGCTCTACGGTGTAAACCTATTTCTCTCACTGTTCTGCAAATCTAGCTTTCACCTCTGATAGCGGCACAAAGACATCAATATTCCCATTTTCAAGATCTGCACTAGCCTCTAAAATCTGCTCTACTTCTGCCTCTGTGAAATGATCACCTGCGTCATCATCCTCAAGTTGACTTTGCACCGCGAGGAAAACATCCCAAGGAATCTGAGCTGCTTCTGGTTGCCCATTTGCACCCAAGAGCTTTTTATGTTCGATAATCATACGTAGAGTTTATCAGACATTTTAAATTTTGTCATCAGTGTTTTTATATACTTAACAACATATACACCCCACCAGCTGAAATCGGAGCAGACCAAATTACCATATAAAACCAAAACCAGAAAGGGTCCTTCTCTTTATTAATCGCACCACGCTTTCTAACCGAATAACCACATTTCAGCTGCACGACAAAAAGACAAATTCCAAAACAAATGAGATAGTACGGCACGTAGCAAACTTCTGAATCAAAAATGAACAACAAGGGCATTATCAGGAAAAGACCTGTATAAGCAACCGTAGTAGGTAGATTCTGTTGTAAAATAGAATACTTTTAAGATTCATGTTACTTCGTAGGCTAACTCTCCAACAAATGCGCAAGCTGAGGAGCGTAAAGATCAGGCTCCAACAGGAACGAATCATGTCCCTTAGCGGAATGCACGGTCAGATGGGTTACATCGAGAT
>CALKLP010000035.1 GCA_937991965.1 uncultured Verrucomicrobiales bacterium
CTTCATCTTACTTTTTCTCTGGCGCGACTGTCACTTTTCACGAGCAAAGACTCAGGCTGCCCTTGCTCGCAAAAGCTTCCTCTCTCGTGGCTTGCCCCTCATGATTTCCAACTGGGCGGTTTGGGTGCCCGCTGTGAGTATTATTTACGCCTTCCCGCTATCGCTCCAGATGGTCTTGATGAACCTGATTCTCGTATTCTGGAGTCTGATTTTAACAATCTTCGTCGCGGATTAAAAATCTTTCCGCTCAAAGAGGAAACAGGCCAAGCCTAAGACGACGATATTAAAAGCTAAAGTCGATCCAAAAATATACGCCATAGAGTGCCTTTTTCCTGATTGGAGTTTAAACTCGCTCTTCTTCTCCCCAAAGCCGAAGGCACTTAAGAATGCATCGAGATAACTCCCGACTTCCTTGCCATCGATCTTCACTTTCTCTTTCAATAGATTTGTTAGACGTGTCACCTTGGGGGTAGGCATACTGATGCCTTGTGTGATCTGATGCACCTTCTCAGGATTGATTCCTCCTTGCTCTGTGGATCGAGCAATTTCCATCATGGGATTATAGGCGTAATTATACGCTCCTTTTTCTGCAGAATTCAACACCACACCTAGCCCCCACATCAATAGTGCCATCAATAAGGAAAAGACGGTTGAGCGCGTCACGACAGCTGTCAAAACCGCGATGCAAAAGATGGAGCTAAAGGCGAGTAAAAGCAGTGGAATCGCCCAGAAAATCTGCAGGCTCCATTGTTGAATACGCACCCCTTGTGCGATATAGCAGATCACACAAAAGAGTGCGACCTGAGCGGCTACAAATAACAGGCATCCCATATACTTCGTTAAGAATAAGGTGGTACGGCGAATGGGTTTAGACACCGCAACATCGATCGCCCCTTTCTCAAAAAAATTCGGGAAGACAGGCGTCACAGAAATCAGCGCTAAGACAATCGAAAACAACCCTAACCACCATGGCACAAGATAATTGGTGAAGATCTTCATGTAAAAGTGACTCGCCAAATCAGACTGCGCATTGATCAAGTCATTATCGAGCTTCGCCGTACCAAAAAACAACGAAATGCCCCCATCATAAAACCCAACAGAGGCATAGAGTAATGCAATAAAAATGGTAAGTCCCAATGTAATCCAAAAAAGCTTTTTGGCCGTCAGGAGCTTGTAGGAATCCCAGAGAATGGTGAAAATTTGAGTCATAGTGCTAATTCTGTGTTCCTCCTACACCCGTTGCTGAGACGGATGAGATAAATAAGTCTTCTAAGTTCTGGCGGACTTCCTCCACCCGAGAAATCACAACCGCCCCTGCACGTAGGGTATCGATGATGGATTGGATTTCAGAGATTTGCTTTTGATAAATGGTTATTGTTTGCGCAGAATGCTCCCCTCCCATGGCGCTAAGTTTCGTCATCAAGTCAGAAGAAAGCTGTCCCAAATACCCAATTTCAATGCGCTGAGATTTCGCGGTGAGATCTGCAATTGTCCCTTGCGTGACCAACTCCCCGCGATCCATGATGGCGATGCTATCACAAATCATCTCCAGCTCACCTAATAGATGACTATTTACAAAAACGGTGCGCCCTTGCTCCCGCATTTTCACTAAGACATCACGCATTTCCTTACGGCCTCTAGGATCAACCCCGTCTGTGGGCTCGTCGAGAAACACAATTTCAGGATCGTTGACGAGAGCCTGCGCAATCCCGATCCGCTGCTTCATCCCCTTTGAATAGCTACCCATCTTCTTGTCAGCCCAATCTGACATTCCTACAAGCTCTAACAACTCATCCGCTTTCACTCGGGAGAGAGATTTACTGGTTCCGCAGAGACCTGCGACATAACGCACAACCTCTCGTCCTTTGAGGTATTCAGGGAAACTCGCATGCTCCGGCAGATAACCTACCTTCGAGAGTGTCTTCTTATGTCCGATGCGTTCCCCTAGCATCGTGCCTTCACATTGAGAGGGTTTAACGATCGAGGTCAGAATTTTCACCAAGGTGCTTTTACCCGCACCATTAGGCCCGAGAAATCCAAAAATCTGCCCCTGCGGCACCTGCAGAGTAACCCCTCGTAAGGCCTGGACTCCTCCTCGGTATGTTTTCCAAGTATTCTGGATATCGATCACATGCTGACTCATAGATTATAATGCTTTGTCAGTAAAATGGCAGAACTCTGCGAGAAGACCAACAAGAAAAAGCGCATCATATTTCGACTTATACCATTTGAACATTGGCGTCAAAATAGGGGGCTAGCCTTGATGGATTTTGAGATTATATGAATCGCTAATACCATGATCGCTCTATTGGTAAATATCGAAAGCGACCTCCTTAAGTGCGGTTTCATCTACCTTGATCGCCTCAAAATTTTGGCTTGTTCCTTGGAGCTTTCCTCCTTGCCAGCTTTCAAGGCTTAGGGTGATTTTGTTTCCGTTCTGTAGGGTTAATAACACATCATTCCGTTCTCGTTTAGCCTCTTGGTAAGGCAGACCGGAAAAGTCTACAAAGCCGACACGATGGAGCGGGACTTGGATCTCTCCCAGATTCGTTTTAGCGAGAATTCCGTTCTTTTTATAGGAGATTTTTTGGGCATCAACAGCATCCCCGTTGACTAAATAAATCATCATCTTTTCATCCTTAGAGACAAGATGCGAAATCGCTTCTGGATCGTAGGGCAACACGCCGTTCCACTTTTCTAAAACAGCATTTTCTAATAAAACTTCACCGTCATAGTCCGCAAAGATATACATCCAAGGGTTTGCCTTTAACCCCTTGGGTAACACCCATTGCTTCACTTGTTTACCATTGAGGTAAAATAGCATTTTTTGATCTGCAAAATTACAATACAAATCTAACTGGTGTGAATTTGATGGAGTCAATTCTGGCACGGAAATATTCTGTCCCAATGCTTCTAAATTCCCAGAAACCTTAGTCCTCGCGGAGACACTTGCTCGCTGTAGGGAGAACTCCAAATACTCACTTGGTTCATAGACATTCCCCTCCGACGCATGGAAGAAAAACTTCAGGCGTGGCGTGGAGAGAAACTTAATCTTGCAGGAAAATCTAAAAGACTCTGGGGTAATTATTTCCTTATTCATCGCAGCTCGTCCTTGGCAGGTGATCCCTTCTTCCGCGGCATTCCAACGGCTTCGATTTGGGACTGGAGCCCAGCCTTGGAGTTCAGAAAGGTTACTCAGTAGGTTTTCATTTTGAGCAAGAGGCCTAATTTGACTGATAAACTTTCGGGCTACCGTCATCTCTCCAGCCCAAGCCGTATTGATCGCCACATCTGTGTCAGAAATGGCTGTAATTACTCCTGAGTAGCGATCCCCCCGATGCATCATAACTTGCATCAGCGATGTCTTCTCTGAATCAGATTGGATTTGTTTAGGATAGGATATCTCTTTAAGTCCAGCGAGTGGAAGCTCCACCTGAGTATTAAGGTTGGTGGCTTCCCAATGCAATTTCCCGTCCGAAATTTTCATTGGATTACCAGAAAGAATGTCTCCGTTTTGGAAAGTGAGAGTCTGCCCCTGAAGGCTTACGATGAAAAGGAATAAGACTGAGTAAAGACGTATCATCGAGTAACTTATACTAAAGCGAATCCCAAAAGAGAAGCGCAAAGAAAATTCTGCTAAGATTTCATCTGCAGATAAAAACGACTCACTACGATAAATCGCCGAATTCATAGAAGACGAAAATATAGTCAGATCACGAAACTTAACTTGTGTCTCTGTCCCATTGTGCAAGACTTTCTGAAAATCCCCATTTATGAAATCTGGAATCTGTTACCTCGTAGGCGCCGGCCCCGGCGATATTGGACTCGTCACTCTCAAGGCCAAGGCCTGTCTCGAAATGGCAGACGTATTAGTGTATGACGCTCTTGCAAACCCAGAACTACTGTCTTGGGTTCCTGATCACTGCCAAAAAATCAACGCGGGTAAACGCGCGGAAAAGCACATTCTCAAACAAGAAGAAACCAACGATCTCATTGTTCGCCTCGCGAAAGAAGGCAAAACCGTTGTTCGTCTAAAGGGTGGAGATCCCATGATTTTTGGACGTGGAGGCGAGGAAGCCGCGGAACTAGCGGAAGCAGGCGTTACGTATGAAATCGTCCCAGGCATCTCTTCTGCCATTGCAGGCCCAGCCTATGCGGGCATTCCTGTGACACACAGGGATCACTGCTCTATGCTAACTCTCTTCACGGGACACGAAGACCCAACCAAGGGCGAAACCAGTCTCGACTACGCCCAACTCGCCAAGACTCCGGGAACGAAGGTCTTCCTCATGGGAGTAAAGCGGATGACAGAGATTTCCACCACTCTCATCAAGGAAGGAGCAGACCCTGAAACTCCGATTGCCCTTACCCGTTGGGCTACTACGGGGCGCCAGCGCACAATTACGGGAACACTGGCTAACATTGGTCAAAAAGTAATTGATACCGGCTTCAAATCCCCCGCCGTTGCCGTCGTTGGAGATGTGGTGAAAGAGCGTGAGAAAATCAATTGGTTCGAGGAGTCACGTCCTCTCCTTGGCAAGCGCATTGTAACGACTCGTACCCGCCAGCAAGCGGGACAAATGAGTAAAAAACTAGGTGCCCTTGGTGCCGATGTCATTGAGATCCCAACCATCAAAATCACAGAACCAGACGACATGGATCAATTCCGTGAGTTCGTCGCTGACGTGCATAAGTATGACTGGCTCATCTTCACCAGCCCGAACGGAGTACACCGCTTCTTTAAGGAGTTCTTCTCAAAATACACCGATGCGCGTTCCATCGGCGGAGTAAAAATCGCCGCGATTGGCCCAGGCACGCGTGACGCCATCTCAGAATACCATCTCGGCACCGACCTTCTTCCGAAAAAATATGTCGCGGAAGGGCTTGTCGATGAATTCTCCAATCATCAAATTGAGAACCAAACGATCCTCTGGGTGAAGGCAAAAGAGTCTCGTGAGGTGGTTTCAGAAGGACTCATGAAACAAGGCGCGATCGTAGACATCTGCGTCGCCTACCAGAGCATTGCAGAGACGGAAGACCCCACTGGAAACTTCGCTCGCTTCCAAAAAGAAGGTGCCGATATGATTAGCTTCACCAGTGCCTCTACTGCCGAGAACTTCTTCGCAATGAACCCAACTATTCCTGACGAATGCCAAATCGCCAGCATTGGCCCGATCACTTCAGAAGCGCTCGAAAAACTCGGTCACAAGCCACACCTAGAAACCACCGAAAGCACAATCCCAGCCTTCGTTGAAGCGATTGAAAAGGCATTCCAAAAGTAAGGTGAAGTTCATAGAGCATGGCTTGTCCTAAATTGAAACTTGCTTTTGACATGAAAAACATCGATTATTATCCATATTGAATAGTCTATGAAATTTCTTCGTCTCCTATTTACTGCGGTTCCCCTCCTCACTTCGTCTTTACTAGGAGAGCAGGAGGAAGGTTTCGTGCCGCTTTTCGATGGAAAAACTCTTCATGGTTGGACCTCTGCACGGAGTACTGGAGCGGGAGACACGGGAGCGTTTTCCGTAAACCAAGAAGAGCAAGCCATTCACGTGTATGCAGGACGAGCAGCGGGCTCTAAACAAACAACCGACTGTCTCAATACCGATAAGGAATTCAGCCACTTCATCTTAAAACTAGAATACAAATGGCTAGAAAAACGCTTCGCTCCTAGAACGGATTGGGATCGTGACGCGGGACTACTTTTCCACGTTCATGGAAACCTAAAGAGGGTTTGGCCTCTATGCCTAGAAATGCAGATCGGAGAATCACCTGGAGACAAGCCCAACGCCCAGGGAAGTGCGGGACGGTTCCATACAGGAGACCTCTTTGTTTTAGGAAAACACCTTTTTACTGAAACTCCTAGACGAGGGAGCATGTATGACGCCAAGGCCGAACGAGTAATCGGAAAATCGACTTCAACCCAGCTAGGAGTAGAAACACCCGGCTGGAATGAGATGGAAATTCAAGTGCATGGCAGCGAAAAAGCAACCTTCATTCTCAATGGTGAAGTGGTTTTAGAAACATATAATTTTACGCAACTAGACGAAAACGGAAAGACCATCCCGCTGGCAAAAGGACGTATCGGCCTCCAAGCGGAATGGGCAGAGCTTCTTTACCGTAATATTCGCATTAAGGAGTTACCGTTCGAATAGAAAACCCTACTTCCCTTGTAGCGTCTTAACCATCTCGGGAGTAACATTAAAGTTCCCAATATTGACTGACTTCACCTTGCCACCTTCCGGCACAAGATACTCGTAGGCTTTGATCGGCTTCACCCCGTTCACTTGAGAAAATAGGTAAACCCGCACACAGAGTGGTTCATTCTTCTGCCCTCCCGGGAGCGATTTGATTGCCATTTGGATGTTGTTCGCTCCTGTTGCAGCACCTCCTACGGCCACATCAGCTTCTTTTGTGTTCTGAAAGAGATGGTTGCTGCGGTCATTAAAGACGACCTTAACCTCACGTCCGGGGCAATACCCATAAACTTTTGCAATAATAGGGACCGCCCCCTTGAGCTCGATCGTGTTTTTACGCTTGTAGGGTGCAGGTTCGAAATCAGGATGCTTTAGATAAGAGAGATCCCCCTTCATGATCTGCTTCCGGACATCGGGCAGCGAGGTGAGGTTAATATACTCAGCCTTCACAAAACGCCAGTAATTCGCTTGATTTTGGTAAGAGACAACCAGGATGTTATCCGTAGGTTCTCCCCCCACATTGAAATCCACTTTACCGAAGAAAACTGCCTTTGCAAAATCTCCCGATGCTTTTGACTGGAGCATTTTCAGATCTTTCACCGCTGGTGGTTGCACTGGAACGACGAAAATCTGACTTGGAAAGCCGAATTTTTCTGAATGAATGCGATTTCTCACTTCTTTCTTACGCTCGGACGCCACAATCGAATCCCATGCGCGGAAATCCTTATTAACCATCGCCTTCTGCCAAATGATGTAAGTTCTGGCTAAATCAACATCGAGCTTAGTTTTCCCATGAGTCAGCGTAATGGGAAGCAAGAATAACAAAGTTAAGAAAAGGCGTTGCATGTTTAAAAAATAATTCGGAGTATCTTTGATAAGACCGACAGTCTTGGAAAGCAAAAAAGAGTTAATCGATATTTATGTCCGCCCCCCTAAAAGATTCGCTGGTCCATGCGAGAGATAACGAGCGTCTCGAACGCGCACAGAGCATCCCTTACACTACCACCGATCACGGCGACTGTTCTGCATACCTTTATCGCCCTCACGAAATGCAGAAAGGGAAAGTTTACCCTGTAATCATCTTCTTTCACGGAGGACTTTTTGATACCCGAATCCCTGGCCAATTTGCCCCCCATTGCCTTCATTTCGCAAACCGAGGCATGCTCTCATTCTCTCTAGAATACCGTGTTAAGTCGACCAATAAGACCTCTTGTTTAGAAGCTCTGGAAGACGCTCGTAGCTTCATACAATACTTAAGTGCCAACCAAGCGTTTTTCCAAGCAGACCTCGAGAATATTGTGGTCGCAGGTAATGCAGGAGGAGCCTTACTCGCTTCTCACTTATGTTCACGTCATAAACATAGTAACCCAGAGCTCCATGACTTACCTCGTCCTGTAGCTCAGGTTCTATACTCTCCTTTACTCAACACCACAGAAAAAGGAACTGGTTCCGACCTATTTCCCGATAAGACAGTAGCGAAGAAAAACAGCCCTAGCGAGCTCATTGAGAAGAACTACCCTCCCACCATCGCCTTTCATGGAAAAGACGACAATGTCATCCCATACTCCCATTCGGAGAAGTATTTTAAAGTGCTCAAGAGAAAAAAGAACCACGCTGAACTCGTGGGCTTCGAGGCGGGGCGCCACGTCGATTTCAATCATAATGTAAATCCGCAATATTATGAAATGACACTCCGCGGAGCAGATAATTTCCTTACTGATCTGAATATCATCAACCCAGATCCCGACGCCTTTCTCGATTAACCATTTTCCGTCATGCACCTCCATTCCCTCGAAGTCCACGGTTTCAAATCCTTTGCGGATAAGACCATTTTGGACTTTCATGAAGGTGTTACTGGTATCGTAGGTCCCAATGGCTGTGGTAAATCGAATGTAGTCGACGCCATTCGATGGGTTCTAGGTGAAACCTCAGCAAAGGCCCTCCGTGGGGGAGAAATGGCAGACGTCATCTTTAACGGCACAGACTCGCGCCGTCCTTCAGGTATGGCTGCAGTTACGCTGAATCTCACCGATTGCGAAGCCGCGCTCGGAGTGGATTTCAATGAGGTTGCGATCACCCGACGTGTCTACCGTGATGGAAAATCGGAATACCGGATCAATAATACCCTCTGTAGACTGCGCGACATCCACGACCTCTTTCTTGATACAGGGATAGGGCGCTCAGCTTACTCTATCATGGAGCAGGGCAAAATCGACCAACTCCTCTCCTCCAAGCCTGAGGATCGTCGCGCTGTCTTCGAGGAAGCAGCAGGAATCTCCAAGTTCAAGAAAGAGAAAAAAGAGGCTCTACGTAAGCTCGACCTCACCAGTGCCAACCTCTTGCGTGTCTCAGACGTGATGGAAGAGCAAGGCCGACGCATCAACACCCTGAAACGCCAAGTCGCAAAGGCGAGACGCTATAAGACTCTCTCAACCGATGTTAAAGCACTTGAAACCCATCTTGCGCATCAAGAATTCCGCGAACTTCTGGCAGGGCGAAACCACCTAAAAGCCTCGCTCCAAAAAATTGAAAAAGAAGTTACGGAGCAAGAAGAAGCGATCCCAAAATTGGAAGCCGCACTTTTAGCGCAACGTAGTGTCTTAGCGCAATTTGAGCGCGAAAC
>CALKLP010000036.1 GCA_937991965.1 uncultured Verrucomicrobiales bacterium
TAACAGCTTCGATTATTTGAAAAATTGAATAAAGTATTGGAAAACAACGATAAAAGAGCAATCTAACAACCAACCTCATATAAGTTGAAATACCAAACTTTTACCGAACCCTATTTTGCGTCTGGACAGCTCGAATTTAAATGTTGCCTGGGTGTAAGGACAAGGGAAAAGGCTATCGGCTGGATGAAGCATGTACCCTCCCAACATCAACCAAAGTATCTTTCGGCAGCCAGAGCCAGACATCGCCTCGGGGTCTGTGCAAAGACACTGCGTAACTGGGACTCCAGAGGACTTATCCGCACCACAAGAACTCCCACTGGCATCAGGCTCTACGACGTGGAATCCATTGCCCCTACCGTCGAGGTCGCTCACGGCAACTCCAAGTGCTCAGGAAAGAGGGTCGTCTACGCCCGTGTATCCTCCGTCAAACAAAAGGCCGATTTGGAACGCCAAGTCAAGTATCTGTCAGGCGAATGCCCTGGACATCAAGTCATACGGGATGTCGGTTCGGGAATTAATTGGTCTCGACCCGGACTTAAAACCCTTCTTCGATACTGCCTTGACGGGTCTATACGCGAAGTCGTGGTGGCCCACAGAGACAGGTTGTCCCGACTCGGCTTTGAGCTACTCAGGTTCCTTATTGAGGAAGCAGGAGGAAAGCTCGTGGTTCTCAGTGAACCTGAGACAGAAACCGGAGGTGACGGCTTCCGTCCTGAGTCCGAGCTGGGAGAGGACCTCCTCTCAATCATTCACGTTTTCTCCTGCCGACACTATGGACGGAGAAAGTACCATTCAAAAAAAAACTCAGACGAAGCCAAGAAAAGTGACGGGAAAGGGAAAGGCAAAGGCAAAGGAGGGGGTGTTCTATCTGGAGGAGGACCCCGACGAAGAGGGGTTGGAGGAGGAGGAGGAGGAGGAACAAGAAGCAGAAAAACAGCAGAGACCGAAGAAGAGGATCAAGAAGTCCGTGAGAATGAAGGCGAAGGGAGTACTGCTGCGATGCAGGAAGATACGAATTGTTCCGACTGAGGTTCAGAAAGAGATCCTGAAAGGCTGTTTCGGCGTTCACAGGTACATCTACAACGAGTGTGTTAAAGCAGAGAACGATGGCCTCATCCAAGGAGCCGGCGCTAAGGAGTGTTCCAAGTGGAGGGCGTTGTTGACCAACAAACCCAACTACTACGAGAAAGGACAGCAGTGGAAGGATTCCTGTCCAAGTCACGCCAAGCAGCAAGCCGTCGAAGAGTTCTTCAAAAACAAGAAGACGGCACTCGACCTGGTAGCGAACGAGAAACTCAAGGCTTTTAAAATAGGATACAAAAGCCGATACCGATGTAGGCAGGAAACTATCCCCTTCGAGAGGTCCATGATCAAGAAAGTTGATCAACCCAACGCCCCCTCAGGATCGTTTATTTGCACGGTGTACAACCGGAAACCAATGGAGTTTAAGGTGATGGGGAAGATACCGAAGGTTTTCACGGACAGGAACGACACTGCATTCACGCGCACCGAGATGAAGATCACCAAGACCAGGACGGGAAAGTACTACGCGATCGTGTCCTACGAGGTACCGCAGTCCTCTCGATTTCCGGAGCTTTATGGGGATATGGTTGCGTTCGATCCAGGTGCAAAAACATTCCTGACATACCACTCTCCAGACGGTACGTGGGGAGAAATCGGTACTTTCGAGAAGCAAGAGAGGCTCCTGGTGATGGCGGACCGCCTCAAGTCCACGCTGAAAACGGACGGGTGTAGTAACACTTCCAGGTGGAGGAGGCACTTGAAGAGAAGAGTGCTCAAATTGTTCGAGAAGGTAAGGAACCGCACGGAGGATCTGCACAACAAGATCTGCTCGTGGGTGGTCAACACCTACCGCGTCGTTCTTCTACCCGAGTTCAAGACAAGCCAGATGGTGTCATCCAAAAGGCTGTACTCCAAGACTTGCAGGAAAATGATGACATGGTCGCACTACAAGTTTCGGAGTAAGCTCATCGGTATGGCTCAAAAATATACCGACGTCAAGATCCGACTCTGCAACGAGGCCTACACAACGAAGCAATGCGGGTTTTGTGGTGTCATCAATCGCAAAATGACTCTCAACGACCGTACTTTCAGGTGTTCCTCCTGCGGGTCAACAGCTTCGAGAGACGGCCACGCGGCGAGGAACGTCGGACTACGCTCCCTTCGGTTTCTGATTGACATCTAAATTTGAGCTTTGTACATATCGGTGTTCCTATAGCACCCCGGCTGATACAGAGAAAGCCTAAAGAAATACATTGGCTAGAAAAACCGGAAGGAATGTAGATGGTTTTCTATGAGTTTTCACTCTTTGCCGTATTGACCATAGGAGTGAGGCAACATTTAAATTCGAGCAACCTGACTCACTCCGAAGGGGTCGCTTGTATAATTTAATCATATTATTTTACCAATACATTAATTTTTAATGTTATACACCAATAGATAAAACGCAGCGATGGCGGATTGCACGGTGTGCGGTAGAGAATACTCCGCAAACGTTCAACGAATCGAACCCAAGTACAGCATTAGCAGTGAAGAATTGGAAGAGCTCTTGCGGATCAAAAGAGCTGCGTACAAATCAGGTAAATCGCGACTAATCACCGTACAGCGCGACATGTTCGACCACAACTTCGACAGAAACGTTAAATTGCAATCCAATTCGACATACGACACCAACTCCACAAAGATATCATGGACAGATTTTTTCACAGGCGTCCTGAAAGGAGTAAATTTCACGACAGGCGAAGACCACCAAGAATTCGACCAATTGAAGACGACCATACTTGATAAAACCCTGATCAGGACGATGAATGACAGGAGTGCAAACATCAACGACGTTTGTTGGGCCTTGAAAAATGCTCAGAGACACAAGATTGGCATGAACGTATTCCTGCTGCACAGATGGTCTTTTGTGTGGCTGTCGATATTACCCCCCCCGGGCAATAATGACGTCCACGCAAGTTACGACGTGACGAGACTTCTAGTGGAAGAGCTTCAATCAAGGTATTGGCTGATGAAAGTGAAATTTGGCGAGATAAACAAGCTGCTAGATGGTGTTGCCAGAATAGAGTGGCACGACTATATATCGCTAAACGAAAAGTGGCTAAGTAAAGGCCGGCTATTTTACATGCAACCCACAGCCGGTATAACGTGCTCAGCTTGTAACAAAACGTACTACACCCCGGAAAACGCCATTCGAAATAATATTGGCGCTGAACAGCAGCTGTACCTGACCGTCGGTGATATTGCAGCTCTATCGATCGTGAAAAAGTTCTCGTTCCAGCACAACACCGTCAAGATTGGGTTCCTTTCAGACATTTCCAACCAAACCACCACAACCGAAATCGCGTCCGCTATGAACAGAAACGACGTAGAAATATTCGCAAAGGAAAACGAGCTTAGCTGGGCTAGAGGGGTTCTGCAAGGATTCAATTTTTGGACTACACACGACGAGCTTTGGGATCGCCACAAAGGTCAGAGCACCATTTTCCGAAGTATGCCTGACAGAAATGCGGGTTTAAAAGACTTAATCTGGTTGCTTGAAGCGTCTGATCACCACCGAAAAAGTATAAACGCTTTCTTTCTGCACAAGCGTCATGTTTTATGGGTGTACGTGAGGGCACCGACACTCCAAATGACGACCGTGCACACGGAGTTGCTCACGAAAAAGATAAACAATGGCTTCTACTCTATGCGGAAGAACAACCTAGATGCACTCAACGGCGTTTTGTCCGCTAAAGCGCAAGTGAAATACTTCAAATACCCTGATTTAAGCTGGGTCGAGCGGATTACGGAAAAAGCTTACCAGAGTCAGATTCTCGCGATGAAGATGCTAATGCTGAAAATTGGTATTGGTATTCTGGTATATTCTAATGGGGGCTGGAAACCCAACAATTGGGACGCCCAATACGGCAACTTTGAGCAAAACGCCATGCGTACAGTACCTAACAGCCTACCAACACATCCGGAAGGATCGACAATACGATTTGATGAATCTGGCGCGCCGATTATGCCTTCGTGCCTAAATGCGGGTGAAGACAATGGGGTTGTGCCAGGAATTGACTGCGCGCTCCCAGCGCAAATGCCTCCAGTGCACGTTGGCGCACAAGGCGCTAACCCTGTAGGCCTAAATCTCCTCGCCTAACTTTACAGAAAAGCATACGCTTGTTCTTTACGATTTTCGGGCTTTTTCTTTTGTTGTAGTTCGTTTAGATATTGATCCATGTACGTCACTTGCGCCCCGAGTTTCCTGTAGTAGCGAAGCCTCTTGGTAAACTGATTTTTGAATAGTGAAAAAGAATCAACAAAATCAACGACCAGCGGCTTGTGCTTGTCGTCATGCTTGCGCAATATCCTTCCCGTGGTCTGGACGACGTCCACTCTGGGGGTGGCAAACACGACGGTGTCGAGCGATGGCACGTCCACTCCCTCGGAAGCGTACGCATAGGTTGCGAAGATTACTGTCGCTGTTTCTGCGAGGCGCATTGCTTCGGTAGATACACCTCCCACCATGAAGCTCGTGGTGTACGCCGACCCTTGCTCGCTTGCCAGTTGGGCGTCGATGGCGCGGAGGTGTTCCCTCCTGTCGCTAAGCAGCATGACCTGCCTGCCGCTACTAGCGTGGCGGTGCACGCATCGTGCAATTAGAGCGGTACGGCGGTCGTGTTCGGTCAGGTCTGTAATCATTCGCGCGATGTTGATGGACTGTTTACCCGACCTGCATACGTAGTGCACGGCGTCAGGCCCGACTTCGAGCTGCACTCCGTGAACGTTCATTTCCTGGGTAGTGTGGTCCCTGTCAATCGTGCAGGATATAGCACCCACTGCTTGAAAGAGGAAAGGCGTGAAACCATCCTTGCGATACGGCGTTGCCGACAATCCCAGCCTGTACCTTGAGCCCGCTTTTTGTAGGCACTTGGACAAGTTATCGGCGCACACGTGATGACACTCATCGATGACCGTAAGTCCGAATGATGCGAACGAGTGTGGGGGGTACTCTCTTTTGCATATGGACTGCATCAGACCGATAACATGTGTTCTGTCTGCCACGTCGAAAGTGTCTTGGCGGATTATCCCGACAGATGCCCCCGTGACGAAACATTGGATTCGTTGCTTCCACTGTTCGAGGAGAGATGTCGAATGAACGAGAACGAGAGTCTTCAGCCGTAGGGTACAGGTGACGAAGTTACAGCATGTTGTCTTGCCGAAGCCGCAGTACATGTGCATAACCGCCCCTTCTGTTGCGCGGAGCGCCTCGATAGTGTCTTGCACTGGCTGCACCTGGTTGTCGCGTAGTCTCCCCGCGAAAGACACGTTTATTGTGTCCCCAGCGTGGTCGATTCGTGAGAACGTGTACGCACGTTCTTTGGCAAAGTTCAGGCCGAATGCTTTAGGTACATATATGTAGTCGCCCCGTTCTCTGTAGCAGATAAGCGGCTCCCTTGACCCAAAGTCCGATATCTTCGTCCCGCGGATTGTTAGCTCGGATTTCATGGCCGCGAGGTCCAATTGATCGTCAACCAAGAAGCTCTTGCGAAGCCTCACCAGTCTTCCCACTACCACTGCCATGTTAGTTGTGGCTTTAGCTCAAAGATATTGATTACCAATGACAACGAACCAGTTCGTCCGCTCACTTGTCGTGTGCTTGGCTACTTTTATTTTGTGTTGTACATTTGTTCTTGGTCTGTCACTATGTCTAGCAAGGAAAACTTCAACGCGCTTTTGTGTGAATTTATGGAAGACTTGAGTTCTACGTTCGACGAGTACCAGTGTCTGGAACTGGCGGTTGATTCACTGAAAAAGATAATCAAAGACAACAGCAGCACCCCACTACCGCTGTGTGTTTTCCAGTCTATTATGGGGGGCTTCCGTGCCGGAGCTGTGCAAAACAGAGATCCGGTTATGGTACAAACCCTCCAGGATGCCGTGACATCCGTAGGCTTAAACATAGACATAAAGTCAGCCTACGAGTCTACTGACGATGCAACGAAGGATGCCATCTGGGAGTACATTGGTGGTTTGTATACTGCTGCGGGCACCTTGACCGAAGCAGGCACGGTAGATACAATAAACATAGCAAGTGTGGACACAATACTTGCAAGTGCGTCTACTATGGACCCGGAGAATGCCGAGGCAATGATGAATAGTATTATGTGCCTCGTCCCCCCCGCTCTAAAGGAGTTCGTAGACGACAAAGTGCACGAGTACCAGCAACAAATAGAGAACGGGGAGTTGTCCACAGAAGACATAATGCAGCAGGTGAAAGCTTCTATGTGTCAGCTGAGCTAGTCAAAAGTCACCTTGCCGTTTTGTGTTCTCTTGCTGATGCACGACTGGGGTAGTTGGCTGATTGGGTAGTCAATAACTTGCGCCGCTTTTTGTTGCTCCTTGGCCAGATTGGTCTCTCTTTTTCTTCTGCTCCGCATAGAGTTGGACGTCTCTATAAGGTAGCACAGCGCGAATTCACCCGAACATTGGCCGTTGTACAGCACGAAATCCGGTGTAAGGAATTCGCCCGCGCTTCTGAGCTGTTGGAAGCAGTACCTTATGTCGCCGACCGTCATGCCCAATATTCGCGATTTCGCTGTGGATCTGTACCTCTGTGTTCGTTTGGATTGCTTTGTGTGTGTGTCTTGCATAGTCACTGGTCGCGGCGCGAATGGATCACTTATGTACGAAGATTCTTCTTTTTTCCAGGTCTGTACGTCCGTGCAATTTGCAAAACCGTTTCTGGATTCTACTCCGTGTTGGGCGTTTGTTTCTTTTCCCTTTCTTTTTCTATAGTGCCCCGTCACGTATTTCAAGGCGAAGTAGCCCGCTGTCCAACCGTTTTGTAGTCGGTGATTGTGGGAGATTTCGGAGTTGTTTTCTCTTATCTCCGACAGACATGCCCTCTCTTCTTTCACGGTCATTTCGTCTACTGCTGGTGTCATGACTCTTTTTCGCATATCGAGTAGTTTTAATTGGTGCTTTTACATACATATTTTATATATAATATATTACCGGAAATATTCTCTTAAATACCCTAACAACTATCAGATGGCGTCAAACGCGAGAAAATTCAAGCTGAAAAGAGCACTTAATAAAGTGAATCTCCATATAAGGCCGGACAGCAAGCTTTGCCGGAGCTACATCGCGGGGGAGCTTCCACACCAGTGGTCACTGCAAAGCGTTGTCGACGAAAGTGCCCTGATGCACTGGCTGTACAACTGCACCCGTTACCCCGTGTTCTTGGCCGACGCCAG
>CALKLP010000037.1 GCA_937991965.1 uncultured Verrucomicrobiales bacterium
AATAAGGCGTCAAAGCTCAGCGAACCGGCAAAAGGGCGGCGACACGACCGAGTGATGACCACGAAACTATCAAGGAACGAATCACTGACAAACGTTCGGGGCGGTGCCGGGCCACTCCACCCCACGGCGCTATTTGAACGATGTCCTGAGAGAGAACATGGTTTGTAGCCACGATCAAGGGCACTGATGCCACTTGCCCCCGAGAGAGGTATGTCTCACCACGTTGGAAACTCAATGGTGGGCCTATCACCCATAATGTTTACTTACGCCGAACCAAGTGGGAAAATGAGTAGTCTGAGCCTATGCTATACCAATCAACGATGCAGGAGTACGAGGAATTGAAACTACGGCGAGCGGCACTCTCCGGCGGCGTTTCAGCTGTTAGCCAGGAGGCAGACGATCGAATTCGGTGAAAAGCATAATACCAGTAGAGTTGCACGACGCGGGACCCTGATCTAGCCGTTCACGATCTAGGTGAGAATCGATGTAAACGCCACCAGGTAACAATACGTGGCGGTTGGGCGAGGAGCGCCCCTGGCCTAGGTTGGTTTTATCGAGGTTCAAAACAACTACATTGATAATGATTTGCTCATTCACGTGCATGGAATCCCTGCAACGATGCGGCACTCTCGCCTTACTGAACGCGGAGCGCCGTTTGAAGTTTGCGTCGGGTGCTGTTCGAATGGTTGACGCTTTCGCCGTATTTACATATATGATCAAGGGACATGATACCCTGAACGCTACTTAATCTGATCAATGACAGCCGCAGTGCAATATATTGCATTAGTCTAGCAAGCGTTGAGTTAATGGGGCGATCTAGATTCGATGAGGAACGCTGTGGACGTTAGCGCATTTTTCAACGAACCGATTATAGGGCATCGCATGTAACCTTTCTTCAAGCATCTGTTGATAGGGCCTATTTGGTCTTGTTCGGAATATATGACGTTTCGGTAAGACGCGTCTCTGGGATGAAGGCTGCGCCATATACCAATGAATTAAACCACAGAAAAGCATGCCTGACGTGGCCATTCAGCCCCTTCAGGTCCTTAAAACTCGTTACTATACCAAAATTAGACGCGCGTCAAGCAAATGTAAAGCGATCATACCAGCAGACATAATACCCACCAAACAATGCAACAGTGGTTTGTGCGTGGTTTCAATGTTGGGGCGTCATACTTCGACAAGTGATGTCCGACAGCCTGGGTCATTTGGTGGAAGAACAACACCCAGCATCGCGTCCAAAGAAAAAATGATCGAGGTTTTTTTTGTTGAGTAAAGTCTACGCTGTTATTCTGAGGGGCGGGGAGGGGGTGGCTAAACAGCTAAATTCTCGCCTCAAGAGTCTCGGAAAAAAATACTGGAAATGTACCAGACAAAAAAGTTTGACAATATACCGAATTGAGCAACCTTGCGACCTACAACAAAAAATAGCCATGTGGATATTCCCACCCTTTGTGCTGTCGCTTGCGTCCTACGGTCGATGGACTGCGCCCCTTTGACGCAGACGTTCGGATTTGCGCTTGAATTTCGACGCATCTATCGGCATCTGAACTCATCATTCACATCAAAAGAAGCACAATGTGTCAGGTATGAAGTATGATACTGACCCTTGCTTTGAAGACGCGGGTCGTGTGCGTGTGGTTTGACCATTGGTCTTGTCGAGGGAAGGGTAATGTAGAAAGTTATGTGTCACTTCATTTACCACCAAGTATAATCCAATCGCGAGATACGCAATGAATGTCGTTCAACCACGGAATAGAAACAAGCTTAGTGCGCGGAGGGTAACGAAACAATGCTGGGTGACAGTACCCTGCCGTCACAACGTTAGACATTTAGGCAAGGCAACCAATGCGAAACCCTGAAATAACTCCCCCAACCGTACCAGAGAAACGACATGGAAATGAATTGAAGATACACCAAACAGAGATTCCAAGCAAGTCCCCCGACATACGCAAGTACACCGGTCGGCCG
Source organism: uncultured Verrucomicrobiales bacterium (assembly GCA_937991965.1). Classification (GTDB taxonomy): domain Bacteria; phylum Verrucomicrobiota; class Verrucomicrobiia; order Verrucomicrobiales; family Akkermansiaceae; genus WTJZ01. The sequence goes on from CALKLP010000037.1 coordinate 1,972, forward strand.
TCCGCCTGCGACGACGTGTTCGCGGCAAGTTGGGGTCGACAACTGAAGCGGGCGCATGTTACGACAGAGTTTGTGTTTTTTGAACGAAGCATTTTTTTAAACGACAGGATTCCTTAACGCGTACTTGTGGAAACACAGTTTCTTATTTTTCAAATATGTTTTGTCCATTTTCTTCGTCATGCCATTGTTTATGTGCAAGAATACGTTTGGAATGACCAAATATCAGCCTTTCGATGAAAGCTTTCGATGGAGGCTTTCGATGACGGCTGTCGATGATGGTTTTCGGTGGAGGCTTTCGATGAAGGCTTTCGATGGATGCTTTCTTTGGAGAGTAGACCTCCCCAAGTAAGAAGTAGCAATTCAAAACTGGTGCACAACATTCAAGCGTGAAATCACTACCGTAGCGATGTCCCGCAGCTGGACCAGTGATGTAAACCCGGATGTGCGATGCATCAAACATGGATTGCGTGTGCCGCCAGCCTTCCGCCTGACAGAAGAAGCGTTTTGCCCAATCCCTGTGACGATCTGCTTCACGGAAAACGAGGTCCGGGTGTACTCGTTCGGCGCCAAGTTTAGCTCCGACAGAGCTCAACAACAACGGTTGATGCATGGACCGAAATAAATTACCAGAGGAGGCACTTCCATTCTTCCGCACTTGTTTAGGCAAACGATTTGCCGACTACAGCCGCCGAAGAAATATCCTTGGATGACATGCGGTACTACGGTCGTTGTTTGCTTTTCGGTCCGCTATACAATCCCACTGTTGCAACATTCGTACCTCCCAATTTATACCCTGAGTTCTTGACAAACGATATGCTCCCATCCAGGTATACCTCGGAAAAAGTATCGGCAGCAATCGCACCTGCAGAATGGGCCGTGATAAAGGAACAAAGCGGCGTGGTAAGTGTCTTGTGGATGCCCAGTGCCGCAATTTTTTTTATAGTATTTTTCTATAATGTACTCACGGCAACAGCATGGTTAACAATAACTAGTCATACCAAGGAGCGATTTCTACGGCAGACATGGGTGGACCGTGACCCCGATACAACGATGTTTCTTGGTTTTTGTTTGGCAGCTGGCTGTCGGTCACTCGCTCGGGTGCTCCCAATATATTGTTTTGCGGTTCTCAGTCCTCGCCTTCCGTACTGTTTTCTTTCTTTCGATGTGAAGCTGCCATGGAATGGTTAGCTATGGCGCGCCTATTGAATCACCTGATGCCTGATAGCATTCATCAACGACGTTCATAGTCACCCGAATAAATGGACAAGACCTTACCGTGTTATAACGGGCACCCCCCCCCACAATAGCTTCGGTCGCTGCCACGAGCACGAGCGCGTAGGATGGTGGCATTTTGGAGGGGGGTTGGAATCGTAGTCATTCGTACGCTATGCATCCGTTCCACACGATGCTCATTCGTTGGGTAGTAGCACCCTCAATCAAATCACGTTGAACAAATCTGGACAGCATATCAGTGCACCGGAATCCACCAATATCGTCAGAAATATGTTCCTTTCCGAGAGGGAATCTGACGGGTTTCATTATGTAAACAATGTATCTGGCGCCACCTTACCGTCGAAACGCGGCCGTTATCGACAAATTATCGACACCTGCGACGACATTAGTATGCCATACAGAACGCAACTCATCCATCACACGATGAATGGGTTTCACGTGCAGGGGCCAAGCAGGTTGACACGTTAAACTCCTCACTTGTGGATCCATCGGTTGGTATAACAATTCTACCAATATATTCGCTTTACGAGTAGCTCATGCAGATGTTGGTCGGGTTGCCCGACCAAACGTGCTCGCAGCTAATGGATCCTCGATAGATATATTGAGCTCATGTCCGTAGCTCAAAGTTCTTCTGCATCACCCCTAGTTTGGGATAACTGGCTTCATACGTTCTGCACCTCGTGCACATGATCATTTCTCGGGTTGACTGAAACGGTACGCGCAAGGGCGAGGGTTGTGTGGGGTTCGAAGCGCGTCGACCGGTGAGCTTGTGAAGAAAGACTTGGGTGTACCTCAACCGTAGAAAGGATGATGCGTCTACCCCAAGATGAGATGTACCTGAGAAGCTATATATATACACCTCAACCACAAACAACCATTAGAAAAAACAAGACAGTTCAATTCGATGAGAAATCGCTTGGTCTATGAACACAGACGGCAACGCTATAGCGGTATTCTGGTTATATCGATGACATCGTGTAGTTTGACGCGTGCTATGAAAGAGGTGCACCACTTTTTTCATGGGGTTCCTCGGTTTGGGAGCTATTAAGACATCTCCCAAAAACAAATTTATGAGCGAAAATATAACTGCCACCGAATAACTCCCATGGTTTAGGTACTCGAAGTGAATCGTATAACGCATAGATCGCAACCTCTAGGACTAAGGAGCCCCGTCAGTGAGAAAACACTTGAGGCGAAACGTGCTACCTCTTTTCGTTTTTTTCACGCGTCAGTTCTCAGTTGAGGTGTGGAGGGGTTCGGCCCCAATACTCCACCTTCACCGCATGACGTTTCAACCGCATTGTGCCACCTTTTCAGAAGTTGCATTCGTGCTAACGGTCCACCCAAACTGTGGGACCATTCAATTATTATACCTTTTCAGCAGTTGCATTCGTGCTGACGGTCCACCTCAACTGTGGCACTCTTCAAGCATACTACATATAGCGCTGGGGGTGGTGTACACGATTAATATGAAACTGTTAACTTTTTAAGGGAAGTGTTGAAAGTGATAAATTCTTGCACAATACGGCCGTTGGACCTCCTTGGGTGTGTTGAAAAATCATGAAGCGTAAACCTGTTGATGATGATTCTTCATCCACGGCCCATCAACTTGTCTTTATATTGCGTTGCCTAGGGTGAAACGGAAGCTAATCGTGTGAGGTGGAGCATTTGAAGAGTTTTTGCTTCACCGTTATGGTGGATTGAATCACGCCAAGTCCTAACCTCCCGTGTGGACGGCGAAATTGTGGAAAAACCCTGCTGTGCCTTCCATGAACAACTTAGACGACGATCCCGCCCGGACTGCACCTGCGAGTCAAGTCAATACGAACGACGCAAGAAGCGGTGATAAGAAATTGCCGTTGGGGAGAAAAATGATTAGTGCGCGTTAATTGCCAGCGTGCATTAAATCAGCCGAGTCATTGCATCGTCCAACACTGTTGCCAAGCGGCGCCCGGCGAACCTAGGTCGTGCGGATTTTGGGCTAGGCTTCCGGGGGGGGGGTGAGGCCGTTTGTTTGCCGTTGCTCGTCGACACTCTCATGATCGTCCTCTCTGTTTTTTGGGGATTAAAAGCTTCCGGGCTGTTTAGGTTTTTTTCTTGCGATGTGAAGTGATAAGGAAAAAAAAACCTACGCTTGCGCCGAAAATATCCTCTCTAACGTGTTCATGTCCGTGATGTACAGAGTTTCTCGTTGAAGGGGGGTACACCATAAAGTCCCTCAAGATCCCTTAAAATCCCGTAACGTCGCTTCACATCCTTCAACGTCCCTTGATGTCCTTGAACATCCATTCTTATCCGATAACTTCCCAAACTTTCCTCCTTAACGTTGCCTTTGTCCGGACCAAGCTTAGGTACATAGTTTTATATCAATTATGCAAAATAATGCTTGTCCCGACCAATGAATAGCTTAGGTACATACATCAAACCAACCATGCATAATGCTGCCTTGATTCATGCTGTCGGGGGTGGGAGGTTGATCGAAGTGCTATCGACATTACCATTAACAATACAAAACAGGCGAGATTTTCCTGTTGGAGTACGTGTTTCCGATCTTGACGCTCCAGCCGCCAAACACTGTTTACAAACAAACCTGGTCGGTGTCCACCACAAGGGTGAATCTGAGGTTTTCATGAATTCGCCACCCATAAAGTTCACGACGTTGTCGTTTGTTCTACGTGGGGCAAAGTATGTCCAGCATCAGGAATCTCTTTTCCATTCGATGACCTTATGGAAAGAGAACATCTGTTTTGGTATTAGACCGAAATATACTCCAAACGACGTAATTTAATGTTTAAGCTCTACTGCAGCGGTACAAGAACGCGTTTGTTGGAGTGTCTTGGAAGTTAGTGTTGACAATCGGTTGCATTGTTTTATCATACGCCCCACATATCAATGAGCCTATTGGTTTTGAAAGCTCTCACACCTAAACTCGAATATAAAAGCGGTAAACGTGCCAAACGTTTGTCAAGCGTTCAAAGATCACGTGAGCGATTTTCTGAGGCCTTACGCATACATCTCGTCGACCGTTGCTAGGCTGAGTAATCGATACGTTTAGTTCCAACCGGCTTGTACTTACGTCGGGCTTCATTTCCGCTTCAACCAAGAAAGGAGTGGATTCCCGCCCCGTGTAGACACATTGAAGAAAGTTGTCCTATCTCGTTTATGTCGATGCCGGGCTCTTGTACGGTCGGTTATGCGATATACACGAGCCAGGTAACGATATATCGACAAACTCTCCAGATCTCACCCCAAACAACTACACCTTCAGCCATGACACGGTTGTACCTCGTAATGGATGTTTGTCATGGTTGTCACCTTCACGCGTCAATGATCCCAAGTGCATGATACTACATACCGTGCATGGCTTGCATAGCGATAGGGTGTGCACTAGTGCTAAAACTCTCTTTCCGTCCCCTTTCTGATGTGTCTAGGTTCCGTTCCGATTTCTGGGAAGTTCCTCTCCATCCCGACGTGTTGCATTACAATTCGTGCTGACATCATTTCCCACGATCGGCTGTTCGTTTCGTGTTGACATCGGTGAATGAAAAGCAGAACTCATGTCGTACGTTTCTTGGGCATCTGGCGTCCGCTACCACTGCCATTATACACAATGGCACCAGTTGTCGAAGAAATCAACGGAGATACAGTTGTATCCCTTCTACGAAAAACATCGATATCATCCTCACAGCGTCTTGGAAGGGCATTCCTCATTGCAATATGTTCGTTAAATTTTAATGGTTGTAGTACTTAAAGCAATCGGGTCAGGAGCTTCACAAAGCACCTTCGATGGAACACTCTTAGCCGCAAGTTATCGTTAATCGGATACAATCATTGTAATGCCCAATATATGTTTCGAGAGTAGATACAGAGCTGACCGATGCTGCGATAGGGGGATTATGTTGTTTTTATCCCCTTTTGGCCACTTTTGGCCACTTGTTTTAAGTGGTTCTGTGTAGTTCGCTCGAATCATCCCCCTGTTCCTTGCGGTCACATGCTAATAATGCTGCTGTTTACCATTCTCGATATCAATACCAAACGGGACGGTTAGTTACGCCGCAACGAAAAAAAACGACTAACGTGTTTTGGTCAGCGAGGTGCAGAGTCACCGACGCAAG
>CALKLP010000038.1 GCA_937991965.1 uncultured Verrucomicrobiales bacterium
CAGTCGGATGTCTAATGTACTTGATGGTGGGCACCCGTCCGGACTTGGCATACGCAATTGGAAAGCTGTCTCAACATTCTGCTAACCCTTGTGAGTCACATTGGGCTGGTGTAAAGCGAGTCATGCGGTACGTGAAAGGGAGCCGAAACCTGGGAATCGTGTTTGACAATAAATCCAAATTGCCCGAGTTGACCGGTTTCAGTGATGCTGACTGGGCTGGTTGTCAAGACTCTCGCAAGTCTACCAGTGGATATGTGTTCAAGTTCTGCGGTGGCGCAATCAGTTGGAGTTCCCGAAAGCAAACTGTAGTTGCGACTTCAACTTGTGAAGCTGAGTACATTGCGCTATGTGAAGCGTGTAAGGAAGCAACTTGGTTGCGTCAAGTGGTTGCAGATGTGCTTGGACTTGATTCTGATCCAACGATTAGGATGGGGTGTGACAATGCAGGGACAATATCGTTTGCACAAAATGAGTCAATTAATCGTCGTAACAAACATGTTGATGTGAAGTACCATTATGTGCGAGATGCAATTAAGCGGAGCATTGTGTACTTGATGCACTGTCCGACAACATCGATGCCTGCAGACATATTGACGAAAGCACTTGGACGAATTCTGTTCCAGAGGTTTGTAGAACTTTTGGGACTTGCAGTAGCCCCTTGTAGTAAAAGCATGTGATCGAGGGGGAGTGTTGTAATTCTACGACCACATGCTGACACGCATGCCACGGACTGACACGGATGACACGTGGGAAAGCAAAAGTACTCGTCGCGGCGCGGGGAGCAACTTTGATTTTCAACGTGTACACGTGTCATATTTGTACACGGTTGACCTCTACCGTACCTCCGGAGCATGTTTGGTTTTCAACGTGTACACGTGTGAAATCTGTACACGGTTGCACTGTACAGTACATTCTGAGCATGTTTCATTTTCTCCGTCTGACACGTGTATGACCTGGACACATGGCCTCATTACAGTGTCAGATGCCTACAGTACGCTTGGGATCTTACAGACGGAGTTTGTGGTCTTGGTGGCGGATGCCTGGCACGTGCCACGGGTTTACAGTTCAACTACAGTACAGTATGTTTACAGGATGAGAATATAGTATACGTGCAATAATAACTCGTGCGAGATATGAATTTGTGCACTGTTGTGATCGACAGTCAATAAGAACTCGCGAGAGATCGAAATTCGTAAGGCAACGTGTGCACTGTAAACGTGCCTCGCGAGAGATTTAGAATTCGTAAGGCAACGTGTGAGCTGTAAACGTGCCTTACGAATTTGTGACACGCTGGATTTGGATTAGTAAGGGAATTTGTGCTTTGCTGTGCTTTGTTGTACTGCCTTACTAATTTCTCCATCATGACAGTGTCAATTCGTAAGGCGGTTTTCGGTATTGTTCATCGGGCCATCGCCAGGCTGGCAAGGTTGCAGGACGGGGACATGTGTTAGGACCAATACATTTGTAGTATGTGTGTCGTAGAGTTCGTAGTAGAGTTCTAGAAGTTTTACCAAAGTGTATAAGTAGCGCCAGAACTTGGCGACTCGAAGTAAATCGGCATCAACTTCTCCAACCACATCTCATCAACCGTCCTTCGCATCCCCTTCGCCCCGCTGACCTACCAATAGGTTATGGGCCCAGTTCAACGTTATCGTACCGCTGTCTGAGTCTTCGTTTTCAGTTTGTTTTCGCTGTCGTTTCGTGTTCCCGCTGCCGTTTTCGTCTTGGTTTCTGCCTTCGTCTCCGTGTTTTGCCGTCGTCGTGAGTGGTTTTCCGTCGCCGGTGAAAGTGTTCAACTTCGATTTTCGCCGTCGTTCAAGTATCAGTTTGTTCAGCTCGTCAAGCAGAAGAAGAAGGTATCAGTTTCAGTCTTTGCTTTGGAGTTTGGTTTTTCAGTTTTTCAGTTTTCGCCGTCGTTTTCAGCGCCGTTTCAGCTGATTTTCAGTTTGGTGGTTTGTCAGTTCTCAGTTTTTTGGAATTCAACTTTGTGTTTTTCAGCTTTGCCGTGGCAGTCGTTGTGTGAGCTGTGGGTGAGCTTCCCGCTAGTCGGGAGGAAGAAAGTCCCTAGTGGCCAACGCACTGCCAAATCCTCAGTGGAAGAAACCCTCGCTCTTGGTGAAAGGCTTGTGCCATTGGAAATCTGACTTGAGCGAGGGTCCGACCAAGAATCGTTGAGAAACGAATCACTGATCCTCGGGGAGGATCACAGTGTACTGGTCTAGTCGATCCGCACTCTACCTTCGGGAGGTGCGTCGGCGGTGTGGGTAACGCTCTCGGTATTAGCCCTATAGGTACGACTTCGGTCCCCTGGGTGAAGAGAATACGTGCCTAAACACTGAACCTCTCACTATACGTGTATAAGGTCGCGTACCTTGAGCTTCGGCCGCACGGAAGAGGGTGACCCTAGGCGTGATTGTGAACAAATCACACGAGTACGACGAAGGCAGTTTCATTCTCGTGTTGTGGGAGACCTCTAAGGTAGTACCGTATCGAGTTTGGACAAGCCGATTTAGGTTGCAGGGACCGTTCGCGGTAGTGACCAAAAGTCCTGGTTCGTCTACAGGCAAAGTTG
>CALKLP010000039.1 GCA_937991965.1 uncultured Verrucomicrobiales bacterium
TAATGACGCTATCGAGCGTTTTCAGATGAAATCAGGTATTCATCGCAAACCTTCAATCACTAAACATTGTTTTTGACACAAAGCTAATAGACGATTTGCATTGTCACCCTTATAAACCCGTGAATTGCTGGGGCCTAGATATGTTGTCACCTACCAAGTGCGATAGTAGATGTTGGAACGCACTGGGGTCCAAATGTATGCGAATTATCTCCCCCGATGCCACCGAAGATACAGCCGAGCGCCGTAAGTGTGTACAGTGGAAGCTAGGATAAGCTGAAGAACTGGCACCTAGCGATAGCTAAAATGGCAACATAGAACGCTGAACACAATAAACAGAGGCAAGTCTGGTCGTGATTTGTTACCTTTGTTAAATCCGTAAACAAGTGGTAAACAGTGAAAAGCGGCGACATCGTCGTTCAAGAAAGTAGGGACGGTAGTTGCGTTGATATCAATTTTTAGCGGGCAGTGAAACAGAGGTCAACGGCGATAACTGGGTGAGCCACCTGCGAATGTTCGTTGAAGACGTCATTTAATACCCGTTTTTCATCTGAACACTTTTTGTTACGGGTGTACCTAAGGCAACCGTGATGAGGAACGGGAGTTGGAAAAACTCCGCACATGGTAACGGGGTAGGGCTGAAAGCTATCATCACTTATAAAGTGGAGGGGTGGGGTGGATTGATACCATTCCTGCCCTCTTACCGTCATTTGTTTAAACTCCGCTTTCGCGGAGGCCGTGTATATGCGGCTGGTACGAAACGCTTCGACTATCTTCAACATCTGGCCCGAGTTCATCGTAAAAAAAAAAGCACATCTGCCGCAAACGCTGATAAACATGTTGCCGCAGGTGATGTTGAATAACAAAGTTGGGGATCAGATGGCCCTGGTTCTGTGTTACACTGGTTCATGCGAGGTCTAGTTTTACGTGTTGCTTCCCCGGATTTGGGAGAAACAGTATGTTTTCGTGCAGCAAAGCGGTAATAACCGGAGATCATGCCTGCTCAGCGCTCGGGCGGAGCCAGGGCTTCTAAGCCCTTATAAATTTAAACCCCCGAGGTCGCGGCCGGCGTTTCTGAGGCCGGGTCGGACCTGCGCGGGCGAGATTTCGACTTCTCTCCCCCGCACGGCCTTTCACCCAGTGTTTGGAAATACCAACAGTCCGGCCGGGCGGACGTCCGAGAAAATAACTGGGCTTCGCAAGGACCGGGTTTCCATGACTCGCTACTTGAATAGTGCGTTTTGACGATGTCAATCAGCCGGCTGACCCGCATCCGACCAGGAGCCATTAGTGGCCTGCAGTTGTCGGATAATTAAAACCTTAATGTGCTACAGAGAACTGTCTTGGTGTTGATATATAAAGCGGTATAGGAACGTAAACCTTTTTCGTAGAATAATAGTAGATAAGTTGATAAACGAAATTGTCGCAAATTTTCTGTAAACAATGAGCTGAATCACACCGAGGGAGGCCACGACACACATTGTCAGAGGCGCGCTGCAGCCCGCACAAAATTAGTTCAGCGGCATAGATGAAGGTTCCGGCCACGATCGTACTGCTTGGTGACACTAATTGAGGTGTGTCTAGGGTCGGCATCGATCGAGATTCGTCATTTCCGGTTTCATCTCGTTTCTCAAGAAGTCATCGGTACCCAGGCATCAAATAGAACACGCGTCACTCCTTGCCTCGGCTTCCACCGACATATCTATCCTGGTTGGATGATACATTATTGACCCGACGATACCTTGAGTCATCCCACCGTCGGGGTTCCACGTTTCGAGCACAAAAGAGGTATACCTTACCCGTTGACCTATGTAAGTGAGGAACTACCAGGTAGCGTAATTTGCTATGCTAGTAAAATTCGTTTTAGGACTAGGGTCTTGACGTTTGACCAGGTTGCCCGAACGAATGTCTTCGAATTCATTCTTCGGGTTGAGATACTCAGCTGCTCGTGTTAGGAGAACGGGAACTTTTTGCTGTACCTCTACCGTGGGATGGCTCTTTTCGTACGGTAGATTTTTGAAGAAAGTGGTGAAAGTGATACTGCACAGGCCGTATCTATCCCTAGCACCGTATTTAAAAACGTGTAACGGCTGCTATGTTGTTGTCGTTCCGCGGCAATTTGCATAGGCCAGGCAGACCAGTGACGTGCGATAGGGACGTCGTGCGGGTTCTCGCAATGTCACGGGCCGGCCCGCGCCGCCAAAGACACCAGGATGGCGGTATTACGCGCAGAACTACGATCGGTGGGTGGCGCGCAGGTCCGGGCCGACGATGCCTGACATTTTTTTCTCAGGCGCCGCGCCGGCCTTTGGCCTATCAACTGAACACCTCTCAGGTCGGGTCTGGAAAGACCGCCCGGCCTTGTTTTACCCCGTCGGGAACCTTTGCCTACAAATGCGAAGTGATTCTGCGATTCTAATTGTCATTGAAAAAAGGTCTGGCTTTAGAGTAAGACACATAATGTACCAGTGGTTGAGGAGTACCAGTTGTTATAACCGTCCGAGCAAATATGCGGTTTGCGCGGGAGAGGCCGTTGGAGTTAAGTCCGCAGCGATATCAGATTTTAAAATTAATTGTGCATACCTTGGGGGGGTCGTATACGGTGGTAATTGTGGCTGCATGACAATACCTGTGATAAAAAAAAATGAGCATCCTTTTCACGCGTACAGTATATGCTCTCGCTTGTCGATTAACTGATTGGAGAAAAACGTACACATACAGGAAGTTGTACCTGGTACACAACGTCTTTCGCGCCACGCTAAGGTCTTGCGGCTTTGTACGTCGCTAAATGCCTCGTTGTTTTTACTCTTGTTGTTGTTAAAATACGGCTGTTACATAGAGCATTTATCATTTTTCTATGGAATTTTTCATTTTCTTGTGCTTGCAAGGATTGGTTAGAGTTACGTTGGATGGCCGAGCATCCTCGTCCCATGCTACTGCCATTAGGAGTACCAAAGTTTACTAATGACACGTTGGGGGCTGTACGACAACGTTTGTAAGGCAACGAACACACCAGTAGCACGCTCAAGTTATATCACCTCTTGACTACAAGACTGCGAGACGGGGGGTCCTCCTTTTCTCACAACCAGGTTAATAGCCAATCGCACGAGTGACCAGAT